>NZ_CP132542.1:1120000-1420000 GCF_030845175.1 Coralliovum pocilloporae | reverse complement strand
CCTTCAGCCTTCTGTTCATGCTGCTTCATTTCATGTCGATGCGGACGGAAATTCTGAAGCGCCGGGTTCGTGCGATGCAGTTGATGCAGGCTGCAAAGGAGACAAACTGATGCTGATCTGGGGACCTCATGCAGGCTATATCGCAGCATCCTACGGGATTGCCATCCTTGTTCTTGCCGTCTTGATCGGCTGGATCATTATAGATGGCAGGACGCAGAAACGCCTTCTGACCGAGCTTGAAAAGAGCGGTATTGGACGGCGATCTGCAGCGCGTATGCCTGACGGAGATGCCGGATGAGTGAAGAGGCTTCTGTTGCGGTCAAGAAGGGCAGTGGGCTTCGCATTGTTCTCATCCTTCTGCCTCTGATTATCTTCCTGGCTCTCGCCGGGCTGTTTTTCGAGCGGCTCGGAAGTGGTGATAATCCGAACAACCTTCCCTCTGCCCTGAAGGGCAAGCCTGCACCGGAGTTTACCCTGCCTGCGCTTGATGGCACCGGTGTGCCGGGTTTCTCCCGAGCCGACCTGAAGGGTCAGGTGACCCTTGTCAATATCTGGGCATCCTGGTGCGTACCCTGCCGTCAGGAGCATCCGATCATCAATGAGCTGGCCAAGGATGACCGGTTCAAGGTGTTCGGCCTGAACTACAAGGATACGCCGGACAATGCCCGGGCATTCCTAACAGAGCTGGGCAACTCGTTTGATGCAATCGGGGTTGACCCGAAAGGCCGGACCGGCATTGACTGGGGCGTCTACGGCGTGCCTGAAACCTTTGTCGTCGATCGGAACGGGGTTATTCGCTACAAGTTTATTGGCCCGCTGACGGCTCGTTCCAAGCGTGATATCCTGATGCCGGAAATTGAAAAGGTCTTGGCTGCACAATAAGGCGGGAGCGCTTGGATATGGCAGACAGTAAAGAAGCCATCCTGTTTGAGCGCGCTGTTCCTGCAGGGGATACCCATGAGCGGGATGTCTGTGTCCGTTGTGGCCATATTGCCTATGAGAATCCAAAAATTGTTGCAGGATCCGTAGTGCAGAGTGACGATGGCCGTTACCTGCTCTGTCGCCGTGCGATTGAACCGGGCTATGGATTATGGACATTGCCCGCGGGTTATCTTGAGCTGCATGAAAGCCCGGAGGCCGGGGCCATGCGGGAAGCACGTGAAGAAGCCTGTGCTGATATCGCGATTTTAGGGCTGCTGGCAGTCTATACAATTCCCCATATCAGTCAGGTGCAGCTGATCTACCGGGCACGGCTTGAGAGTGGCTTTTCGGCTGGTGAGGAGAGCCTTGATGTGGCTCTGTTTCACTGGGATGACCTGCCCTGGGATGACTTGGCTTTCCCATCCGTGCACTGGGCTTTGCTCCAGGCAAGATCTGTTGATGAGGATGGTCTGGAGCCTCCGTTCCAGAATCCGGCCGGCGCCCTGGGTGAGGCTACGCTGGCCCGGCGGTAACGTCTTAGGGTCAGGACCTATTGATTTTAGGAAAATCTTAACTGTAATTGCGGCATTCTGCGGCTGATTGTTTTTCGGCCAGGAGGCCCCCATGTCCCTTTCTCTGACTCTTGAACAGACATCCAGCCAGTCTCTTTTTGCGACGATTAATCGTCCGCAGACAGAAAAGCCCAATGCTGAGCAGGCAGAAGAGCCACAACAGGATGCGCTGACCAAGGCCATTGAGAAGGCGGAACGGGACAAGGCGACTGTCGACCTGCTGCAAAGTGCCGTGGAAGCCGGCAAGCGTAAGACAGAAGAAGATCTGAAAGGTGTGCGGGCCTATCAGGATGTGGCGAAGCCCCAGGCTGCTGCAGAAGACAGCAATGACGAGCTGACGGAAGCCCGCCGTGTGACACCGCCGAATGCAGGCCTGACAGAACCGTTCGGTGGCCTACCGGAAGGCTTCTCCTTTGATTCAGCCTCCGCCTCCTATACCGAGATCGAGGCTGATGGTCTGTCAGCCCGGTTTGGCGAACTTGAAACGTTCAGCGTTGATGAGAACGGTATTTCGTTTAATTCGGTTCGTGTCGCTGAAGCCCAGCTTGAGCTTGAAAACGGCGCGCGGGTCACGGTTCAGCAGCTGCAGATCCAGAGCGTTTATATCGGCAATGGTGAGCCGGTTGGCGGGCAGTTCAACCGCAACGCATAGAGCATCTGCGCATCGCCTCAAGTCTATTCCATTTTTTCCGTGCTGTGCCGCTGGATGAGTGGCAGCTGTGCCATTGTGAAAACAATAGTCAGCGGGAAGATGCCGAACGTCTTGAATGAAACCCAGTCGTCGGTGGAAAAGTTACGCCAGATAATCTCGTTCAGAACGGCCAGGAAAAAGAAGAAAAAGGCCCAGCGGTAGGTCAGTTTGCGCCAGCCTTCATCATCAAGGGAAAAGGCGGATTCAAAGACATAACCCAGCAGGGATTTGCCAAAGGCCAAGCCACCGAGCAGGATCGCGCCAAACAGGACGTTGACAATGGTTGGCTTGAGCTTGATGAAAAGCTCATCCTGAAGGATCAGGGTCAATCCGCCAAAAACCAGAACAAAGGCGCCGGTCACCAGCGGCATAATGGCCAGTTTGCGGGTCAGGGCAAAGCTCAACACCAGGGAAACTGCAATGGCACCCATGAACAGTCCGGTTGCCCAGAAGATCCCGAACTTTGAATTGGCAAAGAAGAAGATGCCGAGCGGCCCCAGCTCCAGTGCCAGTTTCAGAAGCGGATTGATTTCGTCCGGCTTTTCTTGAGACATTCAGACTTATCCTTCCAGCCCGGCTATGGCCTTGGCAAAATCGCCGGGTTCGAACGGTTCGAGGTCATCGACGCCTTCACCAATACCAATGAAGTGCACCGGCAGTTTGTGCTTGGCAGAAATGGCCACCAGAATACCACCGCGTGCGGTGCCATCAAGCTTTGTCATCACCAGTCCGGTGACGCCAGCGACCTTGCCGAAAATCTCGACCTGGTTGACCGCGTTCTGGCCGGTTGTGGCATCGAGAACCAGAAGAACGGAATGGGGTGCATTTTCGTCGTGCTTCTTGATGACGCGAATGACCTTTTCCAGTTCGGCCATCAGTTCGGCCTTGTTCTGAAGACGTCCGGCTGTGTCGATCATCAGAATGTCTGAGCCAGCATTGGCGGCATCTTTCATGGCGTCATAGGCGAGACTTGCAGCATCCGATCCCACATCGCGGCTGAGAACCGGTGAACCGGTCCGTTCGCCCCAGACCTTGAGCTGGTCAATTGCGGCCGCGCGGAATGTATCACCGGCTGCCAGCATGACGGATTTGCCTTCAGCCCGGAATTTCGATGCCAGTTTGCCGATTGTGGTGGTCTTGCCTGTGCCGTTTACCCCTACCATCAGGATCACATGAGGTCCGGCCTGACTGGTATCGACTTCCAGAGGCCGTGCCACTGGCTTCAAAACGGCCTCCACCTCATCGGCGAGGATCTGGCGCACTTCCTCGTCTGAGATTTCCTTGTTGAAACGGCCATCTGACAGGCGATCTGTAATTGCCATGGCGGTCTCGACACCCAGATCGGCCTGAATCAGAATGTCTTCCAGATCCTGCAGCGTGTCTTCGTCCAGCTTGCGCTTGGTGAAAATTGAAGTGATGCCGTCGGTAAGCGAATTTGAGGATCGGGACAGACCCTGGCGCAGGCGCTGGAACCAGCTTTGCTTCGGTTGAGGAACGTCAACAGAAGGTTCTTCAGACGTTTCTTCAGATTCTTCAGGGGCGGAGGAGGCATTCTCCTCGGCCATAGCATGGACAGTTGGGTCATCCGCTTCAGCCGTCTCAACCGCTTCTGATGGTTGGGAGGGCTCTGGTGCTTCCTCCACGGTATCGGTCGCGGGCACTGCTTCGGCAGTATCATCCGGTTCTATGCTCTTAGGGCTGCTGTTCTCGACAGGCTCACTGGCAACAATGGCTGTATCGTCAGTCCGATCTTCTTCTGATTGCTTGTCGGCCCCGCCGAACAGGCGGCCAAAGAAGCCCTTTTTTTGTTCGCTCATGATCCGGCCTTTGTCAGCTAGCGCTTGCCACAAGCGCGCGGTCGGTGTGTCCGGTTATGGTCACAGGAATGATCTCGCCGGGAATGCCCGTATCAAGCTCTGTCAGTGTGAATTGCTCGGTGCGGCCAAGCCCTGCTTTCTCTACCAGCACGGAGCGGCTTTGCCCAACCTCAGACGAGAAATGATGGGTCAGAGCCAGTTCGCCTTTCTGTCTCAGGCGCGCTGCGCGCTCTTTCACTACAGACCTGTCAACCTGCGGCATCTTCGCGGCCGGTGTTCCCGGGCGGGGGGAGAAGGGGAAAACATGCAGATGGGTGAGGTCACACTCATCAACAATTGCCAGAGACTGCCTGAACATCTCTTCTGTCTCGGTCGGGAACCCGGCAATGATGTCAGCACCGAAAACCATGTCCGGGCGCAGATCCCTGACTTCGCGACAGAAGCGGATTGTGTCCTCGCGGGAATGTCGTCGCTTCATCCGTTTGAGGATCATGTTGTCCCCGGCCTGAAGCGACAGATGCAGATGCGGCATCAGACGGTCTTCTTCCGCAATGACCCGCATCAGATAATCATCAGCCTCAATGGAATCGATGGATGAAATTCTGAGCCGCTTCAGATCAGGCACCTGCCTCAGAATAGCGTCACAGAGCCTGCCCAGGGTTGGTGCACCGGGCAGGTCGGCACCGTAAGAGGTGATGTCGACACCGGTCAGGACAATCTCGCCATAGCCATTTTCAACAAGTCGGCGGATCTGGGCTGTCACATCACCCATCGGGACGGAGCGCGAATTGCCGCGGCCATAGGGGATGATGCAGAACGTACAGCGGTGATCACAGCCGTTCTGGATCTGGACGAAGGCGCGCGCACGGTCCATCAGACCGTCTATCAGATGCGGTGCGGTTTCTCTGACGGCCATGATGTCATTGACACGGACACGCTCTTCGGACGAGACGCCGAAATCGTTGATCACGTAATTGCTGCGATCGAGCTTCTCATCATTGCCAAGGACCAGATCCACTTCGTCCATTCCGGCGAAGGTCTCGGTCTCGGTCTGGGCGGCGCAGCCGGATACAATGATGCGAGCGTCCGGATTTTCCCGACGGGCGCGACGAATGGCCTGTCGAGCCTGCCTGACAGCCTCGCCGGTTACCGCACAGGTGTTGACCAGCACAGCCTCATTGAGGCCGGAGGCTTCTGCTTCCCGCTTCATCACTTCCGACTCATAAGCGTTCAGTCGGCATCCAAATGTGAGAACCTTGATGGCCATGGGCTGCGTCAGTGGTCCTTTGTCCAGCTGCGGGCATCGAGGTCGAGCTGTCCTTTATACTCATCCTCGATTGCACCGGTCATCAGCACATGATCATCCTCCTCCCGCCAATGAATGGCAAGGGGGCCACCGGGCAGGTGGATGACGGTTTTTCTGTCAGTCAGCTTCTTACGCGGAGCGGCAACGCCAACAGCGCAGGCTGCTGTGCCACAGGCTCGTGTCTGTCCGACACCGCGTTCCCAGACCTTGAGCCTGATTTCATTCTCTCCGATCAATTGCGCCAGACTGATATTGGCGCGCTCGGGGAAGATCGGGTGGTGTTCCAGAAGCGGACCGATCTTTTCAAGGTCGTAGGCTTCAACATTGTCCACCCAGAAGATTGCGTGAGGGTTGCCCATGTTCACGGCAGACGGAGAATGCAGGATCGGATCATCAATCGGGCCAATCTGCAATTCAATGACACGGGTGTCAGCAAACTCTTCGGCCAACGGAATGTCCTGCCATTCAAGGCGTGGCATACCCATGTCCACAGTCACCATATGAGGTTCCCCGGCATCAATCGCCTTCAGAAACCCGGCATTGGTCAGAATATTGGCGAAGCTGTTGTTTGCTTCCTGCATCAGCAGCCAGCCGATGCAGCGGGTGGCGTTGCCGCAGGCATCCACTTCACCGCCATCGGCATTGTGAATGCGCATAAAGGCATCCATGCCGCCAACCGTTGGCTTCTCGATGGTGATCATCTGGTCAAAACCGGGACCACCGGCAGCTTCATCAGCCACCCAGCGCCGTTCCTCAGCCGTCAGGGTAACGGGCTCCTGACGGGCATCGAAAACCACAAATGTATTTCCCAGACCGTTCATCTTGCGGAACGGGATGTGACGTGCGGACATGACCAGACTTTCCAGATAACAAGGCAGGCTGGACAGATTAAAGTCTGCAGCCTGCCGTCAACTGGCCATATATGGCGGATTACGCGGTCAATTTCCAGCAATAATCACAGGATGGGCCCCGATCTCGATTCATGATGCGGGTTCTCTAAGAACCTGTTTCAGGGTGGCATTCAGCCAGCCTTTCGGAATGAGATGGCCGGACTTGTGAAAACAGGCTGATGTCCGCTTGCCTGATCCGCAGGAACTCCACGCATAGCAGGTGAATGTGCCTGTTTCTTCAATCTGATCCGGGCGGCCTTCGCACTGATTGATCCGACGCCAGAGTGCAATGCCGTTCAGCGGGTCACCGTCTGTCCCGGTGGGCAGGTCCATCACGTTATCCCTCAACCCGTGCACATGCGCCAGATTGACCGGGCCGCCAGCGCATTGAATATCGTTCTGACGCCACAGGGTCCCGGCGATCGACAGGTATCCGGCAAATTCGCTGCCCCGTTCGCAAGCCAGCCGCCAGGCCATGGCTGCGCCATAGGAATAGCCGGATATGAAAATCCGTTTCCGGTCAATCGGCCATCTGGCGCTCACATCGGCGAGCACCTTGTCAACAAAAGGCGTGTCGCGGGAATCATAGTCCCAGAAATCCCAGCTCCGTCTGATGCCGTTCGGGGCAACCAGAAGCACATTGTTGGAATCGGTCGCGCCTCCGACTTTGGGATTGTTGATCGGGTTGAGGCCCGTTCGCCCCCAACCGTGGAAATAGAGCAGAACAGGAAGTGGTGTCTTGCCATCCCAGCCTTTCGGAGCCCGCACATGGTAGGACCGATCTTTGATCTGACAGGCCTGGTTGCCTTCACATCGATCACTTGTGTCTGCAATTGCAGGGGAAGACAAGAAACCCGAGAATGCGATGGCTAATCCGGCAAGCCATGAAGTGCGCATCTGATCTGCTCCAGTTGATGGTTTCTCTTGACCCTAGAGCCTGTCGCCTTCACACCCAAGTCATAGCATTGTGAGGGGTACTGTGAGAAAACGCTAACGAGATGGAAGTCGACCTGTACGGATCTCGTATCAGTGACATAATGGATCTGTTTCTTTCCCTGTTCTTTATTCGGGCCGAAGGATTGATTATAGGACGTGGCATCGCCAGGGATGTGAGAGGCTTGCGATGACAAAACATATCGGCTTGCTGTCTCCCGGCCTTTTGAAGCGGCGTAAGGAGTTTGAGGTTGCGCTTGATGGTGTCGCCTATTTTCTCCCTCTGTCCTGCTTTCTGGATACTGATTCAGTCATTGTCGGATGGGGCATGCGCCGGTGGGCGCGTACGGCGCGATTTGTGGCAGAGGGACTGGGTAAGCATTACCTGACCGGAGAGGATGGTTTGCTGCGCTCTGTCAGGCCCGGTCATGTGGAGCGTTCCGTTTCTTTGGTCTTTGATGAGCTGGGCATCTATTTTGATGCCACAAGGCCGAGCCGCTTTGAGCATCTGGTTATCTCTGCTGTTGAAGCTGCCGAGGACGATCTGTCTGTCGTGCAATCCGGTCGTGAGGTCATGGATGCTCTGCGCCAGAACCGCTTGTCGAAATACAATGACAGCTATGATCAGACGGTACTGCCGGAAGACCTTCAGGCTCTGGGTCGGTTTGTTCTGATTGTGGACCAGACCTATGACGACAAGTCTATTGAGCTTGGAGCGGGGAGCGTCACGTCATTTGAGCAGATGGTCAAAGCGGCGCTGGCGGATAATCCCGACCATAGGGTTGTTATCAAGATCCATCCGGAAGTCTATCTCGGGCGAAAGAAAGGCTATCTGCATCCGGATCAGCTCGCCGGGTTCCTGAGTGAGGCTGAGCGGGCACGCATCAGTTTTCTCATGACCCCTGTCAACATCTGGACGGTTTTTGAGCATGCGGTCAGCGTTTATGTGGTGACCAGCCAGATTGGTTTTGAAGCCTTGAATGCGGCGCTGCCTGTTCATGTCTTCGGAATGCCGTTCTATGCGGGATGGGGTTTGACGGAGGACCACGCTCTATCAGGGGCTGAAGGCAACAGGCAGTCGGTTATTGCTGATGCGATCAGCAGGCGTGCTGTGATCGGGCTGGCTGATATCAGGGCAGAGCATCTGTATTATGCGTTCTTTGAACGGTATATGATCTACGTGATTGAAACGGCCGGGCGCCTGCAAAGAGGTGATTTTTCTCGGGCCGTTAGAGAGATCTTGAATCGCCTGGCAGATCAGCCGGCCTAATTTGACCTAAAAAACAGTTGAAAAACCTTGGAAAACGCGTCATCCCAGCTTCCGAGAACTCATCACGACGCTGTGTTGCACACTGACGGTATGAATTTTGTGATGAATGAAAGAATGCTGGTTCTTCCGGAGGCTGGATCATGAAGATTGCCGTTGCAGGCCTGGGATATGTCGGGCTGTCTAATGCTGTACTTCTTGCACAGAATCATCCCGTCATCGCGGTAGATATTTCGGAAGATCGCGTACAGATGGTCAATAACGGACAGTGCCCGATTGCTGATGCCGAACTTGAAGATTTTCTGGCAAACAAGGTTCTGGATCTTTCTGCGACAACCGAGGCTGAACAGGCCTATCAAGATGCTGATTTCGTGATTGTCGCAACACCAACGAATTATGATCCGAAGACCAATAATTTTGACACCAGCAGCGTTGAAGCCGTTATCAGGCAGGTTATAGCCTGCAACAGAACGGCAACCATTGTTATCAAATCAACGATTCCAGTCGGTTATGTGCGGGGTATCCGCGACAGGCTGAAAACGGAACAGGTGATCTTCAGCCCTGAATTCCTGCGGGAAGGCAAAGCGCTGTATGATAATCTGCATCCCTCGCGTATTATTGTCGGAGAACGCTCTGAGCGTGCGGAGGTCTTCGCTGATCTGCTGTTGAACAGCGCAATTACCCGGGATGTCCCTGTTCTGTTTACGGATGCCGATGAGGCTGAAGCGATCAAGCTGTTCGCAAATACCTATCTTGCCATGCGTGTTGCTTTCTTCAACGAACTGGACAGCTATGCTCTGGCTGGCAATATGGATCCGCTTCAGATTATCAAGGGTGTATCGCTCGACCCGCGGATTGGTGCTCACTACAACAATCCATCCTTTGGATATGGTGGTTATTGTCTGCCGAAAGACACCAAGCAATTGCTCGCTAATTACAATCATGTGCCGCAGAATCTTATCCGGGCGATTGTTGATGCAAACAGAACCCGAAAGGACTTTCTGTCAGACCGTATCCTGATGAGAGGGCCGAAAGTCGTGGGCATCTATCGTCTGGTGATGAAGACGGGATCTGATAATTATCGCCAGTCGTCAGTGCAGGGCATCATGAAGCGGCTAAAGGCAAAAGGGATCGAGGTCATTGTTTTTGAACCGGTTCTGGAAGAAGACCACTTTTTCCATTCCCGTGTCTTTCGTGATCTTGAGGCGTTCAAGGCAGAGGCTGATGTGATTGTTGCCAACCGCATCACTGAAGAGCTGGCGGATGTTCAAGACAAGGTTTTCACCCGCGATCTGTTCGGAAATGACTAGGGTCAGGCCCCAGGCTGATAGGTTACGCCCATCTTCTTGGCCTTTGCCAGCCTTGGCGGATCTTTCATTAAAGCGTCGGGGCTGTTGATCTGATCAGCCACCAGCCTGTCTGCAGACGCCCGGGCTGCCTGATCTCTGCCTTCCGTGTCGTATAAGGTACCCCGGACCTGGATTGTTCCGGCCAGAGCGCATTTGAGTGCTCTGTAGAGTTCTGCGTCCGGCGGTGCCTTGTTTGCCCAGAACTGGTCAACCATGCCCTGGAATGTCAGGCCATCCACATCATACAGCGTCGGCATGATGGACAGGGTAGGGCATCCGGCTTCCAGCGCTTCGAAGCCTGCCGAGCTGTTGACGCTTATGAACCCTTCAGCGTTTGTGCACAGTGTCTTGATGCTGGGAACGGTGACAATCTGAATACGATCGGCTACGCCAAACTGTCGGGAGAGAGCCTCAATAGTACGCTTCAGCTTGCGGTAACGGCTTTCATGGGGGTGCGGCTTGATAACCAGCACTGCATTGTCTGGAACGTTGGCCGCAAACGATCGGATAACATAGCCAATTGCCTCGGACATATCTGAGAAAGGGGAGTGATCCCGGAGCTGGAAATCCCCGTCCAGCTGCAAGCCAAAGACAAAATACGGGCTTTTGCGCTTGTTCAGCTGCCCGACTGTTGTTGTTGGATCGGTCTTTCGCAGCAAGGTCTTGAATTTCGCCCAGAGCCATCCGGAATAGACGGATACAGGATGTTGGGAGCGATGGGATCGATAGTGAGGAAAGACGGGCCAGAACAGCAGGTTAAATGCAGTAAATCGGGCTTCCTGTACGATCAGGCTAGCTGTTTTGTCTGGATAATGACGAGAGAAATCGGGCGACGGTACCTTCTCGGCAATTGAGCGGACAAGGTTTGCCTGATTGGGGAAATGGGATCCGGTGGAACAGGCTCGATGCTCGATCGTCATCCAGTCTGGCCTCAGATAGCCTAATTCTGTTACGACGCATGAGATGTCATGAATATCAGCCCATTTGATGGCTTCCTGATGATAGGGCCGCCTGTCTCCGTGATAGAGAATATGTGTAATCCCCTTGTCATCGAAGGTGCGTGACAGATAGTCAGAGAAGTCGCTAGGCGAACCGCGATAGAAATGGGCACCTTTGTGATGCCAGTCCATCACATCATTTCCGCAGATGTGGACTTTGTGGACGATATGGCCCCTGTCCATCAGGCAGGCGGCTATCCGGGAGTAATAATCGGATAAAGGTCCCTGTAGGAAAAGAAATGTTTTCTGAGGTGCGGAAGACATTTCTCAGCCTAGCCTTCATACGTAATCGGCACACCCACTTGTTTAGCGCGCTTCAATCGGGGTGGTGGCTCCACATAGGCACCATAACTGTTCACGTCGCCGGTCATGATGCGTCGGGCGAATTCCGGGATTGCCGCGTTCTGGCCCTCTCTGGTGAAAAAGTTGCCCTTTACCTGAACACTTGCTTTCAGCAGCTTTGACAGAGCCGCAAACGTTTCAGGATCCGGTGCATGACCTTCGGTCCAGAAAGCATCCAGCTCACCCTGGAACGTCACTTCAGGCACATCAAAAATGGCGGTTCCCAGTGTCTTGACCGGCAGGTTGCTGACCAGAGCAGACAGGCCTGCCGTGCTGTTGATGACGATGACGCCGCTGCCATGCTTGTAGAGTGTCTGGAGATTGCTGCCATCGATTACAAGAAGGCGATCCGAGCAGCCTTTCTGCTCAGCATAGTTCGAGATTACCTTTGGCCAGTTTTCATAGCCGTTATCCAGAGGATGAAGCTTGAAGACCAGCTTGCTGTTTTCCGGAGCATGGTCGACGAAAGAATCCACGACTTCAGTAATCATCTCACTGAGATGGGTATAAGGAGAGGCTCTGCGGATCTGATAATCAGACTGCATTTGCATCGCGACGACGAAAAACGGCACGTCTTCAGCAACCAGAGCTTCAACTGCGGACTGGGCCTTGCGATCATTGGCCTTCGACCGCAGCAGGCGCGGTATGTAACTCAGATAATCAAGCAGGGGATTATAGTAGCGGTCCTTGCGATAATGGGGGAACAGATAAGGAAAGAAGAACGGGACAAGATGATAGATGACCTCAAAAAAGGCCTCATCTTTGAATTGATAGGGATAAAACGTGTCCGGCTCGTCGAACTCTATATCCTTTGCCAGTTCACGAATCTGCTCAGGGTCATTCGGAAAATGTGAGAACACCCCCATGCCACCACGTTCAAGCGTGATCCAGTCAGGGCGGAAATAACCGAATTCATAGGCATAGACATTCAGACCGCGATGACGGGCAACGGATCTGGCGATGCGATGATAGGGACGCTGATCAGCGTAGTAGACAATATCTGTAATGTTATTTTCGTCCACAAAGCGCTCGAGATAGTCGCGCCAGTTGCGAACCTTGCCCACATAATTTCTGGCACCCAGACCAAAAGTACAAATCCAGTCGCCCAGCGAGAAATTGATAACCAGGCACCTCACTCCAAGGCTACGCATATGGCGAACCAGCCGACTGCCAAAGCGAGACGGATGAGGTTGCAGAAAGAGAAATGTTTGCTGTTGGGTCATGATGCGCAGCGGTAACCTTGCCGATTATGCGCAATTCACATGACACATATCGTCTGATGGTTGAACAGAAAAAATGAAATCCGGCTGGAACAGCATAAATTTCTGCCGCGCCTGTGGCTGTTGAATGCCTTTTGTAGCGCGTGCCGCATGTTGTAGCCGGTGCGGATCCTGCCCGGTCTGTTTGTCTGATCAATTCCGAAAAAAGTTTTGCAAATGCCCCGCCAGCACTCTAGTTTCACGCGAAATCAGTAACAGGCCCCTGGCGTTCGGGCCGGTTTGTCTGCGTCAGGCGTTTTTGGGGAATGCCGGTAACGGGTTTGCGCTATGTCGAATATCGAAGAAGTCAAGGTTATTGCAGAAATTGGCTGCAACCATATGGGACGTATGGATCTGGCCAAAGAGCTTATTCAGGTCGCTGCAAAGATCTGCAATGCGCATGTGGCCAAGTTTCAGAAGCGGCACAACAAGGAGCTCCTGACACACGAGCAGTATAATGCCCCGCATCCGGTTCCGGCCAATTCCTATGGAGACACTTATGGTGATCACCGGGAATATCTGGAGTTTTCGGTCGGGCAACATAAGGAGTTGCTCGAAGAATGCCGGATGATGGGTATCGAGTACAGTACCTCGGTCTGGGATCTGACCTCCGCCAGGGAAATTACATCCCTTAATCCATCCCTGATTAAGCTGCCATCTGCAACAAACCAGCATTATGAACTGCAGGACTATCTCTGCAAGAACTATGACGGCGAAATCCACGTTTCAACTGGCATGACGACGCGTGAAGAAATTGCTGAACTGGTTCAGTTTTATGCGGATCGTGGTCGCTCCAATGATCTTGTGCTTTACGCATGTACATCGGGCTATCCGGTTGCTTTTGAGGATATCTGTATCTTTGAGATCAACCGGTTACAGGAAGAATTTGGCGACAAGGTCAAAGCTATCGGGTTCTCCGGTCATCATCTGGGAATTGCGGCTGACATTGCCGCTCTCTCTGCTGGCCGGCTCGGTGAGCGGGTCTATGGCAAGGGCCGATTTGGCTATATCGAACGTCATTTCACCCTGGACCGGACATTCAAAGGGACCGACCATGCTGCCAGTCTTGAGCCGGACGGTTTGCGTCGCCTGTGCCGCGACGTGAAGAATGTTGATCAGGCCCTGACCTACAAGTCAGTTGATATTCTTCCTGTTGAGCAGGTTCAGCGCGATAAGCTGAAATGGGTTAAAGACAAAAACGGAATCGAACAGCTGGCTTCCTGATGGGAAAGCCACCGGAGCTATCTGGCTGAGTTTCTGGCGATGATCGGAGTTTTTGTGTCATGAAGACCATCGCTGTTATTCCAGCAAGAGGCGGTTCTAAAGGCCTGCCCGACAAAAACAAGCGTTTGCTGGGCGGTATTCCGCTGGTCGCGCGCACCATTCGTGCTGCCCGTCAAAGCGACTGTATTGATGCTGTCTATGTTTCAAGTGATGACAATGACATTCTGAGAATTGCGGTTGATTGGGGTGCTGTGCCGATCAGGCGCCCCGACAGTATCGCCACCGATTCTGCAACCTCGGAAAGTGCCCTGTTTCATGTTCTCGACAAGCTGAAAGAGGATGGATTGTCACCGGAAACACTGGTTTTTCTTCAGTGTACCTCGCCCTTCACAACATCCACAGACATTGATGCTGTGGTCTCTTCATTCGAGGCGTCTGGTGCTGACTGCGCCTTTTCTGTAACGGACAGTCACGGTTTTCTCTGGGCGATTGATGAAGACGGATTTGGGCGTGGTGTTAATCACGATCACAATCAACAGCGTAAGCGACGCCAGGACTTGCCTCCTGAATATCTGGAGACTGGTGCTGTTTATACAATGAACATTGCATCTTTCCGCAAAGCTGGCCATCGCTTCTGTGGCAAGCTGCTGCCTGTGCCGGTTAAGGCACCTGCAATTGAAATTGACAGTGTGCAGGACTGGCTTGTCGCGGAAAGCCTCTCCCGGGTTGCTGACAGACCTTTGCGGGAGGTTTCGCTGCTCCGGCGTATTCGGGTGATTGTGACTGACTTTGACGGAGTCCATACCGATGACCGGGTTATCGTGAATGAGCTTGGTCAGGAAGCGGTTATCTGCAGTCGTCGGGATGGTATGGGGATAGAAAAGCTGCGTGGTGCGGGCTACCGGATTCTTGTTCTCTCCAAAGAACAGAATGTGGTGGTGAAGCGGCGAGCCGAAAAGCTCAAGCTTGAGGTTATTCACGGAGCTGATCAGAAGGCTGATGTCCTGGAGAACTGGCTTGAGGAAAATGACCTCGAATGGTCAGATATCGCTTTTGTCGGCAATGACATTAATGATGTCGAGTGTATCAGGAAGGCAGCCCTCGGTCTCTGTCCGTCCGATGCTGCGCCATCGGTACTCCGGATCGCGGATGTTGTCCTGCCTGCTGAAGGCGGAAAAGGTGCACTCCGTCAACTCGCTGAAATCGCCCTTGATGATTTTTCCTGAAATTGTCTAACTGGATAAGCGCTCAAAATTGTCAGCTCTGCTCTGGCCAATAATCCACTCAGGCCTCTGGGACACGTTTCAAACATGCGTATTCTTGCTGTCGGAAGTTATGATTCTTTTATCCGGACTGTGACGACAATCGGCAAGGCTTTTGCCGCGCGCGGAGCTGAGGTCGATCTGGCTCTGGTGAAAGTTCGTTCCCAGCAGATCAGTGGGAAGCAACTGGATCAGATGGACATTCCGTTCAGGCTCTTTCACCATAGCATGGACAGCCTGAGCAGTCGGGAAGTGCTTGAAAATTATGATATATTAATCATGTCCCTTGATGGGTCATCGTTCAGGCGATTCTTTCTTCGTCTGCAGGATTACCAGGGCCCGCGCCCCTGTATCGTTGCCATGTATCCCGGCCTGGTGTTGCGTTATGCCTTTGATGGTTTGTCCAGCCGGGCCCCTGCCGATTTTCTCTGGCTCAACTCCAGACAGGATCTGGAAAGCTATCGGTCAATGTGCGATGCGTTCGGCTATGACGGTTCGAATGCGCGAGATTTCGGACTTGTTTCTGCGCTTCAGAAAATTGAGCGGCGGGCTGGTGACAACAAGAGCCGTAAGCGCATGGTCTTTTTTGAGCAGGCTGTTATTCCACGTGCTTATGATGATCGAAAGTACCTGACGGAGCAGCTTGTTGCTCTTGCACGGCGGTATCCGGATTGGGATCTCTTTGTTAAGCCGCGAACCCGGCCGAGTGAGCATACGATTCACAGAACTCAGGCCCATCTTGAGATGTTGCTGGACGCATCAGACAGATCTGGGCAAGCGCGGCCTGATAATCTGCTTCTGACCTATGAATCAGCCAGTGACCTGTTGTCAGAATGTGATCTTTGCCTGACGATCAGTTCAACCGTCGCGATTGAAGCTCTTTATTCAGATATCCCGACCCTTATCATCAGTGATTTTGGATCACATGATGACACGGGTCTGCCGTTCTTTTTCGGCTCCGGGCTTATCCGTGATTTTGCCGGGATTGATCCGGATAATGTGCCAATGGTGAATCGCGACTGGCTTGAGCACGTTGCGACAGATCCGGAAATCAGTCTTGATAAGCATATTGATGAACTTCTTGCTGCCGCACGGGAACGATCATCAAGCGAGGGAGGTCATCGCTTTCTGCATCCTGTTGTTGCGTCTTCTGCGCGGTTTGATTATCTGCGAGAGCTGTATTCAATCGACTCTATTGGCTTTAGGGCGTATGAACGCAGCAAGAACAAGCTGACAAGGCCGTTTATAAATCTCTATCTGTCTTTCACCCGTTTTCTCGCAAACCGGATTTTCAGAAATATGCGCCCGCATCGACCCAACCAGACGCGTGAGAACTAGATATGGTTTCTCACTACAAGACAGGGGAAAAGGATATTCGTCCCTGGGGGCATTGGCTTGTTCTTGATACTGGGCCCTTCCACGTGGTCAAGCGGATTACAGTTCTTCCCGGCACCAGATTGTCTCTACAATATCACCGGCACCGGCAGGAAATATGGACATGTGTAGAAGGGCGCGGAGTTGCTATTATTGATGGAGTAGAGACGCAATTCAGCCCCGGTGTGACAGTTTTTGTGCCTCCGCTGATTGAGCATCGGATGGCGTGTACGGGCGAAACTGACATGATCATCGTTGAAACTCAGCTGGGCGACTTCCTTTCTGAGGATGATGTTGTCAGAATTCAGGATGACTTCGGACGGTAAGGAAGAGCTCGTAGAAAGCCTGACCCTTGCTATCCGGATCATGTTCCTGCGGATTTTAGACTGAGTTCCAGCTTGGCGATGCCAGAGAAAATGCCAGAGAAGCCTCGCATATTGTTTTTCGCCAATCTGGACAGCCAGGTTTTTGGCTGCCTGGGCTTTATTGATCATCTTAATGCAATGGGCTTTGAATGTTGCCTGAGTTTTGGAGATTCAAAAAAGATTTCTCCAGAGTTGAAGCAGCGTGTGGCCAAACGAGCGCGGATTGTTTCTGTTGGCTACAGAACGCTTGAGGATCTGGAGCCTGCTCTCGGCTATGATGCTGTCTGCCCGTCTCTGTCCGGAAGCCAGATCGCGCAGATATCCTTGAAGTTGAGAACCCTGGAAGACCTCAGAGGGTCTCGCCCGCTTGTTTTCTCCATCTACAATGGTGTGGTGCTGGGTGGGTTTGAGGAGGGGCTGGCCTGGCGTCTGGGTGCAGATATTGTTTGCCTTAACAGCGATAGGGACATGGAGCGTGCCCGGCACTTTCTGGGGTCAGACTGCTTTCAACCGGAGCGGTTTATCGTAACAGGTCTGCTCCGTGAGAACCCTGCGCCTGTCTCCGGAGGCCTGCCAGAACAGACATCTTTCGTGCCACAGGCGGACACTGGAGCGGTCAGGAAAAAGACAGCGCTTTTTGCTGAACAGGTTGCCATCCCGAGGGAGAAACATTTCCGGATCTGGCTCTTCAGGCAATTGAATGAACTCGCTCGCCATAATCCGGATTGGCGAGTGGTCATCAAGCCGCGTGTCCGCCAGGGTGAGCAGACCTTCCACAAACAGATTTATCATCCATCGCAATTCAAGGGCTATACGGCATCCAATCTGGACATTGACTATTCTCCCTTGCCAGAAATTCTGCCGAGGGTTGATCTGGTGATCAGTATATCGTCTACGATGTTGATCGATGCACTGCTGATCGGAAAGCCGATTGCTGTAATCAATGAATTCGGCTTCCGGGATGCTGATGGCACGCATGTCTTTGCGGGCGCTGGTGTCAGCTGCCATCTTTTTGACAATCCGGATCTGGATGAACTGGCAAGTCGCAAACCGTCAGAAGAGTGGGTGCAGCAATTTCGTCTTGGTTCGCGCGAAACGATCCTGCCCCTCGTCAAAGCCATTGAAGGATGGAGGGGAGTGTCTGATGGTGATGTGCATGCCGTCTATTCACCTGCATTTCTGGAGCATCAGCAAAGGCTGAGAATGTTGGATGCGACTTCGGGAAACAGACTGCTCCAAATAGCGGCCAAAGTCGGAAGTCTGTTGCCCGAGCTGCTCAATCGCTTGAGACGACTGTTCTGACCCTAATCTCCGAGGAGCTTGAGCTGCGTATTGAGCTGTTTCTTTTGCGCCTTGGTCGACTCGATCTGTGATTTCAGGACTTTCTGGGTGTTTGCCATGCCTGCGCCAACCTGCCAGTCGTTTACTTCATCCGGCAAGGCTTTCAGGGCCTGTTCGTGAAACAGAAACTTGCGATAAGTGAAGGCCAGAAGGCCATCCATCCGGTTTCGGGCAAAGCGTAATGCGGCGACAACGTTGCCTGCTTCAAGGGTTTTGGTTTGCTGCTCTGCCTGTTGTTGCGATTTTCTGTCCCTTGCATGACCAAAGGCTGCGAGCTGACTGGCGCTGAGTGAGGTCGGACGATCTTCGCTTTGAAGCGGTGTGGCATGAACCTGAATGCCGCGTGCGGAGTAGAAATCAGCTCTCTGATTGCCGCAGCGTTTGATGCCATAGACCTTGGTTTTGCCCTGGCCGGACGTGACTGTGGCGACATGTTCTTTGGGGAACGCGTTCTTGTCATCCAGAAGGACGCGTAATTCCGGTTCATTCAACCCACCGGGGATAGGAATGCCATTGGTTTTCAGGGTGGCAACAATCGGCGTTGATACAGTTTTGTAGATGACACGGCCTATCCGGTTGTCTTTGGAATCTGATCCGCAGGTGTAAGTCAGTGTGACGGAGGCTGATCCTATATAGACACCACCTGTTGAGCCCCAGAGTTCAAACTCGGTCAGGGTGTCCTCCTCAGGTCTCGCTTCTTTGATACGTGTGAGTGTTGCGAAGGGCCCAGGTATGAAATCAAGCCTGCGGAGCGAGGGGTAGGTGTCGCCGTACCCGCCACCGGACTGGTTGAGGTCATGTTCATCTGAAAAGCGGATCGGGCGAATCCATTCAAGATTGATTGAATCATCCGATGGATACATGGCAAGCACACCAAAGACCGGATCATACCAGTAGGTACAGTCGGGATTTTCTTCGGTATTGACGATGCCGGCTGTGATTGTGTCGGTTTCTGCTGTCTGGCGGGTGCCTTCAGACGGTGCGCAGACCATATCCGGCGCATAGGGCCTGATCTGCAGGGTGTGGTTTTTGTCCGGACCGGGTTCGAAATTCTCCCATGTGCGCTCATCCAGATCTTTCAGGAATGGTGCTGTGGCCGGATTGGTGTCGAAATCCCAATAGGGGCGATGGGTTCCCCTTAAAAGCCTGAACTCCAGCGGGATAGCATCAATGCCCCTGATCTGGTCCTCGTCCAGTGTCATGACGGTTTTCCAGTGACTGGAGCCTGCGCGCGTGTCACGTGTAACTTTTTCAATGGTGACGCCCCCTGGTGTTGATGTGGTCAGGCGCGGGGCTTCCTCAAGAGGCTGGGAGACCTCAAAAAACACATCAACCACATGTTTTGTCCTGATCGCCTTTTCGTCCAGTGATGTGTTGGTCTTCACCACCAATTCGCGGCTTGGAAGGCCGAACTCGATCCTTGTTTCCAGAGCCTTGATCCTGGTCTCGTAAAAGAGAGCCCGGCGTTGCTCAGCCAGAAGTTCCTCATGCACCCTGTTCCAGGCCCCTTGTGCTATATGCACGTTGGCTTGTGCCTTGAGTTTGTCATTACCCAGGCGTTCCAGAGCTTCCTGTTCTGCTCTGGCGATGATGATCTTGGCAGAGATATCAGCAATCAGGCTTGCGGCTGAGGCGATACCCTTCGCGCTTTGAGCTGTTTTTGAAGCATCGAAAATAGCGCCGGAGCCACTCACAGCCTTGCTGACGGAGGAAAACGCGGTCTTTCTTGCAGCGCTTTCCGCGCTTTCTTTTCCAAGAGCATCAAAGACTGTCTCAATGCCTTTTGATGTGGCCGCCTCAAACAGCGTTTCTCCCACCTCTGAAGCGGCAACCAGAGCATCGCCTTCGAAGCTGGTCGGATTTGCGATCAAAGCCTCGATTTTCTGTTCAGCCGCTTTTTCCGCCATTGTGGAATAGAGTTTGGCGACGCTCCCGATCAGTTCAGAGCTGACGCCGGTCTCGCGCAGGACTGCACGGGCAGTTTCGCGGGAATAGGCACTGATTGCCAGTTCGGCTGACTTGCCTGCGCTAAACCCGGCGATGGTCAGAGCCCCACCGGAGATGGCCAGATCCGCGGCGACCACTGCAATATCGACAGCGGTTTTCTGCAGCAGTGCCCGATTCTGAGCCCCAGCTATCTGGCTCTGCAGGCTTTGGGCATAGTCCCGGCTGTTATTGGCAATCTTTCGGAGTTCCTTCCGGTTGCGCGTGAGAGCCTCGATGCGCTGGCGTGAGAGTTTCAGGATCTGCTCATCCTTGACGATCAACGCCTTGAGGGCCTTTGTTTCAAGAGGGCCACTCTTCTCCGTCCCCGGGCGCTCCTCCCATGAGGCCTCATACAGAACGGTCTTGCCGTGCTTAATTCTGACTGATTTGATATAGGGCGGGCGCAGCCCTTCCAGCATAGTGTAATAGGTGACCAGATAGTTGCGGGCCTGAACAGCGTTTCGCTGTGCCCGTGCATGGGCTTGTTCGAGGGCCTCTGCCTTCTGGCGGACATCGAACCCCAGATCGAATAAGGCTGTAACACCGGAAACGGCCCCTGCGGTTTTCATGATCTCATTCAGGGGCTTCAGCTGCTCGTCAATCTCTCTTTGGGTGATTGCGCGTACGTCATTCAATCCGCTTTTGCGGGCATAGAGATCGCGCACGGCCCGTGAGCGGTCTGCGACTGCCACTGACAGTTTGTCGGTGTTCTGCCCTGCATTCTTTGCGAGAGACAATTCGGCCCGTGCTGTCTCAAGGCGCGCCTGAGCGACAGTGAGGGCTCTGTCTATGGCCTGTTCTTCCTGCCGCCATTCCTTCTGCAGCCTGGCTTCATCGGCAAGCAGGATCTGGCGTTGCTCTTGCGCGTCGGACAAGCTTCGATAGGCGGCTACGGCCTTGCCATGTCTGACCAGTGCCTGTGCATAGGCGTCTCTGGCCTTGGGGAGGCGCTCATTGGCATCCTTCTCGTCAGCCCGGCTTGAAAGCATATAGAGGCGGGCATTGTTGAGGGCTTCAAACGCCTCAAAGGATCGGAATTCAGCCTGACCTGCTGTATGTGGCAGCGAGAGGAAGGCTACGCCGCCAAGAAGAGTGCTCCGGACCAGGTTGTTCAGCGCTTTGTATGACATGGCTCTTTCTCAGAGGCTGCATATTCGGAAAATGACAGGTTAACCGGCGAGGAACTTGACCCAATTGCTGTGAATCCAGCCTTTTTTGCCCTTCTGGCGGACTGGCCTGTCTTCGCTGATCGGGCTGCAATCCACCTGGTTAACGTCATAGACAACCCCCAGCCACTTGCCCTTCTGATCAAACAGCCAGACCCGATCTCCATTATGGAGTTCGTCGAGCTTTTTGTAAGAGGAGCCAGGACCGGAGCGGACTGCGAGAAAGCCGTCCCCGTTTGCTTTTAGGCCTTTGACCTGCCCCAGGCCGCACGTGTCGAAATCCCCGTCCGCATGTTCGATAACAGGAACATCGAGTTGTTGAGCGGCTGCAGGAAGGGTGAAAGAGAGCGCCGACAGCAGGCATAAAGAACCTGCGGCCAGAAGATGAGCTACGCGGATTTTACGAGCATATTCACAGAACATAAGCATTCTCCAGCACTGCATCAGAACAAAGTTTCCACGTGTCTGTCGCAACAGGCAAGCCGGAGGTTCAAAATTTTTACAGAGACCTGATCCATTGCAAGGGCGATGAGGGTTGTGTTGAACAGGTAACTGAACCCAAAAGTCGCGCCGGTTGCCCATTGTGCGACTTTTGTGTGGCTTGAGGGTTTTTGGACCAGACGACAATTCAGCAATCATAATCGAAAAACAGGAACTACTGGTTGCTGGCTCCCCGCCATTCCTGTGAGCGCAGATCACGTGGTGATATCCCATATCTCTCTCTGATCAGCCGCGAGAAATGATTGGGTGTCTTGAAACCGGTGTTATAAGCGATCTGACTTATTCGCATCCCTGTATGGCGCAGCAGATAAGCTCCACGACGCACTCGAAGGCGCCACAGGTAATCCAGCGGATTTTCTCCGAATGCTGCTTTGTACAACCGGTTCAGGTGCTGGGGGGAAAGGTTTGAAACCTCAGAAAGTGTTGCCATTGTTATGTCCGAGTTCAGATGTTCCTCAATATATCGTCTGACATGATGCACTTGCGGTGGAATATCGGCGATGGTCTCCTGTTTTCTTTTTCGGGCCAGCAGTTCTTCCAGCACCGCAATCCCTAATGCAGACGAAAAGTTCTGCATTTCATCATTGATGTCTGATGATAAATCAGCACCGATCTTCATAAGCGATGTCGACGCTGCGGTGGGTGGAAGCGGGCCGCAATACGGAAGCAGCCTTTGAACCCCGGATGCTGACAACCCGCCGGCAATGTACTGGCACCAGAGGATATTGTTCATTTTGGCAGGTCCGTACCGATAGACAATTTTTTGGGCTGAAGCGACCAGCGCCACACTGGGGGCAGACATCCTGAAGCGGTGCTCGTCATGAATGACTTCCACTTGTCCAGTTCGAAGATAGATAGCCTCAAGCTGGCAACCTGCCATTGGCCCGAATTGCTCCCCGTTCTTGTAGTTGCTTTCACCCATGGCGAATGCAGTGTTTGCAGCGGTGATATTCGTGACAGATAATATATGTGTGCCGGAGTTGTTCTGCATAATCCGAAACCTTGTTCAAAATCGGCTAACAATCAGGAAAAATACTCGAAATTAACGAAGTTGTCTTCATTCAGAAAATCTATGGCAGATTTAGATTATTCATTCTGGATATGTTTTAAGCAAATTGGACAAGTAAATCCCGTTGAACCCGCGGGAGCCCCGATGAACAATCTCCAAAACACAGGAGACGTTCATCGTGAATCTGAGAGAATTGATCCGAGCCGGACATGGCGACATTAAAGCTGATCTGGTGATCACCAACGGTCATTTGATCAATGTCGCGTCGTCGGAAATCTATCCGGCTGAGGTGGCCATAAAGAGTGGCCATATTGTTGCAGTCGGGGATGTTGAGCATTGCAAGGGCCCTGATACCCAGTATCACGATGCTGAAGGGCGTTACCTAGCACCGGGAATGATTGACGGGCATCTTCACGTTGAATGTTCCAAGCTCTCCGTTTCCAGTTTTGCCGAACTTGTTGTGCCCTATGGTACCACATCGATTATTTCCGGTCTGGACCAGATTCTTGTGGTGTCCGGTCTGGAAGGCGTGCGCCATTTTCTGGATGAAGCCAATGCGGGTCCGATGACAATCCACTGGGGCGCGCCGTGTAAAACGCCGTACACGATGCCGCGTTCAACAGTGAATCACTACTTCAGCCCGAATGACCACCGGGCCACGCATGACTGGCCGGAATGTATCGGTATCTGGGAAACGGTCCGCGAGTTCATTCAGGAAGAAGATGACGATGTCATCGAAGCACTGGAAATTGCGCGCAAGAACAAGCTGCCTGTTTTTGGATGCTCCCCCATGTGCAAGGGCTCGAAGCTTGCGGGTTACGCCAGCGCAGGAGTTCGTCTGGACCATGAAAGCTATGAGGTGACCGAAGCGCTTGAGAAGCTGCGCAACGGCATGTTTGTTCTGGTCCGCGAAAGCTCGATCAGTCACTTCCTTGAGGAGAATATCCAGCTTGCAACCAAATATACGCCGGATGCTGCTCATCGTATCAGCTTCTGCACCGATGATGTTGTTGCGGTTGATGTCCTGAACCGTGGGCATCTCGATAATGTGGTGCGCATGGCGATACGCGAAGGTGTATCGCCGATGGAGGCGATACAGATGGCTACGATCAACAGTGCAGTCGCCAGCCAGATCGACCACAAGGTCGGGCTGATTGCACCGGGTCGGCAAGCGGACATCATCCTGGTGGACAGCCCTGAGGCATTCAATATTCAGCAGGTTATCGCCAAAGGAAAATTCGTGGCACAGGACCTCAAGATGATTGAGCCGGTCAATCGCCCCGAGCGCCCTTCATTTCTGACTGAAACCATGAAGGTAGCACCGGTCACGGCTGAAGATCTGAAGGTCAGCACCGATGCGGATGCGGTTAAAGTCCTGGCAATGAACATGTCGCTGGATGTGCCATTTGTGCGCAACCGTCGCGACGCAGTTCTCAAGGCCACGGACGGTTTCGTTCTGCCGGATACCGAGCAGGACGTGCTGTATGTCACGGTGATCGAACGCTACGGTAAAACGACGAACAAACCCGTGGCCTTCGTGTCCGGTTTTGGTCTCAAATATGGTGCAATGGCGACGTCAACTGCGCCGGATGACAACAATATCGTCTGCATCGGCACAAATCCCGAGGATATGGCGACAGCCATCAACTGGGTGATCGAAAAGGGCGGCGGGCAGGCCTTCGTTAAAGATGGCGAGGTGACCGTCGGTCTGGAATTGCCAATCGGTGGCATCGTCTCAGACATTGATCCAGTTGAAATGGCCGAAAAAGAAAGAGCGCTGGATCAGGCTGCCCGTGATGCCGGGTGCCAGCTCGAATGGCCCTTCATGAACATGTTTGTGCTCTCGATTACCGCAATCCCGGAATACGCAATTACCGACCTTGGGGCGGTGGACTGCGTGGGCCTCAAGATATTCGACCCGGTTCTCGAAAACGCCTGAGCCAACATCAAGAACATGTGCAATCGGAATCACTGGGAGGAAACCATATGAATATGTTCAAAACACTCATGGCAACAGCGCTGTTATCTTTGACAAGCGGAGTTGCGTGGGCAGACGCCCCGACTGAACTGGGCATCGGCTTGATACTGGCTACAGGGCCCGAGGCTTCGTGGGATGCAACGCTTTTGCGGGATCTCGACAGTGTAGTAGAGGCTGCGCCTCATGGTCTGGAAATCTCGTACAAGAACATTAACGGTAAATGGGGCGAGGATGCCGGTGATGCTATGGAATTGCTGGCCAAAACCGGCAAGTACCAGATCATCTGGGCTCACAGCAGCTACTCGGACCAGGTAAAGGCTCTGCAAGAAAAGTACCCGGATATCCTGTTTGTGCTGGTTGGTTCGGGGAATGAAGGCCTTGGAGGTAATGCCTACTGGGTTTACAAGCGCGTGCACGAACCCTCGTATCTATTGGGCGTCATGGCCGGACGCCTGACGGAAAGCGATGTGGTTGGCGTCGTCGGGCAATTTCCATCCGAAGATGTGAATGATCAGATTAACAGCTTCTTTGCAGGGGCGCGGTCGGTCAATCCGGATGTCGAGCGCAAGGTGGCTTTTATCGAAAGCTGGTACGATCCGGCCAAGGCCGAACAGTTTACCAATGCCCAGATTGCGGCGGGTGCTGACCTGACGTTCCAGTTGGTTGCCAGCTTTGAAACGTGTGAAAAGGCCGGAATCAGGTGTTTCGGCAACTATATCGACCATGGGGCATCCGCGCCGGACTCGGTCGTGGCCAGTGCCTTGATTTCCTGGACCGAGGATCTGAACTGGGTGATTGACGAATGGTATGATTATGCGGCCAACGGCGCAGCTTACGAAGGTAATACTTCTGAGCGCTGGGTGCCCATGGCCGATGGCGGAACAGCCCTGTCTGGTTATAACGCTTATGAGGATCAGCTGCCTGCGGAGCTGAAAGAGGAAATTGCGACACTGAGTGCGCAAATCGCCTCGGGCGAGTTGAAAATCCCTGTCGATCTGTCTCTCCCAAAATCTGACTGATCGAATTCCTGGCTCTTCGCTTTGGCGAAGAGCCTTTCTTACTTCCAGGAACTTTCCATGTCATCGCCAACCCTTGAGGCGCGGAACCTTTGCAAGAGTTTCGGCCCTGTGCGCGCCAATCACGACATCAGCTTTACGGTCGATTCCGGTGAACTCCTGTGCCTTTTTGGTGAGAATGGCGCTGGAAAATCAACGCTGTCGGCCTGTCTGACGGGGCTTTTTCCACCTGACAGCGGCGATATCCTCTTCAAGGGCGCGTCGTTGAAAATGGCCTCTGCGGCGGATGCCATCCGTCAGGGGATTGGCCTGGTCCATCAGCACTTTGTTCTCGTCCCGGACTTTACGGTTCTGGAGAACATCGTCATCGGGTCGGAGAGAGGCCTGATCGTTCAATATGATGAGGCAGAAAAGAAATTGCGTCAGATTTGCGACAGCTACGGGATCGAGATTAACCCGAATGCGCTGGTGCGTGATCTGTCTGTAGGTGAACGGCAATGGGCTGAATTGCTCAAGGCGCTGTATTTTGATGCCGATGTCCTGATCCTGGACGAACCGACAGCAACGCTTGATGTCGAGAATTCGAAGAAACTGTTCCGTATCATAGACAAACTCAAGGCTGATGGCGTTGCGCTGATTCTTATCTCGCACTTTCTGGACGAAGTAATGCAGGCGGATAGAGTCGCCGTTTTACGACAGGGTAAGGTGGTTGGCATCAGGTCGACGACAGAGACTACACCCGAAGAACTGACCCGTCTGATGGTTGGTCGTGATCTGGAGGTAAAGGTTCGGGACAAGACGCCAACCGGTCCTCCGTGGCTGGTTCTGAAAAATGTTACAGTTGCCGGAACGGGACAGGTTCCTGATCTGGACAACGTGTCACTGACGGTCCATCAGGGTGAAATCTTTGGTATCGCGGGTGTCGCCGGAAACGGGCAAAACCCATTGATGGAGGTCATCGCGGGAGTGCGCACGCCGGCAGGTGGGCAGATCATGCTCGACGATACCGATATCGGCGGCATGAGCGCCCGCGTAATCAAGGATATGGGGTTGGGTCATATTCCCGATGACCGGTTCCTTGAAGGCCTGGTTCCCGAAATGTCAATCGAGGAAAACTTGATCCTGGGCGACCATCGGGGGACCTATGTACGCAAGGCCTTCCTGGACTTCCCGAAAATCCGGGACACGGCGATCAGGATGATCAACGAGTTTCAGATTTCTGCCCCATCACCCGAGACTCCGACTGAAAACCTCTCAGGCGGCAACGCTCAGCGCGTGATCCTGGCTCGCGAAAAGCGGCTGGCAACCAAGGTTCTACTGGCTAATCAGCCGACCCGAGGTCTGGATGTGGGTGTGATTGAATACATCCACACGCGATTGCTTGAGAAGCGGGCCGAGGGGGTCGCGGTGCTGATTGCGTCGTCTGAACTTGAGGATCTCATGAAACTTTGCGACCGGATTGGTGTCCTGTTTCAAGGGCGTCTGATGGGTGTTGTTGAAACAGATACTACCAATCTGGAAGAAATCGGCCTGCTGATGGCAGGCAGAGCCAGCGAGGTCACAGCGTGATCGAGATTTCCCCCCGTTCTTCCGTAGGCTGGCAGGCGCAGGCTCTTGCCTATGTTCTTGCTCTGATATGCGGATTTGCCACCTCAGCGTTGCTCATCGCGCTCAGCGGTGCCAGTGTGACCGAAGGCTTCGGTGCCCTCTACGAAGGTGCTTTTGGCAGCCAGGAAGCCCTGTTGCAAAGTCTGGTCGCCGCAACGCCATTGATTTTTACCGGGCTTGCCACCGTGATCGCGTTTCGTGCGGAAATCTGGAGCATCGGACAAGAAGGTCAGATGTTTGCCGGGGCGATGTGTGGATACTGGATCAGTCTTGTATTAGGGGCTGTGACAGGATGGATCGCTGTCCCTGCCATTCTGGTGGCCGCCATGTTGGGTGGTGCGGTCATGGGTGGACTTTGTGGATGGCTCAAGACCCGCTTTCAGGTCAATGAAATCATTTCGACTGTGATGCTGAACTATGTGATCGTTTATCTGCTGTCTTATCTGCTGGCTGGTGGACCCTGGACTGAGGAAGGCAGCACTTCCTACCATCAGACACCCGTTTTTTCGGAAAACATCCGACTGCCTCTTATTATCGCTGAAGTAAAGCTGCACTTTGGATTCGTTCTGGCCTTGCTGGCGGCTGCTTTGTGTTGGGTCATCCTCAAGAAAACTCCACTGGGTTTTGAAATCCGAGCGCTTGGGTTCAATCCGACAGCCTTGCGGTTCAAGGGCGTCAACGTCACCAGAACCGTACTGGTGGTGATGTGCTTCAGTGGTGCACTGGCTGCACTGGCGGGCGTGTCCGAGATATTTGGTGTCAATTACCGCCTGCGCGGAGATGTGATGACTGGCCTAGGCTTTACCGGCATCATTGTTGGCATGATTGGCGGCCTCAATCCTATCGGCACAGTGATCGCAGCACTTTTGTTCGGGGCGCTAGCCAACGGGTCGCTTTACATGAATGTTCTATCTGACATCCCACCTTCACTTGTCCCTGCCATGCAAGGCATTCTGCTGCTGTTCTTTCTGAGCGCATCGGTCCTTGTCCGTTACTCCATTCAGTTCAGGAGGGTTGCGCAATGACTGCATTGCTTTCTCCTGAAATCCTGATGTCCATCATGGTTGCGGCCATGGGAGTGGCAACCGTCATCCTTCTGGCGGCCATTGGTGAACTGGTAACCGAACGGGCTGGCATCTGGAACATGGGTGTTGAAGGCACGATGCTGACCGGTTGCCTGATGGCTTACCTTGCCATGGTTGCGACTGGTTCGCCTGTTCTGGCGGGGCTGACTGCTATAGCCGGCGGGTTGGTCGCGGGTCTGCTGATCGGTTTCCTGACTGTGACGTTGCGGGTCGATCACTTTGTCACGGGCCTTGGGTTTAACCTTCTGGCCAGCGGTCTGACGCTGTTCTGGTTCCGCAGTTATGTCGGCGGTGGTAAACCACCCACCTATGACACTATCGACAAAAGCCCTATCCCGCTTTTATCGGACATCCCGGTGTTGGGGCCAATCTTGTTTGATCAGCATTTGCTGACCTATGTGGCATTTCTCAGCATTCCATTCATTGCCTTTTTTCTGCGACGCACGACCTATGGGTTGGAAACCCGTGCCGCTGGTGAAAATCCGCAGTTTCTGGAAGCTAAAGGCCTGTCTGTTGCCAAGCGGCAGTACAGCGCACTTCTGTTCGGATCGGCTTTGACTGCCCTGGGTGGTGCATTCCTGATGTTCGCTTTTGCCGATCAGTTCCGGCCCGATATTTCTGGCGGGCGTGGCTGGCTGGCTATCGTGGCAGTGATTGCCGGAAACTGGCGGCCGGTTCGAACGATGATCGCAGTGCTGGTCTTTGCCATTCTGGACAGTCTTGCGGTCCACGCGCAGGGCGTGGGCGTCAACGTCCCCTACCAGTTTTTCCTGATGCTGCCCTATGTCGCCTCGATCCTCTTACTGGTGATGATCCGCAGCAGTTCCGGCCAACCTGCCAAACTCGGCGTTCCTTACCTAAGACACTAGACTGGAGTTCCCATGCCTGTTCCTACCTGGACCGAAGCTGCACCCCGCCTTATTGATGTTGCCATGGGTCGGACATCGGCAGATAGCGTTATCCGCGGTGGCAAATGGGTCAATGTCTATTCTGGAGAGATTATTCCAGATACGGACATTGCCATCACGATGGGTCGGATCGCTTATGTCGGGCCGGATGCCGGACATACAGTTGGTGATCAGACCAGGGTAATCGAGGCCAATGGACGCTATATGGTGCCCGGTCTCTGTGATGCGCACATGCATGTTGAAAGTGGCATGGTCACCGTCACGGAATTTGCCCGTGCAGTCATTCCACATGGCACGACTTCGATGTTCATTGATCCGCACGAGATTGCCAATGTGCTTGGGCTTCCAGGCGTGCGGCTGATGCATGATGATGCCGCCAGCCTGCCGATCAATGTGCAGGTGCAGGTTCCCTCCTGTGTGCCATCTGCTCCGGGTCTTGAAAATGCAGGAGCTGAATTCAGTGTTGAGGATGTGACCGAAGCTCTGACCTGGCCGCAAACCTGCGGGCTGGGTGAGATGATGAATTTTCCGGGTGTCGCCATGAATGATCCCAAAATGATTGGCGAGATCGGAGCAACGCAACTGGCAGGAAAAACCGTGGGTGGCCATTATGCCTCCCCCGACCTTGGGCTGATGTTTCACGGATACGTGGCCGGTGGCCCCGCAGACGACCATGAAGGAACGCGTAAGGAAGATCCGATTGCACGTATCCGGCAGGGTATGCGGGCCATGCTGCGTTTGGGGTCGGCCTGGTATGATGTAGCCGAGCAGATCAAGGCAGTCACAGAGGACGGGCTCGATCCGCGCAACTTCATACTCTGCACTGACGACAGTCATTCCGGTACCCTTGTTCACGAAGGGCACATGAACAGAGTGGTACGCCATGCGATTGCCCAAGGTGTCAAGCCAGTGACGGCTATTCAGATGGCAACACTCAATACCGCACAGCATTTCGGTATGGAGCGGGATGTTGGTTCAATCGCGCCGGGCCGTCGGGCAGATATCATTCTTACCTCCGATCTGCCAACACTGCCGGTTGAAATGGTCATGGCACAGGGGGAGGTGCTGGCGGAAAACGGCGTTTTGACCGCTGATATCCCTGAAGCGAACTACCCGGACTTCGCAAAGGGTACGGTTAACCTCGGCAAGAAATTGTCGGCAGACGACTTTAATATCTACGCCCCTGAAGGTGCCGCAGAAGTAACAGCACGCGTGATCGGTGTAATCGAGAACCAGGCGCCGACCCGTGCGCTTGAGGCGAGTCTTCCGGTCAAGGATGGTCTGGTGCAAATGGACAATGACAGAGATATTTGCCAGATCGCCCTCGTTGAACGTCATCGCGGGACCGGTGGTGTGGTGAACGGGTTCGTCTCTGGCTTTGGCTATGACACACCCTGCGCAATCGCCTCGACTGTAGCGCATGACAGCCACCACATGATTGTCGTCGGCACTTCGAAAGAGGACATGGCAGCTGCAGCAAACCACCTGGGTAAAGTGGGAGGTGGTATCACGGTGTTTTCGCAAGGTCAGGAACTGGCGACTGTGGAATTGGCCATTGCTGGACTGATGTCGGACGAGCGCGCCGAAGTCGTTGCCAACAAGGCAGCATCAATGGTTGCGGCGATGGAGAACTGCGGCTGTAAGCTCAACAATGCTTATATGCAGCATTCGTTGCTTGCTTTGGTTGTTATCCCAGAAATCAGAATTTCCGACCTTGGGCTTGTTGACGTAACGAAGTTCGAGAAGGTTGACCTGTTTGTCTAGCGACCAGTCTTTCCGGATCACTGCTGGGTCTGCGAAATTCAAAAGTTGTAGCCTGCTGCAACGGTCACTCGCGAAAGCACTGCAGATTGAACCTGCGGTGCAGCTCTTACATGACTGGTAAAGAGTGGTGCCGCAAGAGGGACTCGAACCCCCGACCCCCGCATTACGAATGCGATGCTCTACCAACTGAGCTATTGCGGCTAACCGGTATCCTGTCAGTTGGGAAAACTCACAGGGAACGGGCGCTTGATACTCTGATGCGCCCGTTTTGGCAAGGGTGTAAAACGGATTTCTCCCACTTCTCTACAGCGGCTCATCCGTGTGCGGCTGAGCTCTTTGTCAGAACAGCCGCGCCCGTTTTGGTTCATCATCTCCTGACGGGGCAGGGCCCGGATCATCAGGGGCGTGAGGCAGCGGGAACTCAACCGGTTGAGGTTCATCCGGCTCATCGGCTGCCGTGGCCTCAGCGCTTGTGTCGTCTTCTGCCTTGCCCGCTTCTTCCGGTTTGGCATCGGTCTCTTCAGCCGGTTCGCTTGTGCTTGCCTCGGATGATGGTGATGTGACCGGTTCAGTGGGTTCTGCTGACAGTGTTATCTCTTCAGAGGGTTTGTTGTCTTCGATGATCTCCGCATCTGCCACTGTCTCTTCTGCCGTCGCCGTTTCGGGAGCTGTCATAGCGGGTTCAGCTGCAGGCTTTGGCGCGGTGAGCATAGCCTCATCGATTATCAGGCCATCATCAGCGGATAGTGCTTCGAGTGGTGCCTTCCATTCGAATGCGTCCAATGCACCTGTTACAGGAGATACGGGTGCCCATTGTTCGGATTCAACACCATCTGCAATCCATGTCTTGTCGCGCGGAGCCTTGAGGGCTCGGGACAGCCATTCCCGCACGCGACCATCATTGCCGCTTTCATCCTGTTCCAGGCGTGCCATTAACTCACAAGCCTGCCGGGTTGGCGCTTCCATCAGGGTCTTGCCGAGAAGCGCGCGCGCTTCAGACCAGTTCTGAGCGACCATCTGTGCACCGATGATTGCCAAGCGGCTTTCCCGGTCATCAGGATTGGTTTTCACCAGATGTCTGACACGACGCAGGCGCTCGCGCCCGCTTTCGCCAGGTTTGGTTTTCTCATAAGCGTCCAGCAGGTCCGGATGAGGCGCTTTCTTCCAGGTGGTTTCGATAATCTTGGCCGCCTTGCGGGGATCACCCAGACGTCCGAGAACGCGACCGGCCAGAGCTGCGGCTGGTACCAGGTCTGATGCGAGGCGGTGGGCTTCAAGTGCCAGAGCCCTGGCTTTTTCCGGCTCACCTGCCTCAAGTTCCAGGCCCTGTGCAGTCAGAAGAACGGCTCGCTGTCTGCGGAGGGTCTTCTTGTCGATATGCTTGGCATTGCCCTGACCCGTGAGGGTTTGCAATGCACCGGACCAGTCGCCATCCGTAATCTGATGACCCATTAGTGCCTTGCCCGCCCATGCAATAGCAGGCGCGGCCTTGACCGCTTCTTCAGCAAAATGCCGGGCAGCCTCGGCTTCGCCATGTCTTTGCGCTTCCATGAACAGACCACGAAGACCCAGCAGACGCGTTTCCGGACGCTCCAGCATGGCCTCGAATGCAGCACGGGCTGAATCTGAATCATCAGACAGCTGGGCACTTTGTGCCTCAAGCATCAGGGTCATGGAATCGTCTGGCAGAAATTTCCGGCTGGTCTTTGAGGCTTTCAGGGCCAGAGCACGATCACCGGCTCCCACTGCAATGAACCCGCGGGAGAGCGCTTCATAGCCCTTGTCGCGTCTACGGGCCTGAAAGAAGCCGCGAACCGCGTCCGGTGTGCGGAAAATACCGCGAATGATGCCCCATGTGATGATTCCGGCCACCAGAATGGCCATCAGCACGTTAATGCCCACCAGAACGGAGAGTTCAATCTCTGTGTCGAGCCAGTTGATGATGACGGTGCCAGGCCTGTCGGCCAGCCATGCATATCCCATCGACAAGGCAAAGATGAGGGCGATGAATATCAGAATACGGATCATCGACCGGCCTTTCTATTCGGCATTTGAAACGGAAAGAGCCTGAATGGCTCGTGTATGTGCTGTATTCAGCGCGGAGCGGGCGCGGGCAACGTCTGACAGCCGGGCACCGAAATCCGGATTTTTGTCGCGAATATCGGATGGCAGATCCGCCCAGCTTGCTTCTGCTGCCTCGATATCTCCAGCATCCAGATGACCGGCAATGCGTGACAGCACTTCCTCAGGGCTTGTCCCGTCAGGGGTGCCAGCAGGGCGCACGGTAACCAGAGAGCCTGCATTGGCAAGCAACTTGTCTACCAGACCGGCATCCGGATCAGCACGGTTCAATTGTGCTTCTATCGATTTGCGGACCGGCGCGAAAGCATCAGACAGGGCCTTTGATGTTGCAAAGCCATCTGCGGCACCGGATGCAAGAACGGTCGCTTCCTCTTCAGTGAGATAGGATTTACTCAGAGCCAGAAGGTCTGAGAGCGCTTTGCCGTGTGCCATGTCATTCTGCAGGCGGCTGACAAGGGCCAGTCCGGCCAATCCGTTCATCCGGCGAACAAGAGCCGCGATTTCGGCGCTGGATGAGGCTGCTGCAACAGCGGTCAAACGTTCGTCCAGAGCGGTTACGTCGTCAGATGACGCGCGTGCCTGCAGATCAGAAGCGAGCTGGCTCAAATCTGCGGCCAGTGTGGCAATCTGCTGATTGACCGCTGCCAGAGCTTCCGTGTTGTCCGGTGCATCTGTTTGTGTGACAGACAGGGCATCAAGCCGCACGGTCAGACTGTCCAAAGCCTTTGATTGCTCCTCAATGCTGCTGCTGAGCGTTTCAAGGGCTGCATCCGGACCTGCTCCACCGGATGAGACGGCGGATGTAATGGCATCAAGATCAGCGCTTGCTGCTGCGACGCGGGTTTCCAGTGCATCAAGACGGGCGGCTGGGTCCATTTCTGCTACCCGTGCCTCAAGTGCGTCCAGTTTAGGCAAGGCGCTTTCAAGACTGGCGGACAGACCACTGATGTCTGCAGGTGTCACACCGGCCGGGCGGCCTTCCAGAGCGGCGAGGCGGGTTTCCAGATCCTGTGGGAGTGACGCCTGACTGCCTGTCGCGGAGAGAAAGCCCTGCTGTTGAAGGGCATAATTGCCGCCAAGCGTCAAACCGCCGCCAATAAGCGCTGCTATGAGCAGACTTCCAAAGGAAGAACCGCCTGCGCGCTGACGGGTTTCTGAAACAGGTGCGCTGTCTTTTCTGGCTGACGTGGTGGTTGAGCCCGCCCGTTTGGGATCGCTCTTGCCCAGATTGGGCGTTGATGTCCTGGGCGTGGTGGCTGCCGGTTTTGTCTTGCTGCCTTCTGCTGGCTTTGCCTTCTGCGGGTCCGCTGTCGATGAGGCAGGCTGTGATGGTTTCTTCTCTGCAGGGTCAGCCGGTGTTTTCTGAGATGCCTCCGGCTTTGCCTTTTCCGAAGATGGGTCTGTCTTTGCCGAGGATGACGGAGCGGCTTTGTCCGAGGTTTTGTCCGAGGCCTTGTCTGGGGCCTTGTCCTGATCCGAAGGTCCTTCAGCCTTGACCTCTTTCACATCCTTAGCTGGCAAATCAATTGTCAGCGGCTTGGATTTGGCCTGACTTGATGTGGTCTGGCCTGAGGTCGCCTGTCCTGACTTTGCCTTCTCAGACTTCACCTTCTCGGACTGACCCTGTACGGTGTCTGCGGTTTTCTTCGGATCTTTGGCGTCGGCCATTGCCATCCTCTACTCTCGTCAGGGCTTTGTAACCCTGTAGCTTGTCTTCAACTCATGCATATAGGAAGTGGTGTTGTGCTTCCATATGGCATTTCGTCATCAAATCCATAAATGCATATTAAGCAAATGTGACGGGAATGCTAATCCAGCAAACTTAGCAGGCTTGTCTCATCAGGATTGGCCGCTATCCGGCAGGAAAAGTGCCCTTTTCCCTTCACATAGTCACAGATCGTCTCTGAAAGACACAGGAAGTTGACACTCCCCAAACCATCGTAGATGTCTGCCTGCTCCGCCAGTCTGAAGAATTGCTCTGCTGTGCGACGTGAGTAAAGCAGCACGGAATCAATCCTTCCCTGGGTCAGGGCGGTGATGGTTGCAGGTGCCAATGCCGGACTGGGTTCCGTTCGATAGAACTCGGCCAGGTCCACCTCCAGGCCTGAGGCCTTCAGGCGCTGTTCGATATCTCCGGTACGGTCCCGCCCGGCTGCATAGAGCAGGGGTTTTTCGCTGTCTTTTATGGAACTGACGATCAGGTCATGCAGATCATGCGCTGTTCCGGAGGCACTGTGACAGGTGTCAAATCCGGCCTGACGGGCGGTTTCGGCCGTTCTATCACCAACAGCGAAGGCCGTGAGACGCGACAGTGTGGAGGGAGCATAGAGTCTCGACAGACCATCGACCCCGTTCCGGCTGGTGAACAGGACAGCCGCGTAATCATCGATTGGTCTTGTGGTCGGAGTTTCAAAGACAATTCGGAACAGCGGCTCGAGCATCACATCAAAGCCCAGGGCACGCAACCGACTGGCTGTTTGCGTTGCGCCGGGTTCTGGACGGGTGATGAGAACCGTCATTCAGAGATTATCCATGTCCGAGAACTTCGGCCATGAACTCCGGACCGGCCTGGGCTTTCAGTTCCTCACCGGCATCGCGACCCATGGTTTCAGCATCCGAGACCGGGCCGCGTCTGGTGGTTTCCAGAACTTCCCGGCCATCCGGTGTCAGAATTATGCCACGGAAGGTGATTGTGTCTCCTTCAACGATGGCGCGTCCGGCGATCGGTGTTCTGCAGGAGCCATCCAGTGTTCTGAGGAATGCCCGCTCCATAATGAGGGCATGCGCGGTTTCCGGATGGTGAATAGGTGCGAGCAGGGACAGGATACGCTCATCATTCTCGCGGGATTCGATGCAGATGGCACCCTGGCCGATTGCTGGCGGGAAACTGTCCTCATCGAGCAGGTCGGTGATCTCTTCCTCCATGCCGAGACGGCGGAGGCCTGCATTGGCCAGAAGAGTTGCTGCCACATCGCCACGGCGCAGTTTTTCCATGCGGGTCTGTACATTGCCGCGGAAGGTAATGACTTCCAGATCAGGCCGAAGACGTTTCACCAGAGCCTGACGGCGGAGAGATGCTGTGCCGACAACTGCGCCTTCCGGAAGATCTTCAAGGCTCGACCATTTGTCGGAAATGAAGGCATCCCGCACATCTTCCCGTGGCAGGAAGGCGGTGATCGCCAGCCCGTCCGGCAGGACAGTCGGCATATCCTTGGATGAATGGACAGCCAGATCAATGCGTCCGTCATAAAGGGCTTCTTCAATCTCCTTGGTGAACAGGCCTTTGCCGCCAATCTCGGAAAGAGGGCGATCCAGTATCATGTCTCCCGTTGTCTTGATGACAACAATGTCAAAAGCGCTTTCCGGCAGATCATGGGCTGCCATCAGTCTTTTGCGGGTTTCATGAGCCTGGGCCAGCGCCAGAGCGCTGCCGCGTGTGCCGATACGGATGAGTGAAGTGTCGCTGGAAGATGTCTGCACGCCTGAGATACCCTATACAGGATGAACCACTATTTTGCGGAAAACTTACTTTGGCAAAGATAGCATGGCTTTGATATATGCCATATCGAGTGAAAAAACATCCCGGAAGATCGACAGGGCTCATGATTGTTCTTGGTATTGAAACAAGCTGTGATGAAACAGCTGCTGCTGTCGTGCGACGGGATGGGGAAACCGATGGCGCTATCCTGTCCAATGTGGTTCTCAGTCAGACAGAGGAACATGCGGCTTTTGGAGGCGTCGTGCCGGAAATTGCCGCGCGTGCCCATGTGGAGGCACTGGATGATATCATCCGTGCAGCTCTCGATGATGCCGGGTGCAGCCTTGATGAGGTGGACGGGATTGCGGCGACCGCTGGCCCTGGCCTGATTGGTGGTGTGATTGTCGGCATGATGACGGCAAAGGCCCTTGCCCAGGCCGCAGACAAGCCGTTTCTGGCGATCAATCATCTGGAAGGCCATGCGTTGACGGCCCGTCTGACGGATGGACTATCTTTCCCCTATCTGCTGCTGCTTGTCTCCGGCGGCCATACGCAGATCCAGCTTGTTACAGGCGTGGGGTCTTATGAGCGTTGGGGCACCACGATTGATGATGCGCTGGGGGAGGCTTTTGACAAGACGGCTAAGCTTCTGAGCCTTGACTATCCGGGCGGCCCGGCGGTCGAGAAGCAGGCCGAGGCTGGCAATCCAGACCGGTTTGAGTTTCCCAAACCGCTGTTGAAGCAGGCTGGGCTGGATTTCTCGTTCTCTGGCCTCAAGACAGCCGTGCGCTATGCGGCTGAGGACCTGGCGCCCTTGTCTGATCAGGATGTGGCCGATATCTGCGCCAGCTTTCAGGATACGGTTACCCTGATCCTTGCCAACAGGATTGGCCATGCGCTTGAGCGGTTCAGGGACCGCTTTCCTGATATTGAGAAACCAGCGCTGGTGGTTGCCGGTGGTGTGGCGGCCAATCAACAGATTAGGCAGGTGCTTGACAGGGAAACCGGTGAGCACAATGCCCGGCTTGTGGTTCCGCCTGCCAGTCTGTGTACGGATAATGGTGTGATGATTGCCTGGGCCGGTGCCGAGCGTCTGGCGCGCGGTCAGTCTGATGCGCTTGATATGGCACCCCGGTCCCGCTGGCCGCTTGACGAACGGGCTCCGGCAAAAATCGGTCATGGTCGCGCAGGTACCAAGGTCTGAGGCAGCAGGGAAATGATGATGAAGGATTTCAATCATATCGGTGTCATTGGAGCGGGGGCCTATGGGACGGCGCTGGCACTGGCGGCCCGGAGGGCGGGGCGATCTGTCACGCTCTGGGGGCGAGACGCGGATATCCTTGATGAAATCAGCCAATCCCGGACCAATCAGCGTTATCTCGGGGATGTGCAGTGGCCTGAAGTGCTGACAACGTGCAAGGCTCTTGAGGGTCTGGTGGGCTGTGATGCGGTGCTTTTGGTGACACCAACGCAGTCTACCCGCAGTATGGCTGCGGCGATTGCTCCTGTTCTGGGAGCCGGAACACCGGTTGTTCTCGCTGCCAAGGGCCTTGAGACAGGAAGTCAGAAGCGGGTTTCCGATGTGTTTCTGGAAGAAGCGCCGGATCTGGTGCCTGCGGTTTTGTCCGGCCCGAGTTTTGCCTCAGATGTTGCATCCGGTCTGCCGACAGCGGTGACCATTGCCGCGGATGATCTTTCGCTGGCGAGCAGCCTCTGTGAGGCGCTGAAAGGACCAGCCCTGCGGCCCTATGCGTCAGATGACCTCGTTGGCGTGCAACTGGGCGGGGCGCTGAAGAATGTGATGGCGATTGCCGCTGGCATGGTTGACGGTCGCGCTCTGGGGGCCAGCGCCAAGGCGGCTCTTGTGACCCGTGGCTTTGCCGAACTGAGCCGATTGGCTGTTGCCAATGGGGCCAAGGCGGAAACGCTCGGTGGATTATCGGGACTTGGTGATCTGATTCTCACATGTTCTACCCCGCAATCGCGTAACTACACCTACGGCTATGCGCTGGGGCAGGGACAACCCCCGCAAGAGCTGGCCAGGCCGGGATCAAAGCTCGTGGAAGGGGCGGTTACAGCGTCTGTTGCCGCTGCTCTGGCGCGCGATTGCGGTGTGGATGCGCCTATTACAGCTGCCGTCGCTGCCATTATTGAAGGTGGTCTTGATCTGGAAACCGCCATTCGCAATCTGATGACGCGACCGCTTATGACGGAAATCAGACCGGACTGATCGAAACGGACTGGAAAAGAGGCGGGACAGGTCTTACCTTGCCCGCAAACATATCTATGGGAGATCTCAGAATGCATTTTGTTGTCACAGCCCTCGATAAGGATGGCGCACTGGATGTTCGCAAGGCCAACCGGGATGCGCATCTGGCTTTTCTGGCGGACAATGCTGTCAAGGTTAAGATTGCCGGTCCGCTTCTTGAAGGTGACAACATGATCGGCTCCCTGCTGATTGTGGAAGCGGACAGCCGGGAAGCCGTTGAGGCAATGCTGGCTGAAGATCCCTATGCCAAGGCCGATCTCTTCCAGGATGTGACCATCCGGTCATGGAAGTGGGCGGTTGACAACCAGTAGGAGCTTTGGTGATGGCATATTGGCTGTTCAAATCCGAGCCGAACACCTGGTCCTGGGATGATCAGGTGGCGTCTGGTGACAAGGGTGCTGAATGGGATGGCGTCCGGAATTATCAGGCTGCCAACAACATGAAGGCGATGAAAGTCGGCGATCTTGGTTTCTTTTACCACTCGGTCAAGGAAACGCGGGTTGTTGGCATCGTTGAAGTGGTGAAGGAATATTATCCAGACCCTACTGACGCCAAAGGCAAGTTCGGCATGGTTGATGTTCGGGCTGTCAAGCCGGTTCCCAGTCCGGTTACCCTGGCCGAGATCAAGGCCACCGAAAGCCTGCAGGATCTGTCTCTCATCAAGCAGTCCCGTCTGTCTGTCATGCCTATTCCAGAAGAAGCCTGGCATACGATCTGCCAGATGGGTGGACTGGGATCTGAGTGATCACGGATCGACGCCAGTTCATTCTGGATCATACCGCGCTGATGCCGGTGCCGCTGACGCCCGACATCAGGCTTTGGCTGGCTAATGAGGAAACACGTCTCTGGTCTCTTGGAGAGCAGGAGCTTGATGCGCTTGGTCTGCCTGATCCGTTCTGGGCTTTTGCCTGGGCGGGTGGGCAGGCCCTGGCGCGTTATGTGCTTGATCACCCGCATCTCGTCCAGGGGAGGACGGTTCTTGATCTGGCGTCAGGTTCAGGACTTGTGGCCATTGCGGCGGCAAAGTCAGGGGCCGTGCATGTGACAGCGAATGATATAGATTCCTTTGCTGCTGATGCCATCCGGCTGAATACCGAGACCAATGGCGCTGATTGCGATATCAGCACGGATAATCTGATCGGCACAGCGCTTGCCAGGTTTGATGTGATTCTGGCTGGAGACATCTTCTACGACCAGACCATGACCGACAGTCTGGTGCCCTGGCTTTCAGAGCATGCGCATCGGGGTATGTCCATCTATGTGGGTGATCCGGAACGAAGCTATTGCCCTTACCAGTGGCTCAGGAAAGAGGCGTCTTATGAAGTTGCGGTAACGCGCAGCCTTGAGGATCATGCCATCCGGAAAACATCTGTGTGGAGCTGGCAGATGAAGAGTGAATAAACTTCAGGTTGTAATATTAAGAGATTCGCTCTAAGATTCTGTTTATGGTTCTCCTGTCATCTCTCATCAGGCTTCTGGCCGTTGTCACTCTTCTGCCCTGCTTCCTGTTTTCGTCCGGGACAGCTGAAGCACGATCAAGCCTGATTGGATCGTATCAGGCGGATATTCTGCGCATTCTTGATGGTGACACTGTGGAGGCGCGGGTCCGGATCTGGATTGGCCAGACGGTCACGATCCGCGTTCGCCTGAGAGGGATCGATGCGCCGGAGTTGAAAGCATCCTGTATGTCCGAGCGCAAGGCTGCCCGTAAATCAAGAGCTGCGCTTGACCAGTTGCTGAGGAACCGGACGGTCAGGTTGACGGCTGTTTCCGGTGGTAAATATCACGGCCGGATTCTCGCAGATGTTCATCTGCAGGATGGCCGGTCTCTCTCTGACATTATGCTGGCACGCAAGCTTGCAAAGCCCTATCGGGCACCATCGGCATCCTGGTGCTCGGATTCTCCGGCCTGAACCTGACGATCCCGCTGCCGTTTCGGAACAAGATTGAAGATGGCTGGCGATGTGCGCATGACCGGTACATAGGCGGTTTTTCGTCCGGCTGGCTTGACGCGGTTCCGCGACAGCCGATAGAGGCCGAAAATCACGAAAAACATATGCAGGCAGGACGTGTACCAGAAAAACGAAATCGGCCCGAACAGATCCAGCAACGAAGCGGAGACAAACGGTCCGGCAATGCCGCCAATGCTGAACAAAAGCATCAGGCTTGCAGAAAGACGGACGAAATCACCCGGTTTGGCGAAGTCGTTGGCATGCGCAATGGAGAGGGTGTAGAGGGGCAGGCCAAAAGCGCCGAACAGAAAGGCACCAGCCATGATATATCCGGTGCCCATTCCACCCATCAGAGTGATGAAGGTCCCGGCGCATGCGGCGCCGAGGGTCGCAAGAATGAGAATCATGCGCCTGCTGAACCGGTCAGATGCCCAACCGAGAGGCATTTGCAGAACAGCGCCGCCGATGATGGAGGCGGTCATGAAGGTGGCGATTTCTGCTGTGGTGAGTCCGATGGACTGACCATAGGCCGGGCCGACCATACGGAATGACGGCATGGTCATGCCAATGGTTACAATGCCAACAGCGGCAAGCGGTGACAGCCTGAATGCACCGATCAGATCGATCTTCTGGACTTTGGGCGTTTCCGGGGATGGCTGGCGGCTTATGGAGATTGGAATCAGACTGACAGCAAACAGAATGGCAATCAGACTGAAAATCTCAAACCCGCCTGGAGGCGCGATCAGCAACAGATACTGACCGACGGAGACGCAGGCCAGGTCCACAAGTCTGTAGATGCTGAGTGTCTTGCCGCGACCGCTGTTTTTGGCTTTTTCATTGAGCCAGCTTTCCATCACAAGAAACAGGCTTGCGAAGCAGAACCCGGTCACGCCTCTGATGATGATCCAGGCCGGAATATTGACCACCATTGCATGGACCAGTGCGCCACAGGCAACCAGCGCTGCCGCTGTGGAAAACGCGCGAATATGTCCCACTCTTGCGACAAGACGCGGGGCAAACAGACAACCGAGAACAAAGCCGACGAAATAGGCCGATCCAAAGAAGCCGATACTTGTTGTCGAGAACCCTTCAAGACCCGCCCGGATGGGAATCAGTGTTCCAACCAGACCATTGCCGCCCAGCAGAAGCCCGGCAGACATAAAGAGCGGTACGAGCGTCAGGCGCCCCATCAGAGAACATGCCTCCCCGGCACAGTTGAATCACATTGAACTTACTATGAGATACAGAGATGCTGATGGTCTGCATAAATACGACAAAAGCCCGGATAAATCCGGGCTTTCATCAGTCTGAAAATGTCCAGGGCCGATTAATCGTGCCTGTTCTGACGGTTTTCGATCAGTTCATCCACAACGGACGGGTCTGCCAGCGTGGATGTGTCGCCAAGATTGGAGAAGTCATCCTCGGCGATCTTGCGCAGAATCCGGCGCATAATCTTGCCGGACCGGGTTTTCGGCAGGCCCGGAGTAAACTGGATCAGATCCGGAGATGCAATCGGACCAATATCCTGACGAACCCAGGTGCGGAGCTCTTTCAGCAACTCGTCTGACGGTTCTTCCCCGGCCATCAGGGTGACATAGACATAGATGCCCTGTCCCTTGAGGTCATGTGGATAACCAACCACCGCTGCCTCGGAGACTTTCTCGTGAGCAACCAGTGAGGATTCGATTTCCGCTGTTCCCATCCGGTGGCCGGAAACATTGAGAACGTCATCCACGCGACCGGTGATCCAGTAATAGCCGTCTTCATCACGACGGCAGCCGTCACCGGTGAAGTACATGCCCTTGTAGGTGGAGAAGTAGGTCTGCACGAAACGCTCGTGATCTCCATAAACCGTGCGCATCTGACCAGGCCAGCTGTCCGTGATCACCAGATTGCCTTCGGTTGCTCCATCAAGAATACCGCCTTCAGCATCCACCAGAGCCGGCTGAATGCCGAAGAATGGCCGTGTGGCGGAGCCAGGCTTCGTAGCTGTTGCGCCGGGTAGAGGCGTGATCATGATGCCGCCTGTCTCGGTCTGCCACCATGTATCCACAATCGGGCAGCGTTCGTCGCCAACAACCCGGTGATACCATTCCCAGGCTTCCGGATTGATCGGTTCACCGACCGAGCCGAGAATGCGAAGGCTTTCGCGGGATGAACTGGTGACATGCTCATCGCCAGCTCCCATCAGGGCGCGGATAGCAGTCGGTGCTGTATAGAAGATGTTCACCTTGTGCTTGTCGACAACATCCCAGAAGCGGCTTGCTGACGGATAGTTCGGCACACCCTCGAACATCAGGGTCGTCGCGCCATTCGCCAATGGTCCGTAGACGATATAGGAATGTCCGGTAACCCAGCCCACATCAGCGGTACACCAGTACACATCACCGTCATGGTAATCAAAAACATACTGATGGGTCATGGAGGCATAAACCAGATAACCGCCGGATGTGTGCAGAACACCCTTGGGTTTTCCGGTTGAGCCGGATGTGTAGAGAATGAACAGCGGATCCTCAGCGTTCATCTCTTCAGGCGGGCAATCCGGTGACGCTGCTTCAATCGCTTCATGATACCAGATATCCCGACCGTTCTCCCAGTTCACGTCGCCGCCGGTGCGCTTGACAACGATCATCGAGCTGACGGACGGACACGTTTCAAGCGCCTTGTCGGCATTAGCTTTAAGCGGCACCTTGCGGCCACCGCGCAGGCCTTCATCGGCAGTGATAACGAGTTTACACTCGGAATCCTGTACGCGATTGGCCAGACTGTCGGGGGAGAAGCCACCGAAAACGATGGAATGAACAGCACCGATTCGGGCGCTGGCCAGCATGGCATAGGCCGCTTCGGGAATCATTGGCATGTAAATGCAGATACGATCACCCTTGCTGACACCCTGGGCCTTCATCACGTTGGCAAGCCGTGAGACCTTGTCGTGAAGTTCCCGATAGGTGATGTGGAGATCTTCATCCGGCGAATCGCCTTCCCAGATAATAGCGGTCTGGTCGCCGCGTGTTTCAAGATGCCGGTCAACACAGTTGGCGCAGACATTCAGTGTGCCGTCTTCATACCATTTGATCGATACATTATGTGGATCATAAGACGTGTTTTTGACGGTGGTGAAGGGCTTGATCCAGTCCAGTCGGTTCCCATGCTCGCCCCAGAACCCGTCCGGATCAGTTACGGACCGCTCATACATGGCCAGATATGTGTCGTTATCTGCATGTGCGCTCGCCGCAATAGCGGCTGGCGCTGGATAAGTGTTGTCTGTCATCCGGTCCTCCCGTGTCAGGCCAAAGCCCTCAGATCTAACGCAACTCGGGTCCCAAGCCCGAAACCCGTCCAAAGCCTGATATTCGCACTATGCGACGAACGGCCCACTCAGGTCGCGATTATGCTGACAACAGGCAAGTGCGTCTATGGCTTTCAATGCAACTTTCGTCGACGACAGTGAACAGATTGCCTTGTCAATTAGGCTAAGACGATTGCGAGAGTTGGAATGAGGGGTTTGCCAGAAGGCGTACTGGAACGCGAAAGGGGCAGCCCGTAAAGACTGCCCCTTCCGCGTTTCCTCTGGAGATTTGTGAGCGAGGAATTCCGTAAAATAGTCTGGTAATCAGATCTCACCAAGCTCCATGGCTCTGATCACGGCTTCTGTCCGGTTCTGAACATCGAGCTTGCGATAGGCTGATTTGAGATAGCTGCGGCAGGTTTCAGGCTGCAGATTGATCTCTTCCGCAATGCCTGCAGCTGTCAGGCCACGGCGCGCCAGAGAGAGGCAGTCCCGTTCACGGGGTGAGAGGATGCGTTTGCCATTCGATGTGGTGACACGATCCCATGTCAGCTTTTCCGTACAGATCTGCGCAAGCTTATGAGCCTGCATCAGAAGTTCGCCCTGCCTGACGCTGAGAGCACCCTGAAGAAAGACCCTGTCCTGATTGACTGTTGAACTGCTCAATGTGACCAGCAGCATGGCGTGTGTTGGCAGGTGAACGGGGATTGTTACGCCCCAGTTCTGTCCAAGCTGCACCCGTTTAAGGGCCTGTTCCTGTTCCGTCCGGCTGGTCTCCTCAAACAGGAGGGCTGGCTGTTTTTCGTCCAGCGCCCAGAACAGGGGGAGTGTCTGGCTAAACATGGCCCGGCAGATTGGATCATTTCCGTAAGACAGGCCTGAAGCACCGTCAAAAGTTGACAGATACTGCTTGAAAAGTGGTCCGGAGAAGCCGCTCTGCGCAATTTTGCCGGATTCCAGCATGGCGCCATTGGCTCCTTTCAGCGTGGTCAGAAATCCGATCCAGGCCGTATCCATCCCGCTGATTTCACGTACAGAATCAAGTTCTCTACCGAGATCCCTGTTCCTGGAAATCGCAATGTTGGAGTCTCTTTTCGTTCCAGTGTCAAGTGTGCGCAGCATTGGATCTCGCTCCCAGTACAAGGCACCTTTTTAGTGCACCTGAAATAATGTTCGATGTCTGGTGCGGGCCCCGAAAAAGGTGGGGTGCTTTCAGGGCCCGCTCAAACTGATTGGAGGTCAGTTCATATTTAGTAATTTGACAACGACCCCCAAAAGGAGCAAATAACGTTCTGGTGAATTACGATATTCGTATATGTTTAATTGACAATCAATACATTCATTTTTTCATATATTACCCCCAAATGGGATTGTTACTTGATTATCACAGTATATTTTTCTGTTTTTTGGCATCTATACAATATGAAAACAGGTCGATAACAGTTTCCCCGTCACATGAATTAAAAAATCTCTCAATGGAGAAACTGATGACCTTTAAAAGCCTTGTTCTGGGCTCTGCTGCTGCCCTGATGACCGTTGGTGGTGCTCAGGCTGCAGATCTTCCTGCAGAACCGATTGATTACGTTCGCGTCTGTGACGCTTACGGCTCCGGTTTCTATTATATCCCGGGTTCTGATACCTGCCTGCGTGTTGGCGGTCGTATCCGCGCCGATTATGCCTACATCGATCGCGACAACTTCGATGATGGCGATGGTCAGTTCCTGTACCAGGCTCGTTATTATGTCCGTCTGGACGCTCGTACACAGACAGATTTTGGTCTGCTGCGTGCTTATGGTTCCGCACAGTTCCGTACTGGTAACTTCGGCCTTGGTCCGGCAGGTGACACACGTGGTCGTCTGGTTGTTGAATCTGCCTTCATCCAGTGGGGCGGCTTTACTTTCGGTCGCAACGATTCATTCGCCAGCATATATCACGGCTATTTCGGTCTTGCTCCGCAGGTCGACATTGCTGAGCCTTATGATGAAGTGAACCTTCTTGCCTACACCTACCAGCTTGGTAACGGTTTCTCTATCACGGCATCCCTTGAGAGCCAGACCTCTGCTTTCGGTCGTAACTCCCAGGTTCTCGACCTTGGTTCCGGTGTGAACAGTGCGGGTCAGGCTGTAACGGTCAGTGGTGGTGCTATTACGGTTGATCCGGGCCCTGGTGGTGTTGCTATCCCTCCTGGGGTCATTGGTCCCGCAACGGTTGCTGCTTTTGACAATGTTCAGCAGGATGATGAAGCTCCGGATCTTGTTGTTAACCTGAACCTGAACCAGTCCTGGGGTTCTGCAAACGTTGTTGGCGCTTTGCACTACATCGAAACTGACGGTGCATCCGGCGGCGATGATGAAACGCTGGGCTGGGCCATCGGTGGTGGCGTCACATTGAACGTACCGTTCGCTGGCCAGAACGACACAATCGGTATCCAGGCTGTCTATGCTGAAGGTGCTTCCCGCTTTGCCTATGCATCTGGCTATATCTCAGGTCTTCCGACCCCGGGGCTCAATGCCTCTGCTGGTGGTCTCGGTGGCAGCTTTGTGATCCCGGATGCAACAATCGTTGACGGCAACCTCGAAGAATCTGAAATCTTCACCGTTCTCGGTGGTTTCCAGCACTTCTTCTCCTCTGATGTCAGCTTTGCGATCTCTGGTTCGTACACCGATGCCGAAATCGCAGGTATTCCGGATGTTGAAGCCTACGGTGTGATCGGTAACGTTCGCTGGACCCCGGTTTCCGGTCTCCTGTTTGCTGTTGAAGGCGCATGGAACCGCGTTGAAACCGAAGGTCTTGACGTGAACGGTGTCGGTGACATCGAGGAAGATGTCTGGAACGTTGTTTTCCGCGTACAGCGTGACTTCTAAGTCATAGTCTGACGTTTGATCTGACCCCGGCGGAGAAATCCGCCGGGGTTTTTCTTTGCGCGTCTCTTCGCTACCGCTTGACACCCATTGAAGCCGGTGAGAGATAGCCAGCAGACTTGTTCTGGGAACGGAGGCTCTGATGAGCGCAATCTTGGATCTTGGGCCTTTGAAAATCGAGCGTGGTGCCCGGACACTGGTTATGGGTATCCTGAATGTCACGCCGGATTCGTTCTCCGATGGCGGCAAGTTTGATGCACCTGCTGCGGCCAGGGCTCATGCACGGGCCATGCTGGATGGTGGCGCGGATATTATTGATGTGGGTGGCGAATCCACCCGACCCGGCTCAACGCCCGTTTCTGCGGAAGATGAACTGGCGCGCGTCCTGCCGGTTCTGGAAGCGATTGCGCCGCTTGGGGCAACCATTTCTATCGATACCTACAAGGCGGATGTTGCGCGGCGGGCAATCGGTGCCGGTGCGCATATCATCAATGATGTCTGGGGCCTGCAGAAGGATGCGGCCATGGCGGACACGGCCGCAGAGCTGGGCGTTCCGGTTATCATGATGCACAATCGGACAGCGGTTGATGAGAGCATCGATATTGTCGAGGATATCAACACGTTTTTTGCTAGGTCGATTGCTCTGGCAGAGCAGGCCGGTATTCCGAAAAGCCGTATGGTTCTCGATCCGGGTATCGGCTTTGGTAAATCCATCGAACAGAATCTCATCGTTCTCAACCGGCTCGGCGAGCTGGGTGTTCATGACCTTCCTGTTCTGATGGGTACGTCGAGAAAGCGTTTTATAGGGCACATTCTGGATGCGGAGGCTCATGACCGGCTGTTTGGGACTATTGGCAGCAATATCGCCACCCTCGGATCAGGCATTGTGGATATTGTCCGGGTTCACGATGTGAAGCCTCATGTGGATGCCTGCCGTGTGGCAGATGCTATTTTCCGCCGGTAAGCAGCCATGACCACAGCAATTCTCGGCCTTGGCAGCAATATCGGAGACAAGATCGGCCATCTCAACGCGGCATTGGAACAGCTGGATGGCCTGGAAAATGTCTCGGTGGTTGCTGTATCCCGTTTCTATCAGACCGCTCCATGGGGCTATGAGGATCAGGACTGGTTCGTCAATGCCTGCGTGCTTGTGGAAACAGACCGTGATGCGGAAGACCTTCTGGACCGATGCCTTGATATAGAGAAACAGCTTGGGCGTGAACGGAGCATCCGCTGGGGGCCGAGAATCATCGATATTGATGTGCTGACCTATGGCGATGATGTGATTGAGACAGATCGTCTACAGGTCCCGCATCCACGGATTCTGGAGCGGGCTTTTGTCCTTGTACCCATGCGCGATGTGATGCCGGGGCTTGCGCTGTTTAGCGAGACGCTGGATACACATCTGTCACGCCTTGAAGACAGGGATGAGGTTATCCCGGTCAAATAAAAAGGCGACCAACAGGTCGCCTTTTGAAGTCCATCATTTGTCGTCCGGTTGTTTCCCGGCCTGGGGCGATGCGCCTTACAGGCCGAGCTTCCGCTTGCGCTGTCCCAGCGTTCTGAGACGCAATGCGTTCAGCTTGATGAAGCCTGCCGCATCGCGGTGATCATAGGCAACGGCGCCTTCTTCGAAGGTCACCAGATCTTCTGAATAGAGAGAATAGGGCGATGCGCGGCCGACCACATCCACATTGCCCTTGTAGAGCTTCAGTGTGACTGTACCGGAGACATGCTCCTGGGATTTGTCAATCAGGGCCTGAAGCATCTCGCGTTCCGGTGAATACCAGAAGCCGTAATAGACCAGTTCGGCATAGCGCGGCATCAGCTCATCCTTGAGGTGGGCGGCGCCCCGGTCAAGGGTGATGGATTCAATGCCGCGGTGGGCTGCAAGAAGAATGGTGCCGCCCGGTGTTTCGTAAATGCCGCGTGATTTCATGCCGACAAAACGGTTTTCTACCAGGTCAAGGCGGCCAATGCCGTTGGCACGTCCCAGTTCGTTCAGCTTGGTCAGCAGGCTGGCCGGGCTGAGGGCTTCGCCGTCGATGGACACAGCATCACCCTTCTCGAAACCGACTTCGATATAGGTGGCCTTGTCCGGCGCTTCCTCAGGGCTGAGGGTGCGGGAGTAGACGAAATCCGGGCTTTCGATAGCCGGATCTTCCAGAACCTTGCCTTCGGATGATGTGTGAAGCAGGTTAGCATCCACAGAGAACGGTGCCTCGCCGCGCTTGTCTTTGGCAATCGGAATCTGATTCTGTTCAGCGAACTCAAGAAGCCGGGTGCGTGAGGTCAGATCCCATTCGCGCCAGGGAGCGATAACCTTGATATCCGGGTTGAGCGCGTAGGCTGCCAGTTCGAAACGGACCTGATCATTGCCCTTGCCGGTGGCACCGTGAGAAACGGCATCTGCACCTGTCTCAGCGGCAATCTCCACAAGGCGCTTGGAAATCAGCGGCCGTGCAATGGAGGTGCCCAGCAGATAGACGCCTTCATAGAGCGCATTGGCGCGGAACATCGGATAAACGAAGTCGCGGACAAATTCCTCACGCAGGTCTTCGATGTAAATCTCGCGAATGCCCAGCATTTCCGCTTTCTTGCGGGCTGGCTCCAGTTCTTCACCCTGGCCGAGATCGGCGGTGAAGGTCACCACTTCGCACTCATATGTGGTTTGAAGCCATTTGAGGATGATCGATGTGTCCAGACCGCCTGAATAGGCAAGAACAACTTTCTTGATGTCGCCCGTGGCTGACATAACGCAAACCCCTTATTTTCCCGCCGCATCCGGCATGTGCGGCCTGTCGTCAATTCGGCGGCACTTTAGCGGGAAATAAGCCATAAGCAAGAAGTTATCACCCCGGGTGACATGCATACCACGGTACAAAGGGTTTCCTCGTGCTATGATCGATAAAAAAGGAGTCGCTCATGGCGAAGAAACAAGTCGAATTCTGGTTCGAATTCGCGTCCACCTATTCCTATATCTCCGCCATGCGCATCGAATCGGTCGCTGACGATTATGATGTGGATGTGGTCTGGAAGCCATTTCTGCTGGGCCCCATCTTCAAGGAGATGGGATGGGATACATCGCCATTTAATGTCTATCCTGCCAAAGGTGCCTATATGTGGCGCGACCTGGAACGACTGGCCGAGGAGATTGGACTGCCGGTGGTCAAGCCCGATCCATTCCCGCAGAACGGCCTGACGGCAGCCCGGCTGGCTTATGCCCTTTCAGGCCGGGAGGAAATGGCCGGTTTTGTCAAAAGCATCTTCCTGGCCGAGTTTGGAGAAGGGTGGCAGATCTCCGACAAGAAGGTTCTGCACCGTATCCTGAGGGCCTGCCGTGTTGATGCGGATGAAACCATGGCCCTTGCTGCAAGTCCCGATGTGAAGACGGGTCTCAAGAAGCAGAGCCAGGCGGCTGCAAAAGCAGGGCTCTTTGGTGCACCCACATTCGTGACCGAGGATGGTGAGCTGTTCTGGGGTAATGACCGGATGGAAATGGCTTTTGCCTGGACACCGAAGGTGAAAACAGACGAGTAACCGGTCGTTCCATCTGACAAATATGGAAAGCCCCTATAAAAGCCCCCTGTATCAGTGATGAGCAGGGGGCTTTCTGTTTATCCGAACATCGTCTGGGGCAGCCACAGAACAATAGACGGGAAGGCGATGAGAACACCAACCGTGATAACATCGGCCACGAAGAAGGGCGTTGCTCCACGGAACACATCCTGAACCGGAATATCCGGCCTGACACCGCTGACCACAAAGCAGTTGAGGCCGATGGGTGGTGTGATCAGGCAGAGTTCTGCCATCTTGACCACGATAATGCCGAACCATATCGGGTCATATCCAAGTGCGATCACAGCAGGATAAACCACGGGAAGCGTCAGCAGCAGCATGCCGATGGCGTCCATGAACATGCCAAGAATGGCGTATCCGCAGAGGATCAGCAGAAGCGTGACCAGAGGCGGTTGGTCCAGGCCAACGATGAACTGCTCGAATGCATCCGGCAATCCGGCAAACCCAAGGAACCGTACATAGAGAAGAACGCCCCAGATAATGGTGAAGATCATTACTGTCAGCTTGGCTGTCTCATGCAGGGCCTTAGACAGATCCTTCCATTTCATGCCGCGATAGAGCGCCACAAGCAGGATAACGAATGCACCCAGAGATCCGGCTTCCGTGGGTGTGGCGAGGCCGAAGTAAAGGCTTGAGAAAATGATGCCGACCACCGCCAGAATGGGGAATGTTCCCGGGACGGAGGCGAATCTCTGTGTCCATGTGAAGCCGGTAATCCTTGGGGCTGGCTGGCGCCCGAAAACCGCCATGGCCACGACCAGACCGCCATAGATGAGAGCTGATACGACACCGGGGATAAATCCTGCGATCAAAAGCTGGCCGACGGATTGCTCAACGATAATGGCGTAGATAACCAGAATGGTGGAAGGCGGGATAAGTGTGGCAAGCGTGCCGCCAGCGGCGACAACACCTGCGGCCAATGGCTTTGAATAGCCTTCCTTCAGCATTTCCGGAATGGCCACACGGGCAAAGACGGCTGCTGTTGCCACACTGGCCCCGGATACGGCTGCAAAGCCCGCTGTTGCAAAAATGGTTGAAACTGCAAGGCCGCCCGGCAACCAGCCCAGCCAGCGCTTGGCCGCTTCAAACAGCTTTTTTGTCAGCCCGGCATAATAGGCGAGAAAACCGATGAGAATGAAGGTCGGCAGCAGAGACAACGCATAGGTCACCGATTTTGAATGGGGTATCGTGCCAGCCATCTTGATGGCAGCGATGGCGCCCCGTTCAAACCCCATGCGCGTTGAGAAAATGGCCAGAAGGCCAAGAAAACCGATGAAGCCTGCTGCGAATGCCACACGGACACCCATCAGAACGAGGACCAGCAGAACACCTGTCAGCAGAAGGCCGATTTCAAACGGAGTCATGACCGTGCCTCCCCTTCCGGGTTCTCGGCGTCGTCGCCAAAGGCTTCCTCGATTTCGTGCTGGGCGTGCTCTGTCACATTCTCAATCAGAGGCACAGCAACTGGTGCCTTGCCTGGATCGTGAACAAGCCTTGCAAAACCGAAGGCCTGCAGAAGGAGTCTCAGCCACAGCAGCGAAAGTGCCACAGGAACAACCAGCTTGGACGGCCAGGTGGGGATCTGGATATCGATGGTGGAATCACCAAAATCCCAGGCTCGCTGGAAGTGAAACCAGGACCCGTAGATCAGGGCTGTCACCAGCAGCATGATAACCAGAGTTGATATCAGCTCGGAGATCCAGAGGCCTCGACCCTTGAACTGTGAGATAACCAGTTCCATCCGCACATGGCCGCCGAGACGCTGGCAATAGGCTATGCCGAGGAATGCAAACAGCGCCATGGCCTGCTCGACAATATCGATGAAACCAGGGACAGGCATGTTGAACAGGGAGCGCCCGAGAACCTGAACCACGGCCAGCAGGATTAAAACCAGAATACTGAGCCCGGCCAGGAAATTGAAACCGCTTTCAATGCGGCCTAAGGCTCCATCCCAGTGGACTATGGGTGGCCGTCCGGGATTGCCCGGCACATGTGCAGTGTCGGTCATGACAGGATGTCCTTGACTGATCGGAGAAAAAGTAAGGTGACCCGGCTTTCGGGAAAGCCGGGTCTGTTGCTGCAAGTGCCGGGTTTATTTGGCAGCCAGCGTGTCCTGAACCAGTTTCAGCAGTTCATCGCCTGGAAGACCGCGTTCTTTCATGTCGGCCAGCCATGCATCCCAGTTCGGCTTGCCAGCGGCAGTGCGGAAGGCAGTCAGCTCATTGTCATTGAAGGTGACTTCCGTGATGCCACGCTTCTCAAGCTCCGGACCCCATTTCTCAAACACTTTGCCGTAATTGGCGACATAGTGAGCGTAGGCCTCATCAATGGACTCATTCAGCGCCTTGCGGAAATTGTCCGGCAGGGCATTGTATGCATCGATATTGGCGACCACCGGGCAGTTGACGGTTCCCGGATTGAGGTTTGTGGTCCACCACTCGCCGACTTCAACGGTCTTGAAGGACAGGTGGGCGTGAGGTGCGAAGGACGCGGCCTGAACAGTGCCGGATTCAATAGCCTGATAGGTTTCTGCCGCTGTAACTGTTGTTGGAACAGCGCCGATTGTCTTCATGGCACGACCAACGCCGCCGAGGGCGCGGACACGCATGCCGCTGAAATCATCGAGAGATTTTGGCGCATCGCCACGACCGACGAAGTTATATTGCGGCATTGGTGATGACATCAGAATATGGGCATTCCAGCGGGCCAGATCCTTTTTGACAGCCGGATGTGCATAGATGGTTTTATCCAGCTTGATCTGGGTTTCGAGATCAGGCACCCCGAGGAATGGCAGTTCAAGCACGGTGATGGTGGGGTTCTTGTCTGCATGGTAGGACGCACAGAACTGCGCCATTTCGAAAGCTCCGATGGAAATTCCATCAAGGTTTTCACGAGACTTCGACAATGCTGCGCCATAATGCAGCTTAATCTCGAATTTTCCGTCGGTTTTCTGAGCGACAGATTCAGCCAGCTTCTCCACATGTTCCGTGAAAGCGCGGCGTTTGCCCCAGAGTGAGACATTCCAGCTGATATCTGCTGCCACGGCAGCGCCTTCTGCCATGAGAGCTGCGGTAAAGACGCCGAGAACGGCGGTCCGAGTAATGGTTTTTCCAAGCATGTGTTTCTCCTCCCAAATCTCAGTTCATGACCGGATATGATCATTCTTGACGATATCTGATCAAGTTACGCTGCACTTGGCAAGAGCTGTGCCAGAACCGGAGAACAATGGAATCCCGGATATTCTCTGGGGAAGGTGGTCGGTAGAAGGCCCGGATCGGCAAAAAACTGCCGCCAGCGGGGCTGGCATCGGCAAGATTCTGCCTAAAACATGTTGGATGAATCCCGCTTATCGCATCATGCTTCAGAGATAATCGCTGCGTTCTATGCCGTAGCGACTCATTTTTTCGTTCAGGGTCCGGCGGGGCAGGTCAAGATCTGCCATAACGTCCGTCATGTTGCCACTGTGCCGCTTGAGAGCCTGGCGGATCAGCTGGCTTTCATATGTTTCTACCAGCGCCTTCAGAGGACCTGTCGCAGGCTGTGACATATCGGGTTTGTTCATCACGTCGGCGACGGAGACCGGTCGTTTCTGGTTTCTCAGGGTGAACCGCTCTGCCACATTTCTGAGCTGACGCACATTGCCGGGCCAGTCACAGGACAGGATAAAGGCTGCATCCTCCGGGGAGGGCAAACATGAGTTAAGGCCCTGCAGTTCTGCAAACCGCTGACAGAATGTCTCAAACAGCAGGATGGCGTCCTGCTCACGCTCCCTCAATGGCGGTACGTGAATTTCTATTGTGTTGAGGCGATACAGCAGATCTTCCCGGAATGTCCGGTCCTCCGACGCCTGAACAAGGTCCGCATTGGTGGCTGCAATTGCCCTGAAGTCCACTGAACGGATTGAACTGGAGCCGAGGCGGCTGATTTCGCGCTCCTGTAGCACGCGCAGCAGTTTCGGCTGGAGATGCAGGGGCAGGCTCGACAGTTCATCAAGAAACAATACGCCCTTGTCTGCAGCCTCTATCCAGCCTTCCCGAGCCTGGGTAGCACCTGTATAGGCCCCTGCCGCATGGCCGAAGAGCTCAGCCTCGAACATGGTTTCCGGCACGGCAGGACAGTTGATTGCTATGAACGGACCATCTGTACGGCGGCCGAAATCATGCAGTGAGCGGGCGACCAGTTCCTTGCCTGTACCGGTCTCGCCGCTAATCAGAACGGATGCGTCGGTCTGGGCGAAGTCGAGGATTTCCTCTTTCAGGCGCTGCATAACCGGACTGTTGCCGATGAGACGGCGATCTATGTCGCTGCTGTCTGACAGGCGCGCGCGCAGGGTTCTGTTCGAGAGAACAAGCGTGCGTTTTTCCTGTGCCCGCTTCACCACATCAATCAGGCTTTGCGGCTCGAACGGCTTTTCCAGAAAGTCATAGGCTCCCAGTCGCATGGCTTCGACAGCCATGGGTACATCACCATGGCCTGTCATCAGAACAACCGGAATATCCCGGTCAATCGTCTGGGCTTGCCTCAGGAGGTCCAGCCCGTCCATACCCGGCATCCTGACATCTGACAGCAGAACGCCGGGGAAGTCCGGGTTCAGATGGCCAAGAGCGTCATGGCCGCTTTTCGTCTCGATAACATCAAAATCCGCCAGGTTGAACCATTGGGCGATTGCGGCACGCATATCGGCCTGATCATCAACAAGCAACAGGGTTTTGGTCATTACTCACCTGCCTGGCGAAAGGGCTGATCAAGCGTCGTGGCCTGAAGCAGCGGCAGTTTTATGCGAAAGGTTGCGCCTCCCTGATCGTTGTTCATGGCATCCAGAACGCCATTCAGATCTGAGAGAATGGTTGTTGAGATGGCCAGCCCGAGCCCGAGCCCTTCTCCCTGAGCTTTGGTCGTGAAAAACGGGTCGAACAGTTTGTCCTGATCGTCCGGCAGGCCTTCGCCTGTGTCGGTAAACAGCATCAGCGCCATATCATCTTCTGCTCTCAGGGTTATGGTCAGTTGCCGTTCGGGTGCATGTTTCATGGCATCTGCCGCATTCTGGATCAGGTTCAGCAGAACCTGCTCTATCCTGACCTGGTCGCCGAGCACAACAACAGACTGGTCTGGTATCCTGCGGTCTACGCATACGGCATTTGCCTTCAGCCGGACATCAGCAATGGAGAGAGCTCCTGTCAGGGCATCCTGAAGATCGACCGGTTTCAGGGCATCATCGCTCTGGCGGGCGAAGGATTTCAGTTCTTTGGTGATGAACGTCATGCGTTTCATCAGATCATCGACCTTTGTCACATTGCCCTGTGCATCATCTGGTCGTCCTGATTCCAGCATGAAACGGGCACCGGCCAGAAAGGTTCGCGCTGCTGCCAAGGGCTGGTTAAGCTCGTGGACAATTGCGGTGGCCATCTGTCCCAATGTGGCGAGTTTCCCGGCCTGGATAAGGCTTTTCTGCGTATCCTTGAGATCCTGTTCCGCACGTTTGCGTTCCTCAATCTCACCTTCGAGCCGGGTGTTGAGGCGACGCAAGGCAATCGCATCATCGCGGAGCTGGTCAGAAAGATTGCGCAGGGTTCTGGCGCGGAAGAAAAAGGCCAGAGCCAGCAGCACAGACAGGATCGTCACCTCAATGGCCACAGCATAGCCAGCTTGCGCGATAACGGGCCTGACCGGTGTGAGATAGTGAATACGCCAGTCTGATAGACCGACAGGGCCTGTGCGATGGACGTAATCAGTTCCAGCCAGACGGATCTCGCTATTTTCGAACATGGAACCGGATTGAACAGGCAGGGCGTTGAGGGCTTCGTCGCCGAACTGGCGGTTTTTACGGATTTCTGAACGGACGTTGTCACTCAACGGAGCAAGCGCGCCATAGCGCCAGTCTGGTCGTGATGACAGCAAGACAATGCCACGCGCATCGGTGACCAGAACGGTTTCGTTGTCATTGGCCCAGCTCTGTTCAAGAGGGCGGAGGTCGACCTTGGCGACAGCAACTCCTTCCGGTTTTCCCTCTGCCGGAACCTGATTGGATATAAAGACACCAGGAATCTGTGTTGTTGTTCCAATAGCATAGAAAGAGCCATGGCCGGTTTTCATGGCGTCCTTGAAGTAGGGGCGGAAGGCATAATTGTTGCCGACAAAGGACCCTGTCTCACGCCAGTTGCTGGATGCGATTGTTTCGCCATCTGTCATCATCAGATAAAGGGCAGATGCGCCGGACTTCCTGGCCAGATCATCAAGGCGGGGATTGAGCGCTACACCATCTCCACTGCGCAAGGCGCGGATTACATGGTCATCCCGGGCCAGTGCATAGGGAAGATAATCGTACTTGCTCACCACCCCGTTGAGCGCACTGCGATAGACGGCCATACGACCGGTGGCGAGTGCTTGCAGGTCTGACAGATAAACGGAGCGGAAATAGAAGAAGGAAAGAACCACAGCCACCAGGGCAAGAATGGCCACGATAACAATCGGCCATCGGCCAATGGAGGAAATGTTTCGGTCTGTTGTCTGCGGCACGGATTATCCTGACCTGATCGCATGTGTCGCTCAAATCAAGCAAGGACTGTACCAGTTTGACGGCAGCCCTGCCAACTGCCGGGTCTTTCTAGAGCGCGTCCTCTACAGCGTGCTTCTGAAAAGTTGATAGACTTTTCAGATAAAAGCTCGCTCAGAAATAAACTCTTAAAGCACCGCCGCCGATTCAGGTTATAGGTCTGGTGCTTTAATTGTCTGGGAGGTCCTCAGGTTTCGAGACAACAAAGCCTGCATTACGCCCGGCCAGCAGCCAGTAGATAAATCCACCGATCAGGCCAGCGGCGACCAGAATGCGGTCTTCACTGGCAAGTGAAACACTTCCTCCATCGGGGATTGGTGCATACGTGCCTGCAAAACCCAGAACTCCGCCGATGGCGAGATAGACAAACAGGGATCTCAGTCGCAGGATTTCACAGGCCAGAATGGCCAGAGCGGCCGGGGCAAAGACCAACCCGCCCAGAATGCTTGTGGCCAGAAAGCCCATACCGGTGGTGAACAGGACATGCAGCTCATTGTCCCTGGAAAAATCCGGGTCAAGGGCGGCAAGACTGAAGGCAACAAAAATCCCGACGCAGACGAGTGTGACCATGAAAGCGAATGGTACAATCAGAAGCCGTCCGAACAGTCGCCAGAAGCTGATTGACGCTGTCACTCGGCCGCTCCGGCTGCTTCCAGTGCCCGGCGGTCCTTGATGCGCAAGCGCTCACTTTCGGATTTAAGCTGACCGCAGGCTGCGAAAATATCGCGGCCGCGAGGGGTCCGGATAGGGGAAGCGTATCCCGCATGATTGACGATGTCGGCAAAGACCTCGATCTGTTCCCAGTCCGAGCATTCGTAAGAGCTGCCCGGCCATGGATTGAACGGGATAAGGTTGATCTTGGCCGGGATACCTTTCAGGAGGCGCACAAGCTCACGGGCATCAGTGGGGGAATCGTTGACACCTTTCAGCATCACATATTCAAAGGTGATGCGGCGGGCATTGGACAGACCCGGATAGGCCCGACAGGCATCAAGAAGGTCCTTGATCGGCCATTTCTTGTTGATTGGCACCAGTTCGTCGCGGAGGTCGTCTCGTACCGCGTGCAGCGAAATCGCCAGCATGACGCCGGTTTCTGCGCCGCAGCGCTCAATCATCGGCACGACGCCTGATGTGGACAGGGTGATCCGGCGCTTGGAAAGACTGATGCCTTCACCATCTGCCATAATCAGAAGGGCCTGTTTCACATTGTCGAAATTGTAGAGCGGCTCGCCCATGCCCATCATCACCACATTGGTGATCTTGCGGCCTTCCTGCGGCACCAGAATTCCTTTGGGGCCTGTATCGTCCATGCCCGGAAAATCGCCAAGCCTTTCACGGGCCAGCAGAACCTGAGAGACGATTTCCTCTGCCGTGAGATTGCGCACAAGTGTCTGGGTTCCGGTGTGACAGAAGGTGCAGGTGAGTGTGCAGCCGACCTGGCTGGAGACGCAAAGTGTTCCACGATCTTCTTCCGGTATGTAAACCGTTTCCACCTCAACAGGGCGGCCTGCGCCGCGGGCGGGGAAGCGGAACAGCCATTTGCGGGTGCCGTCGACGGAAATCTGCTCGCTGACAATCTCCGGACGTCCGATGGTAAAGGCGGATGCCAGTTCATCTCGCAAGCCCTTGGACATGTTGGACATTCCGGAGATATCGGAGACACCTCGCTGATAGAGCCAGTTCCAGATCTGGCCTGTCCGCATGCGGATCTGTTTGTCGGCGACACCAACAGACAGTAGGGCCTCGCGCAATTCGTCGCGGTTCATGCCGATCAGAGACGGCTTGTCGTCACCCGTTGCTTCAGACAAGGGCGGCATGACGGTTGGCGCGTTGGAATTGCCTTTGGAAAGATCAAGCGTTACGGCCATGTGGGCATCCAGACATCAGGTTCAAACAATGCGGCACCGCGAGACCTGAAGTCCTGCGGGCTTTTTCTCTACTCTAGCAGAGTGGTACTTATAAGAGAAACCGGGCGGCTCATATCACGAAAGGGTTCCTATGAACAGGATGATTCGAGCGGAAATGAGATGCACAAAGCAAAACGGACGCCAGAGGCGTCCGTTTAAAGAACCTTTCAGCGGCCTGCGAATTATCTGCAGGTGCTGACAACCTTTTTCTGTGCGGCGGTGATGCCGGACAGGGAGAAGGTGTAAATGGTCTGTGTGCCACGGCTTGACTGGCCACGGACGACCATGGTCCGGCCTCGTTTCATGGAATCCAGAAGACGCGGTTCATCTGCCGCATTCCGGATCCAGGCCCCTTCGCCGCGTGTGAACATTTCGAAGTTCACACCGTCAACATTAACGGCAACATCAGAGCCTTCCTTGAAGGAATAACCGACCTTGACGCTGGTTTCACCATTGACACCCTCTGTCGGGCGGTAGGTAACGAAGAAGTAGACATCGCCATGATTTCGGCCAACCGGTTCCAGCTTCAGCGGCTGGGACAGGAGGAAGCAGGACTTCTTGCCGTTCAGCGTGTGGGTGTAAACACCCCAATCCTTATGAGTCTCAATCAAAGACGGGGCGGATTGCGCAAGCGCAGGTACGGATCCAGCCGTTCCCGCGACGATCATCGCAAACGCCGCACTCAAAATTTTGGTCTGCAATCGCTGCATTGTTCGCTCACCCTCTCAGGCATTCTTTGGGATTTTTGTTCGGGTCTCTTACTAGAGATAGTTTATTTGCGGTTACCAAAGCGTGAAGGATTTTACGGTTTTCTCTCAGAGCTCGGTAAGATCGCTTCTGTTTGGCATGAGGGACCGGAGTCGATTCTTTAGAATCACTGCAAGTAGGGCAATTGTTTGGCAGAGGGTATTTCTGTGGGCACAAGCATCAGGAGGGCAGGCGTTTGCCTCCGCTGTAACGCGGCCCGCCAAACACCACCTTCTGCTTTTCCTCTATATCGCCCCGCGGCCAGACCGGCCGTTCAGGGAAGCCGCCGAGGCTCTTGACGCGATCATACATGATGATCGCGCCCGCTGTGGCCACATTGATGCAGAACTGGGTCGGAATCTTGACGATCAGGTCGCATCGGGCCTGCATGTCTGTTGACAGTGATCCGCGTTCCGGCCCCATCACGTAAGCGGCTCTGATCGGATGGCGGAAGCTTGGCAGTTCGATTGCCTCATCGGTCAGCTCCACTCCCACAAGCGAGCATCCCTTGGGAAACAGCATCTCGTCTGCGGATTCCCACGGATAGTAGGGAATGTGTTCCGCACTTTTGGAGGTATCAGAACGCGGAATGCGGGACAGATGCTTGCCTGAATCCACTGTGAAGAAGAAACTTGCGCCAAAAGCGTGGGCGGACCGGATCAGGTTGCCGAAATTCATCGGCTTTGAGAGCCCTTCAACACCGATTGCAAAATAGCCGCGCATTACCCTGTCCTGTGAAAAGTGCCGGGCGCTTCCTGTTGTGAAGGGCTCGACCGACGAATTGAGGAAATCAAATCGGGGATTTCATACTTGGAATGCCGGGAAAGGGCAAATACCCTCCTGTGAAATGATAACCAGTCCCGTCAGGAAAGATCAAAGCAGATGCGCGCCGTTCTCAGTCACACACCCGGACCGCCCTCCAGCCTTGTTGTTGAGGAACTGCCCGATCCATCTCCACAGGGTGATGAAGTGGTTATCCGTGTGGAAGCGGCAGCCCTGAATTTCTTTGATACGCTGATTATCCGCGACAGATATCAATACAAGCCCGAGCGGCCATTTTCTCCGGGGGCCGAATGCAGCGGTATTGTGGAGGCAGTGGGGCCGGATGTCACCCGGGTCAAGCCGGGTGACCGGGTTTGCGCCTATTGCACCTGGGGCGCCTGCCGGGAGCTGGTTGTTGTCAAAGACCGGGATTGTATAGCGGTCCCGGACGCTGTGTCTTCAGATGAGGCGGCGGGCCTGATTGTCACCTATGGAACCACGCTTCATGCCTTTAAGGACCGGGCGGGCCTTAAAGAGGGAGAAAGCGTTGCGGTTCTGGGGGCCAGCGGTGGTGTTGGTCTGGCCGCTGTTGAGATAGCCCGGATCATGGGCGCCCGGGTTATTGCCTGCGCATCATCGGCTGAAAAACTCGATATGGCCCGGCAATATGGAGCCCATGACTTTCTCAACTATTCCGAAGAACCTCTCAAGGAGGGGCTTAAGAGTCGGACGGACGGGAAGGGCGTCGATGTGGTCTATGATCCTGTCGGTGGAGGTTTTGCCGAGCAGGCGGTGCGGGCGACGGCCTGGCTCGGGCGTTTTCTGGTGATCGGCTTTGCAGCCGGAGACATTCCGAAACTGCCGCTCAATCTTGTGCTGCTGAAAGGCTGCGATGTGTGCGGCGTTTTCTGGGGGGATGCGGTAACGCGCGATCCGGACGGTCACAGGGCCAATGTGGAACAATTGCTCAACTGGTGTGCGGACGGGCAGCTTAAACCGCATATCGGCCAGATTGTTTCTCTGGAAGATGTGCCCGACGCAATCCAGACTCTGGCTGACCGGAAGGCCGTCGGGAAAATTATCGTCAGGCCTTAGGTTTCATTGCCGATTTACTGATCCGGTTGCTCGGGGTCGGTCAGCAGTCCATGGTCGACCAGCGCCTTGCGGGCTGCATCAATGTGAGCAGGCTTCATGTGAACTCGGATTGAGGCAATGACGGCCATCAGGATGGTGGCATCATCGCCAAAGCCGACCATGGCCAGAAAGTCGGGAATGGCATCCAGCGGCGTGACAAAATAGAGAAGCGCACCAAGGATCAGATAGCGGACGCGCCGGGGTGTTTCGGGGTCTATGGCGCAGTAATAGGCGGATGCCACATCCTCCAGGAAAGGAATGCGGGCAACAGCCTTCTTCATGGTTCGCCAGAATTTCGCACGCACGGTTTCCTCCGCACTTGCGGCATTCTTGTCATCGACTTCCATGGGAACGTTGCGTGTCATATGGGTCATATTGGCGCTTTTCACCGCGCTTGCAAGAGGGGGATGATGTATCCTGCCCCAGGGTCATGCCGCCAAAGTTCAACGGAAATCCGGATCGCGCCTTGATAAAGTGCGCGTGGAACTTTCCAGAGGGATGATGATTCATGCAGCTTTCCAGCGATATGTCCGCAATCGTGACCGGTGGTGCATCCGGTCTTGGCGAAGCCTCGGCGCGTAAACTGGCCGCGAGCGGTGTCAAAGTGACTCTCTTCGATATGAATGAAGAGCGTGGGCAACAGGTCGCTGAGGATATTGGTGGTCTGTTTCAGCTGGTCGATGTCACAAGTGAGGACAGCATAAAGGCGGGGCTTGCTGCAGCCAGGGTGCAGTATGGCCAGGAGCGCATTCTGGTCAATTGTGCAGGAATCGTCGTTGGCCAGAAGACAATCTCCCGAGACAGGGAGACAGGCGCTGTCAAACCCCATGATCTGTCTGTCTTTGCCCGGGTCGTCCAGGTCAATCTCTGTGGCACGTTCAATATGATTGCGCTTTCGTCAGCCGGTATGGCTGGTCTTGAACCTGTAACAGGGGATGGCGGGCGTGGTGTTATTGTCTGCACCTCATCGATTGCCGGAGTTGAGGGGCAGATGGGACAGGTGGCCTATGCCGCATCAAAGGGTGGCATTTTGGGGCTGACTTTGCCTGTGGCCCGGGATCTGGCGCGGGATGGCATCCGGATTGTGTCAATCATGCCTGGTCTGTTCCATACGCCGATGTTTGACGGTCTGCCCCAGGATGTGCGCGACTCTCTCGGCAGTGGCGTTCCGTTCCCGTCCCGTCTTGGAAACCCTGAGGAATTTGCGGAAACCGTCGAGCATATCTGTCGCAATGACATGCTGAATGGCACGTCGATCCGTCTAGATGGTGCGATCCGCCTGGAGCCCCGGTAGAGCGCAGACCTGTTGTCATGACAAGGCTGCGGCCTGCTGGCCGAGCTCTGACTGGCTGTGCTGATGATTCAGAGGCTGGTTATGGGCTGATTTTGACCCGAGGGATATGTCCTGATCCCGGTTCTGGCCGTTTACTCTAATATTGTTCTGCGCCCGTGGCTGCTTGCGAAACAGGTGTGACAGGGTTACATGGGAATACAGAAAAGCCGGAATCTGTCCGGCGAACAGCTTTGGAGCTCAGATGCGCGCACTTCTTGACGTCATTCTCATCGCATTGAACTTCTACACCTGGATCATCATTGCCCACATTATCTTCAGTTGGCTTTATGCATTCAACGTGATCAATACGGGCAACCAGTTTATCGCCACTATCGGCAATATGCTCTACCAGATGACGGAACCCGTTCTGCGTCCGATCCGGAACAGACTGCCAATGCTGGGGGGTCTTGACCTGTCTCCGCTGGTGCTGATCCTGTTCGTCTTCTTTCTCCAGCGTGTGATTGTCTATTACATTTATCCGTCTGTGTACTGACCGGACATTTGGACGAAATCACGTCGGCAAATTGGATCAATCCGTCGCATCAGGCACACCTGGGCGGCGGAACCTCCTGTATATACATTTTGCTTTGAACCGTTTGGGTCCTCCAGACGGTTTGATCTTGCTATTCCAAGGGAGTTTGAGAGCATATGGCCGCTCAACTGATTGATGGAAAGGCACGGGCCGAACGCCTTCGTGCCGGTGTGAAAGACTCTGTTGCAGGACTGAAAGAGCGTCACGGTTTCGTGCCGGGCCTCGCCGTTGTTCTGGTTGGTGAAGATCCGGCCAGTAAGGTCTATGTGGGCAGCAAGGTCAAACAGACCGAAGAATGCGGCATGCGCTCCATTGAGCACCGCCTGCCGGAAGAAACCTCCGAAGCTGATCTGATTGCGCTGGTTCAGCAGCTCAACAACGATCCGGAAGTGGATGGTATCCTCGTGCAGATGCCTCTGCCGAAGCATATCAACACCGACAATGTTGTTCTTTCTATCGACCCGATGAAAGATGTTGACGGTCTGCATCCGGTGAATGCCGGAAGCCTCGTTCTTGGCAAGCCAGGTCTTGTCGCCTGTACGCCTCAGGGCTGCGTTCTTCTCGCCAAACAGGCGCTGAGCAACAAGCTGTCTGGCCTCAATGCCGTTGTTCTTGGCCGCTCCATTCTGGTGGGCAAGCCGGTTTCCCTGCTTCTGCAGAACGAGAACTGCACCGTAACCATGGCGCATTCCCGCACTCAGAACATTGAGGAAGTTTGTCGCTCTGCTGACCTTCTCGTTGCTGCTGTTGGACGCCCGGAAATGGTGCGCGGTGATTGGATTAAGCCAGGCGCCTGTGTCATCGACGTGGGCATCAACCGTGTGCCTGCTCCTGAAAAAGGCGAAGGCAAAAGCAAGCTGGTTGGTGATGTTCACTTCGAGGAAGCTCTTGAAGTGGCTGGTTCCATCACCCCGGTTCCGGGTGGTGTTGGCCCGATGACCATTGCCTGCCTCCTGTCCAATACGGTTCAGGCTGCCTGCAATCTGCGCTCAATGCCTTTGATTGCGGCTGTCGCCGGTTACTAAGCCGGAACAGTTTCAGACAAACAAAAGGCGCTTCGGGATTGTCCGAAGCGCCTTTTTTATTGGGGCGACCGAAGAGGGCAGACCTGCCTCTGTCGTTATTTTTTTGCGGCGTCAATGGATGCCTGGATCAGTTCGCCGGCTTTCTCAGCACCCTGCCAGTCTTTCACCTTGACCCATTTGCCTGGCTCAAGATCCTTGTAACGCTCAAAGAAGTGCTTGATCTGATCGCGCAGGATCTGCGGCAGATCCTCATAGGACTGCACATCATTGTAGAATGGTGTGAGTTTTGAATGCGGTACTGCAAGGACCTTTTCGTCCTGGCCGGATTCGTCTTCCATAATCAAAACGCCAACCGGGCGGGCGCGGATGACAACGCCTGGTGCCAGCGGGTCCTGTCCGACAACGAGGACGTCGATCGGATCGCCATCATCAGCCAGAGTGTTCGGCACAAATCCGTAATCTGCCGGATAGGCCATTGGGGTGAACAGAAAACGGTCAACAAAAACAGCGCCCGAATCCTTGTCCACCTCGTATTTGATCGAAGACCCTTTTGGGATCTCAATTACTACATTGATATCTTCTGGCGGGTTCTTGCCAGGTGCAATTGCGTCGAGGTTCATCAGATGACTCCATCAAGAGGGGGGTCTTTCGGCAGGTTCTATGGGGCCTTGAGCGGAATCGCAAGGCCCAAAACACGGGCCATTGGTATTATCCATTGCGGGTGTCGTGTTGCTCTGCCTCGTCTCCCGGGCATCGGGATGCTACACTACCGGCAGATGGAGGCTGGAAAGATGTGTAAAATCTGGATGAGTTTCTGTGTTCTGATGGTCTGGCCGGGTCTCGCCCTGGCTCAGGCAATTGACAGCACATATTCCCAGGTGAAGCTCGAAGCCTGTTCTATCATTGATAAGAATGAGGAAGAGGCCTGGGCAAAATGGCGTTGTCGGGGCCTGCAGGGTGTCCCCGTCTATGTGGCAGAGGGTGACTTGCGTTTTTTTGTTTCCTTTGGTCAGCAGGCTGAACGTGAAAAGGCTGCAAGCCAGACATTTGCTTTCTTCAACACCATCAATGAGACGCTTGAATGGCGGCGGGTCAAGGTGCTGGGCAAGTTCCGGCCCTTTGCGGTCATTCATCGCTGGTTCGTTGATGATCCGGACGCGCCGGGTCGACAGGTCAATGTGCTTGTTGTGACCAGGCTCGGACGATGGAAAACCTGTCATGTTGCCTATATTGATGCGTCTGCAAATCCGGATGCCAATGTACTGGCACGGCAGGCTGCAGACAGCATGGCGCGGGATTTCAATTGTCGTAACAGCCCGGAAACAAAGGGCCGCGTGGGCTCTGTGCTGCGGCAGGCGCTTGCGCTCCGGTGAGCTGTTCCATTTATATTGATTGAGGATACGGTCTAAATTCCTTGCCGCTCCATCGGATTCAGACTATATCCGTTGGCAGCGTCTTTGACATTTGTTTTGAGCGCAACTCGGAAGCGGCTGAGACGCCATCTGCCTGAAAGGCTGGACGACTTTTCCCGACGATCTGAGATGACCCGGATATCACATTAGTGACATCCAACCTACTTACTCTCGTGCGGAAAAGGAGTTTCCCATGCGCATGAACGGAACAGTTAAATTTTTTAATCAGACAAAAGGCTTCGGCTTTATCGCACCGGAAGGCGGCAACAAGGACGTTTTCGTTCACATCACCGCTCTTGAGCGCTCTGGTGTTGGCCCGGTTGACGAAGGTGACAAGCTGGCTTTTGACGTGGAAGATGATCCGCGTGGCCGTGGCAAGCAGGCTGCAAACCTCGAGCGGATCTAATCTCCGTTCGCTTGCCTGACGAGCACAGTGAAAAAGAAAACCCCGCCTTCGAAAGAGGGCGGGGTTTTCTCGTTATGAAGCACGTTGCACCAAAACAAAATCCGTCCCGGCGCAACGCTCTTTATTTTATACGCAGTTTTTACGCTGCAGCATTCTTGGCGCGTTCGGCCCGCTTGCGATCATGCGGGTCCAGAAGTGCTTTTCTGAGACGGATGGTTTCAGGGGTAACCTCAACCAGCTCATCATCTGTGATGTAGGACAGGGCAGCTTCAAGAGACAGACGGATCGGGGTTGTTAGCTTGACTGCATCATCCTTGCCCGCAGAGCGGACGTTTGACAGCTGCTTGCCCTTCAGCACGTTGACTTCCAGATCATTGCCGCGGGTATGCTCACCAACGATCATGCCGCGATAGACCTTGACGCCCGGGTCAATCATCATCGGGCCGCGATCTTCCAGGTTGAACAGGGCGTAGGCAACAGCCTCGCCATCACCATTGGAGATCAGAACACCGGTGTGACGGCTTGGGATCTCACCCTTGTACGGAGCATATCCGTGGAACAGGCGGTTGAAGATCGCGGTTCCGCGGGTGTCGGACAGCAGTTCAGACTGATAGCCGATCAGACCGCGTGTTGGTGCATGGAACATCAGACGCGTACGGCCACCGCCGGACGGGCGCATTTCCAGAAGATCGGCTTTTCGCTCCGACAGTTTCTGAACAACAGCACCGGAATGCTCATCATCCACATCGATGATGACTTCCTCAATCGGCTCAAGGCGATTGCCGTTTTCGTCCTGCTGATAAACCACACGCGGACGGCCGACGCAGAGCTCGAAGCCTTCACGGCGCATGTTTTCAATCAGGACGGCAAGCTGCAATTCGCCACGACCGGATACGATGAAGGCTTCAGCTTCTGTCGAATCCTCGATCTTCAGCGCCACATTGCCTTCTGCTTCCGCATAGAGACGGTCGCGGATCACACGGCTCTGCACCTTGCTGCCTTCAGTGCCAGCCAGAGGACCGTCATTGACGCGGAACGTCATGGAAAGGGTCGGTGGATCAATCGGCTGGGCTTCGATCGGTGTGGCGACATCCGGTGAACAAAGTGTATCAGCCACCGTGGCTGTCTGCATGCCGGCAATGGCAACAATATCTCCGGCTTCACCTGACTCAATCGGCTGGCGATCCAGACCACGGAAGGCAAGGACCTTGGAAATGCGACCCTGTTCGACGGTTTTGCCGTCCCGGCTCAGTGCCTTGATCGGCATGTTGGCAACGGCCTTGCCGGAGACGACGCGACCGGTGAGGATCCTGCCGAGGAACGGATTGGATTCAATGGTGGTTGCCAGCATGCGGAAATTGCCGTCTTCGGCTTCCGGCTCGGCCACATGATCCAGAACCATGTCGAGAAGCGGACCCATGGAATCCTGCGGACCTGCTGGTTCCTGTGCCATCCAACCCTGTTTGGCGGACCCGTACAGAACCGGGAAATCAAGCTGGTTTTCGTCTGCATCAAGTGCGGCAAAGAGATCGAAAACCTCATCCAGCACCTCATCGGCGCGCTGTTCCGGCTTGTCGATCTTGTTGATCGCGACAATCGGCTTGAGGCCGATCTTCAGTGCTTTTGACAGCACAAATTTGGTCTGCGGCATCGGGCCTTCGGCGGCGTCTACAAGAATAATCGCGCCGTCGACCATGTGCAGGATACGCTCAACCTCACCGCCGAAATCGGCGTGACCCGGTGTGTCGACGATGTTGATCCGGGTGTCTTTCCAGACAAGGGAGGTGACTTTGGCCAGGATGGTGATGCCACGCTCGCGCTCGAGGTCATTTGAGTCCATGGCCCGCTCTTCCACGCGCTGATTGTCGCGAAAGGCACCGGACTGTTTGAGAAGAACGTCGATCAGGGTCGTCTTGCCGTGGTCAACGTGCGCGATGATCGCAATATTGCGCAGTTTCATGGGGTCTCGAACTTTCCAGAGAAGGGAATGCAACGCTTCGTGCTGCTGCAGAACCCGGTATCACGTGATGCCTCTACAGGGAGGCTGTCAAAAGCGCGTCACCGTGCCAGAACTTTGTGACAGAATGAAAACGCAAACGCCCGACCGGCGGCAGACCGCTGATCGGGTACGCGGAGGCGTTTACGGGAAATTTCGCAGTTTGGCAAGCCCTGTCGACTGCGAGACAGGCTGACACCGGTCAGATAATGGCCTTATTCGGGGTCTTCGGCGATTTCAGAGCGGCTTTCTGCCTGCCATCTCAGCCGCATCCGATCGCGGCCGGAGACACCCAGAAGCTCAGCGACACGCCAGACCAGATTATCCTCGAATTCATGGACTATGCCATCCGCATAGACCAGATCCCACAGCATCCCGATGACTTTCTCACGGCCTTCTTCATCGAGATTCCGTTTCAGGACCGTGGTGAAGCCATAGAGATCCACGGCTTCCAGTTCCTTGTCACGGGCTTCGGTGATCAGTTCGTCTGTTTCTGCGGGACCAAGGCCGAACCGTTCCATCAGCAGGGTCTTGATCTTTTCCCTTTCTGATCCCGACACCACACCATCTACGGAGCTCGCATGAACCAGCAATGCGGCAGCGGCGAGCCGATGGTCATCATCCGCGAATGCAGAGTCATGGGGCTGACCGGACAACCGGTCGATGAACTGTTTCAATGCGTCAAACATCTAATATGCACGTCCAGACTGATTTATTGACCTTAGGGTCAAAACTCATTGCTCACGTCCATTCTGCGATAGTCATGAGTCTTGACCCTAAGATAGGGTCGTAAGCCATGTATTTCTAACTGATACTCTAGCAGGTTCTCAAAAACATTCACCGTTTCAGGTGTTTTTTTGATGCATTCACCAAGGTGTGAACGTCCGGTTAAAGATTTGCATACTTTCCACTGCTCATAGTGATTGTATGATCGATCGTCTTGGTGCTGCCGTTCCTGTGTTTCAGCGCGCCGACCCGCCTGATGTGTTGCGGGGCGGGCGAACGGGCGAGCGTGAGAACAACAATCTCGATACATCGTCCGCTGCAGTCAGACCTCAGGGGAATGCGACGGCCAGCCTGACAGCCAATGCATTGCGATCACCATCCCAATCTGCTGCCAACGGGTCGGCTACGGATTCTCCGAAAAAATCCAAAAACGAGTCTGGACCTAATGATCTGTCTGAGGAAGAGGAGCAGCAGGTTCGGAAACTCAAGGATCGGGATGCTGAAGTCCGTGCTCATGAACAGGCCCATGCGACTGTCGGCGGTGAGTTTGCCGGACCTCCGACCTATACAGAAGTGACGGGCCCCGACGGCAAGCGATATGCGATTGGTGGTGAGGTTTCCATTGATGCGGCTCCGGTTGCCGGGGATCCGGAAGAGACTATCCGCAAACTGGATGTGGTCATTCGTGCGGCACTTGCGCCGGCAGAACCATCTTCTCAGGATTTGGCTGTTGCCAGACAGGCCCAGCAGGGTCTGGCACAGGCGCGGGCTGAGCTGCAGGAGAGACGGATCAATGGTGGAGATGAAGATTCGTCAGAGCCATCGCAGACAGCCTTGCCTGGACCGTTGTCCTTGCAGGAAGAGACCGAAGAGCGTGATCGTTTTGCCGCGTCCCAGATCCAACAGGCTATTCAGGCCTATCAGACTGCAACAGCAGCAACCGGGTTCTAGGGTCATTTTACCGCCGGCTTTGTTGGAGATCCTTGAAAACCAGAAGGTTTCCTGCGGACCTCCGTCGCGCCGGACGAAAAAGGACTATCGCAGAATGGGCGTGAGCAACGAGTCTTGACCCTGAGTCAAAACCCATCGTTTACAGGTCGACCAGAACCCCCAGAATTGCAACAAAGGCCATGGTGATAACAGGCGCATTGGATGGCGCGGTTTCTCGTATGAAAATCAGGTTTGATTCTGATACCGGTGATTTTTCGCTGCACGGAATATAGAGAATCCCCTGGCCAGCCACGCCCTGATTGTTTGATGTGGCGTTGTTGAAAGACCCTCCTGCGCCCGTTGGCGTGAGGCCGATATCGATTGTTTGCAGAGGGGTAAGCTGATTTGTGTCACCAATCAGCAGGTATTTTGCTAGGACGCCCGACTGACGAAAGGATTGTCCGAATTTGCTGATCAGCATAGGACTGACATCGAGTGCCATGACACGGGTCGAGATCTCCGAGAGCGGTTCGCCTACCTGAATTGTGTCGCCAGAAGACCAGCTGGCAATTGATGCTGATGAATGCACGTCAAGTGATGTGGTTGTCGGGCTGCCGGTCACCCATGTGCTTTCCATGGGTGTCCTGCTTGTATTCCATATGCGGATCATGGCGGAGCTGGCAGAGAACGCGTTTATGACGAGTTCAGCATCCGCTGTTGTCAGGGTGATGCGGTTTCCTGATATGGACGCGATCTGCATCAGCCTCGGGTTCTGTTTGTGAGGCGCATGAACGCGATAGATTGTGGATGCACCGTCAATGCCGACAAATCCTTGCGGGCGGGTACCACTGGCCGGATGAAGAAGGCCCGCGGGAAAGGTCATCTGACCTGTATCTGCGTCTGCAATCAGCGCATCGTTCCAGCTGCTGCCGTCTGAAGTGACCTTGACCCGCCAGTTATCGTCACCTGTCAGCCCGAACTCGGCTCTGGCGGAGAAGCCGGTCTGAAAGATGAGGCTGGCTGTCTGACTGTCCGTCGCCTTGTTGAGATTGAGACGCACATCTCCGCTTCCAGGGGTAACATCATCATGGCTCATGAGAATGGCGTCTGATTTGACCGCAAGACGATTTGTATCATCAGCGCTGGTATTGATACCGAATTGTTCAGGTGAGGTGTTCTGCGTTGTGATCAGATGCCATTGCGTGCCGTCATGACGCAGGAGTTCCCCGGATCCCAGATCATAGGCCCGCAAACCGTCAAATGGTCGGGCAAAGTACCATGCATCCGTCAGATAGGCTGCAATCTGCCCGGCGCGGTTTGCCCACGATCCGTCAGGGCTGGTGCCGAGGCTGTAGCATTCCCCGTCAGCAGGGGCCTGCGGTGGTGTGTTCTGATCCCGGGCAACCAGCTGCAGATTGGCAAAGACATCAAGCTGGCGCAGGGCCTCGTTGTGAGTGACGTGTTTCTGAGCCTGAGAAGGCATGATATAAGGAAGGCTGTGGCGGGCGGTCTTGTCGGACATGAAAGTCTCCTCACGGGTTGTGAGATGACTATAAATCGGCAGGAAAGGACGGGGATAAGTCAGACTTTCTCCCCGCGACAAACCGTGTAGAACCTGCTGTTGAAATGGGCGGTGCCGGGGCAGACGGTCAACATGCTTAACACGATGTAAACCTGACGCAGATAGGATCATCTTCAGGAAACATCAAAAAGCCCAAATCGGTTTTTACGTGGCCTCGGCCTTTCGGGCGCTATCAATTAATGGCTTGCCGTAGAAGCGAGTCATGCACTACAACGAAGCTCTGGCCAGTAATAAAAGACAGACCGCATCAGGTTTTGACGTGTCATTTTACTGGCGGATATGGAGTATCACTCTTGTCAGAAGTACCGAATAAGCGACCAGCTGCTCCCCGGAAGAAGGCCAAGCGGAGAGTGGAACCGGCGTCTGCGACGGTTACTGCCTTACAGACCAAGAAAAACCCTGATGCTCTGCCTAGGCTTAAGTCCGAAACCAGACCTCAGATCGATCGTCAGGTTGCGCTTCTGAAACTTGGCAGTATTGGCGGCGTAAAGCCGGGCCAGTTACGTCGGTTCGGTATGGGAGTATCAGCGCTCCTGTTCGTCGTTTTGCCGATTATATTGTCTGTTTTGTATTTTGGCCTGATTGCCAGTGATCGGTATAATGCAACAGCTCATTTCACTGTGCGCAGTCAGTCCAGTGTTCCTTCTACGGATCTTTTGACAAGCATCACAGGTGTTGCTGATTCCGGCTCCACTACGACGGACTCCTATATCATCCTTGATTATCTTGAGAGCCGGGAGCTTGTTGAGGCCCTGCAGGAAAGCCTTGATATCAGGGCTTTGTTCAGTCGACCTGAGGCTGATTTTCTGACGCGTCTTGATCCTGAAGTGCCGATTGAAGACCTGATAGATTACTGGCTTGGTCGCATTGATACGTCCTTTGATGCGGCGACCAATATCATCACCTTCGAAGTGGATGCTTTTCGGGCAGAGGATGCCAAGCGCATTGCTGATGAAGTTGTCCTGAAGACAGGCCAGCTGGTTAACCGACTGTCGGAGCAGGCGCGGCAAGATACGGTGAAATATGCTCGGGAAGAGGTTACGCGTGCTGAACTTCGGGTCAGAGCCTTGCGGCAGAGCACCCTGAAGTTTCGCGAAGACAATAACGAGATTGACCCTACCAAGAATGCTGAAGGCCAGTTGACCATCATCAGTGGTCTGGAAGCTCAGCTTGCGACGATTCGGATTCAGATCGCGGCATTGCGCAACGAGGTTTCGGATGATTCACCAACGATCAAGAATCTTCGGCGTGAAGAGCTTGCGCTTGAGAACCAGCTTGCCCGGCAGAAAGAGCAACTGAGCCTGCCGCGCAGTGTACAGACGAACCAGACAGAGACTACTGGTGATGAGAAGCGTTTTCAGGCCCTGACATCTCTCCTGTCGAATTATGAAGAGCTGCTGCTGGATCGTGAATTTGCCGAGAAGATGTATGCTGCGACTTTGGCGTCGCTTGAGCGTGCGCGTGCGGATGCGGATCGCAATCAACGGTATCTGGCGGTCTTCGTTAATCCATCTGTTGCGGAACTGGCTGCTTATCCAAGACGTCTGCTGTCGGTGGCCATTATTTCTATCCTTTCCATTGTGTTCTGGGGCGTTGGTGTTGTGATCTTCTATTCGATCAGGGATCATCTCGCCTGACCGAAGGTCCTGTGAGAAGGAAATTCAGATTTTATGAGTGCATTTAATCAGGCGATGATCGTCCAGATGCGTGTGCTCGGGGCGCTTGTTCTGCGGGAAGCACGTGCGACTTATGGTGATACGAAATTCGGTCTTCTGTGGGCCATTGCTGAGCCTGCTGCCGGCATAGCCTTGCTGGTTACAATTTTTTCTGCAGTTGGCCGGCACCCAGCGCTTGGCCAGCATTTTGCTATGTTTTTTGCGACAGGCATTCTGGCTTTTACGCTCTACAAGCATCTATCCTCAAAGCTCATGAAAGCTCTGCAGCAGAACCAGTCTCTTTTGTCCTATCCGGTGATTAATGAGCTCGATATTCTGATAGCCCGAATTGTCGTTATCGTTGTCACCAATATTGCAATTATGCTGGTGTTCTTCTCGGTCCTGAATGTGACCGGATATGGCCATTACCCGAAGGATATAGCTACTCTTTTGATGGCATTCTTTTCAGGCGTTTTGCTCGGTGTGGGTGTTGGCGTATGTAATCTGGTCCTTTTCAGATTGTTTGCTGTCTGGAGCCGGGTTGAAACGATTATATCGCGGCCGATGTTCTTCATATCCGGGATCTTCTTTATTCCGGACAGTATGCCCCCGAATATCCGGTATTTTTTGTCCTGGAATCCGGTGGTGCATCTGATTGACTGGTTTCGAACGGCCTTTTATCCGACCTATCATGCGTTTACTCTGGAGAAATGGTATCTTTTGACATTCGGTTTGACCCTGACGGTGCTGGGTCTGATCGCTGAACGCTTTACCAGACGGTATGTGAGTTAGAGACGAAACCCATGATCCGTTTTGAAAATGTATCCAAATCCTATCGGATAAAGAACAGCCGGAAGGTTATTCTGAAGGATTTTAATCTGGTTCTGCCACGAGACCGGAATATGGCTCTTATCGGGCGGAATGGTGCTGGAAAATCCACGATCATGCGTCTTATTGCCGGTGCAGAACAGCCGGATAGAGGCCACATCTATCGGGATGCCAACGTGTCCTGGCCAATCGGGTTTTCCGGTGGTCTGGCTGCCACGATGAGCGGTCTGGAAAACACACGGTTCGTTGCCAGGATCTACGGCGTTGATACAGATGAGCTTGTCGATTATGTGCGGGATTTTGCTGATATAGGGGCTTATTTCTACAGTCCGGTCTCCACATACAGCTCCGGTATGAAATCCAAGGTCGCCTTCGGTATCAGCATGGGTATCCAGTTTGACACTTATCTTATTGATGAGGTGACCGCAGTCGGTGATGCTCACTTCAAGAAGAAGTGCCGTCGGGTTTTCCGAACCAAGCTCGCCAGTTCAAACATCATAATGGTTTCTCACAGTATGCGTACCCTCCGAGAGTATTGCGATGGTGCGATCCTTGTTGAAGATGGTGAAGCGATCATCATTGATGATCTTGAGGAGGCCATTAAGCATTATGCGAGATAGGCCGGCGTCTGTTTCGCGTATCAGAGTGGCATTGGATACGGAAGGTCTTGACCTTTTGTGCTGTTCCGCATAAAAACCGCCAATCTCCTGTGAGATGATGACAATTGAGCCGCCGACCGGGACCCGCAAGGTATAAAGAGATCCCGGAGGTCACCATCCGCCAGCGCTGTGCGCCCGCGGGTGTCGTTTTGGTATGGATTGTCGTTTGCTCCGGGAGTGCGGCAAGTAAAGAGATGGATTCATGTTTGAAAGCCTGTCCGATCGACTGAGCGGTATTTTTGACAAGCTGACCAAGCGCGGCGCGTTATCCGATGCGGATGTGAACGCTGCCTTGCGAGAGGTGCGTCGTGCGCTGATTGAGGCGGATGTGGCGCTGGATGTGGTCCGTTCCTTCACTGACAAGGTGCGCAGCCGTGCTGTCGGGCAGGAAGTCGTCAAATCGGTGACCCCGGGCCAGATGGTGGTGAAGATTGTTCACGACCAGCTTGTGGACATGCTCGGGTCGGACGCCGAGACAATCGATCTGAATGCATCGGCTCCAGTGCCCATCATGATGGTTGGCCTGCAAGGATCCGGTAAAACAACCACGACTGCCAAGATCGCCCGTCGTCTGACAGAGCGAAGCCGCAAGAAGGTTCTGATGGCGTCGCTCGATACGCGTCGCCCGGCTGCGATGGAGCAGCTGAAGGTTCTGGGTGAGCAGAACGCTATTGAGACCTTGCCGATTGTGGTTGGCCAGACGCCTCCGCAGATTGCGGACCGGGCGATGAATGCGGCCCGTCTCGGCGGTTACGATGTGGTCATTCTGGATACCGCCGGCCGGACCCATGTGGACGAGCCCCTGATGGTCGAGATGGCCGAGATCAAGGCAAAGGCTCAGCCTCACGAAATTCTGCTGGTTGCCGATTCTCTGACCGGTCAGGATGCGGTTAATGTGGCCAAGTCCTTCGATGATCGGGTTGGCATTTCAGGCATCGTTCTGACCCGTGTTGATGGCGACGGTCGCGGTGGTGCGGCCTTGTCCATGCGGGCTGTAACCGGCAAGCCGATCAAGTTGATCGGTACCGGCGAGAAGGCCGATGCTCTTGAGGATTTCCACCCGTCCCGGATTGCCGACCGCATTCTCGGCATGGGCGATATTGTCTCGCTGGTTGAAAAGGCAGCTGAGGCGATTGATGCCGAGCAGGCCCAGAAAGCGGCTGAGAAACTTCGCAAGGGCAATTTTGATCTGCAGGATCTGGCGGACCAGCTCCAGCAGATGGAGAAGATCGGTGGTATGTCCGGCATGCTGAGCATGATGCCCGGCATTGGCAAGATGAAGAAACAACTGGCTGCGGCCAATATGGATGACGGGATTATCAAGCGCCAGGTGGCGATTATCCAGTCGATGACCAAAAAGGAACGCAGCAATCCGAAAATCCTGAATGCCAATCGCAAGAAGCGTGTGGCTGCAGGGTCCGGCACTTCGGTGCAGGACATCAATAAGCTTCTGAAAATGCATCGGCAGATGTCCGACATGATGAAGAAGCTTGGCAAGGGCAAAGGCGGCGGCATGCTGGGCGGCCTGTTTGGTGGAGGTATGCCGAATATCGATCCGGCTGAACTGGAAGCTATGGCAAAGTCCGGTGACATGCCGCAGATGCCCGATCTTTCAAAGGGATTGCCGGGTGGTCTTCCGCCCGGTCTGCCCGGTGGCTTGCCTGGAATGGGCGGCTTTCCGGGACTGCCCGGCCTCGGCAAGGGCAAGAAAAAGTAAATCACTCCGGCTTTGCCGGATTAACGAACACTGAGATATCAAACAAAGGATCCTGTTATGGCTCTTAAAATTCGTCTGGCCCGTGGTGGCTCTAAAAAACGCCCGTTCTACCGCATCGTTGTTGCTGATGTCCGCTCTCCGCGTGACGGCCGTTTCGTCGAGAAAGTCGGCACCTACAACCCGCTTCTGCCGCGTGATTCCGAGCAGCGCGTTGAGCTCGACATCGAGCGTGTCCAGCACTGGATTGCCAATGGCGCCAAGCCGACCGACCGTGTCCTCCGTTTTCTGGACGCCGCTGGCATCGCAACCCGTCCGGCTCGCAGCAACCCGAATAAAGCCAAGCCGGGCAAAAAGGCTGTTGAGCGTGCTGAAGAGAAGCGCATGAAGGAAGAAGAAGCTGCCGCTGCTGCTGCCGAAGCTTCTGAAGAAGCGGCTGCAGAATAAGCCTCTTTGATTTCAAGCGAGGTGTGCCATGGGCGCTGATCAGAACCTGTTATGTCTTGGTGTGATCGGTGCCGCTCATGGCATCAAGGGTGAGGTGAGGGTCAAATCCTTCACCTCGGATCCCCTTGAACTTGGTTCTTATGGCCCGCTTTCAACGGATGGGAAACCAGCCGTTCTGGAGGTGGAGACCATTCGCCCGTCCAAGGGTGTTGTCGTCGTCCGTTTCAAAGGAATCCGCGATAGAAATGCAGCGGAAGCACTGAACAGGCTTCAGTTGTTTGTGGATCGGTCTGCCTTGCCCGAGGCAGAGGATGATGACGAATTCTACCATGCTGATCTGATCGGATTGTCTGCTGTATCTGTTGACGGCCAGGCGCTTGGGACAGTCTCTGGCCTTTTTGACTTTGGTGCCGGAGATCTTGTTGAGATTACATCCGGATCAGGCAAGACCACCCTGTTGCCTTTCACCATGGCCGTGGTCCCGGCGATTTCGCTGGATGAAGGCGTTGTCACAATCGACCTTCCTGATGAGATCATTGCCCAGCCGGGTGCCGATGATCGTGAGACCGGCGCATGAGCTGGCGCGCGACCATTCTGACTCTCTATCCGGATATGTTTCCAGGGCCTCTTGGCCAGAGTCTCAGCGGTCGGGCTTTTGAGCAAGGGCGCTGGGCGCTGGACACGGTCAATATTCGTTCCTTCGCTCATGACAGGCATCATACGGTTGATGATACCCCGGCAGGTGGTGGTCCTGGCATGGTGCTGAAGCCGGATGTTCTGGCTGATGCTATTGACTCGGTTGGAACAGACAACCGCCCGCGATTGCTGCTGAGCCCGAGGGGCCGACCGCTGGATCAGGCTCGCGTTCGGGAGCTGGCTTCAGGGGATGGCGTTGTCCTCGTCTGTGGACGGTTCGAAGGGGTTGACCAGCGAGTGATTGACGGACGCCAGCTCGAAGAAGTCTCCATCGGCGATTATATTCTGTCAGGTGGCGAAATGGCGTCTCTGGTGCTGCTGGATGCCTGTATCCGCCTGTTGCCAGGTGTCATGGGCGCGCAAGCCTCAGGCGAAGATGAGAGCTTTGAATCCGGCCTTCTTGAATATCCCCATTATACCCGTCCGGCCGTCTGGGAAGGGAAGGCCATTCCTGACATCCTGACATCCGGGCATCATGGTAAGATTGCTGAATGGCGCAAGAGTGAAGCCCGTACGTTGACCGCAGAGCGACGCCCTGATCTCTGGAATGCCTATTGCGCGGAAGAACAGGATTAGACAAGATCGGCCTGATTGTTCCGGACGAGAGCTTATGACACATACCGGTTTTTCAGAGACGGTTTCAGCGGAAAATAAGGCCAAACAGCGCTGGACGATATCTGGCCTGAATGCTGTTCCGCCATCGGGCCTCCTGATTGTCGCTATTCTGTGCATCCAGCTGGGCGCCGCCCTTGCTGTTTATCTGTTTGCCGTTTTCAGCCCCGTTCAGCTTGTTTTCCTGCGCCTTCTGCTTGCGGGCAGTGTGCTCTGCCTTTTCTGCCGCCCGTCGCTCAGGGGGCATCCCCCTCGCTTGTATGGGATGTTGCTGTTCTATGGCGCATCGATTGCTGTGTTTAACTGGTGTTTTTACGAGGCAATTGCCCGTATCCCTCTTGGCATTGCGGTCTCTATTGAATTTATGGGGCCGCTCGGCGTTGCCCTTGTCACCTCAAAACGCCTTCTGGATGCTCTCTGGGTTGGGCTGGCGGGATTTGGCCTGTTTTTGCTGACCCCTGAAATTGGCGGTGATATTGATCCGGCAGGCATCGCATATGCCTTTGCTGCGGCGCTCGGATGGGCCAGCTTTATCCTGACCAGTCAATATGTTGGCGGCCGCCTCAAAGGTGGGTCCGGTCTTGCGCTTGGCCTGACAATTGCGGCTCTTGTGCTGTTCCCGCTATCAGGGTTCGATGCACTTGGACTTGCATTCGATAATCCGTTGTTTCTGACAGGCGTTGGCGTTGTGGCCATCCTGTCAACAGCCCTGCCGTTCTTTCTTGAGTTCGAGGCGCTGAAACGCATGAAAGCACTGAACTATGGTGTATTGATTTCCATCGAGCCTGTTGTTGCAATGATTGTTGGCGCAATTCTTCTGGGCGAGTGGGTTGGCATCAATGGTGTCTTTTCAATTTTACTTGTAACGACAGCGGCATTGGGGATGGCGTTAACGGATAAATCATCGTCATGATAGTATCAAAAAAGACATGACAAAGCCTATCTGATCGCTTATAGGTGCGCCCAACGTTTTATCCGAATAGTCCGGCACGACGAATTCGTCCCTTGCGACGCAGCAGCTCTTGTTGTTGTCGAGCGCATTGGACGCTCTGGCCGCGCCTCAGAATAAGGACGGACTAATGAACATCATTGCTGAGCTCGAAAAAGAGCAAATCGCGGAAGTTGCTGCAAAGCGTTCCGTTCCGGAATTCTCTCCTGGTGACACCCTCCGCGTCAACGTACGCGTGACGGAAGGTAACCGTGAGCGTGTGCAGGCCTATGAAGGCGTTTGCATTGCGCGTAAGGGCGGTGGCCTGAACGAGAGCTTCACGGTTCGCAAGATCTCCTATGGTGAAGGCGTTGAGCGTGTATTCCCGATCTATTCCCCGATGATCGACTCCATTGATGTCGTTCGCCGCGGTAAGGTCCGTCGCGCCAAGCTTTACTATCTCCGCAGCCGTCGCGGTAAGTCTGCACGTATCGCAGAATCCACCAGCGTTCGCACCAAGCGTCTCAACGATGCTGACCGCGCCCGGGTTGCTGCAGCAAAAGCTGCAAAAGCTGCAGAAAAAGCATCTGCTGCTGAATAAGGTTCTTATTCAGATGGAATTCAAAGGCGGGCCATCTGGCCCGCCTTTTTTGTTGCCTAAAGCGCGTTGCGCCAAAGTGGGAACCGGTTTGGCGAGTAACAACTCGCTTCAGTGAATGTATAAGCACGTTGCGTGGATCCCATTCAGCGCAACTCTCGAGGGCTGAAGAATGACGATTTTCAGTGATGCCAATCTGAAGAACTGGGATAACCGGGCTCTGATCCACAAAAAGGATACGACCGGCCTGTATCGGATCGACAAAGTGATGGCCGGCGGTTCATGCCTTCATGCTCTGGAAGCCGATGAAATCGGGGATATAGCCGGGAAATCAGTTGTCCATCTTCAATGCCATATCGGGCTTGATACCTTGAGCCTTGCTCATCTTGGCGCGACTGTGACGGGTGTGGACTTCTCTTCGGAGTCGATCAAGGCTGCCCGGGATTTTGCCGCAGAGGCGGGGACGGAAGCGAGGTTTGTGCAATCAGATGTCTATAATGCTGACACGGCCCTTGGCGGGCAGACATTCGATATGGTCTACGTCAGCTGGGGGGCCTTGAACTGGTTGCCGGATATAGACGGCTGGGCCCGTGTGGTCTCTGCTGTTCTGAAGCCGGGTGGCATAGTGTATCTTGCAGAAGCGCATCCGTCTTTCATGGTTCTGGATGAGGAAAATGGCAGGCTGGTTGCCAAATATGACTGGAGAACATCCGTAGACGGACCGCTTGAGTGGGATGAAGACTATTCTTATGCAGGGGATGGCCAGCCGTTGACGCACAGGCGCTGTTATGAGTGGAATCATCCGCTCTCTGATGTCCTGGCAGCATTGAGCCGCCATGGTCTTGGTCTGCAATGGCTGCACGAGCATGATACGCTGACCTGGAAGCATGTTCCCATGATGGTAGAAGTTGGTGAAGACCAGTTCGGGCTGCCTGAGGGTCAGCCTCGCCTGCCGCTGTCCTACTCGCTCAAAGCCATCAAAATGGCATGATTTCGGCTAATCATTGGCGTTAGGGCTTGACGGACAGGCCAGACTTTCGCAAATGAACGGTTCAGTCTGGAATTTATGCAAAGTCCATAGCGGAAAGACTCTTCAAGCCGGAAGATAATCTGCGCCGGGACTCGAGGAAAATAGTATGTCTGCACCACGCACGCTTTATGACAAGATTTGGGATGACCATCTGGTTGATCAGCAGGATGATGGCACCTGCCTTCTCTATATTGATCGCCATCTTGTTCATGAAGTGACGTCTCCGCAGGCCTTTGAAGGTCTGCGTATGACGGGCCGCAAGGTGCGTGCACCTGAGCGGACGCTGGCGGTGGTTGACCATAACGTTCCGACAACAGACCGCAGCATGGGCATCGATGATCCGGATTCTGCCCTGCAGGTGGAAACACTTGCCAAGAATGCGGCTGAATTCGGCGTCGAGTATTATAATGAACTCGACAAGCGTCAGGGTGTTGTTCACATCGTCGGACCGGAGCAGGGCTTCACGCTGCCGGGCATGACCATTGTCTGTGGTGACAGCCACACCTCCACCCATGGTGCATTCGGTTCGCTGGCACACGGCATTGGCACGTCTGAAGTTGAGCACGTCCTTGCAACCCAGACCCTGGTTCAGAAAAAAGCCAAAAACATGCTGGTGCAGGTTGACGGGACCCTGCCTGATGGCGTGACGGCAAAAGATATCATTCTGGCGGTGATTGGCGAGATCGGCACAGCTGGCGGCACCGGACACGTGATAGAATACGCCGGTGAAGCTATTCGTTCGCTGTCCATGGAAGGCCGGATGACTGTCTGCAATATGTCGATTGAGGGCGGTGCTCGCGCCGGTCTGATCGCGCCGGACCAGGCCACATTCGACTATATCAAGGGTCGCCCGAAGGCTCCGAAGGACGCCGCGTTCGAGCAGGCTCTTGCCTATTGGAAAACGCTTTATACCGATGAAGGTGCAGAGTTTGATACGATTATCAAGCTGGACGCTGCAAGCCTGCCGCCGATTGTCACCTGGGGCACCAGCCCGGAGAATGTGACCACTGTAACCGGTACGGTTCCGGATCCGTCCACGATTGAAGACGTGACCCGCCGCGCGGCTGTTGAGCGTGCACTGGATTATATGGGCCTTGCAGCCAACACGAAGATGACGGATATCGCTATTGATCGCGTCTTTATCGGCTCTTGCACCAATGGCCGTATTGAAGACCTGCGCGCTGTCGCCCGGGTTGTTGAAGGCAAGACCGTCAGTGACCGTGTGAACGCCATGATCGTGCCGGGATCCGGTCTTGTGAAGGAACAGGCAGAGCAGGAAGGCCTCGACAAGATCTTCACGGCCGCCGGTTTTGACTGGCGTGAGCCGGGCTGTTCCATGTGTCTGGCCATGAATGCCGACAAGCTGAAGCCGGGCGAGCGTTGTGCGTCAACCTCCAACCGTAACTTTGAGGGCCGTCAGGGCTTCAAGGGCCGCACCCATCTGGTCTCTCCGGCCATGGCTGCGGCTGCTGCGATCGAAGGTCATTTCGTGGATATCCGCAACTACGGTTGAAGTCAGTAGAGACATTGCAATCTTTGCGCTTTATTCTGAGCCGACCCGGGATAACCGGGCCGGCTTTTTTGATGAGGGCAGGATGCGGAAACGCTCGAAATGGGATAGGGACAAGGCTGACAAGGGCTTTTGTCCCGTTGGAGGTGCTGACCTGACCAAGAGTGGTTATCGGCTGCATAAATCCCTCCCGAAAATGCCAGTTCCGGGCTGGTTTGGGCACCGAAAGCGGGGGCGGCGTCCCGTCATTATCAAGCCGGATCCGCTGGTTGAAGGTGAACTCACCCGTTTTCACGAAAGAACTCGATGGACGCGTTGGAAACGGATCCTGTTCTGGCCAGCCTTTTTGACAGTTCTATTTGGTGTATGGCATCTGCTCTCATGGATTTCATGACATCACCTGAACCAAAAAAGACCGTGCCCGAAGGCACGGTCCAGTCGTTGGGCAAATTAGGGAACCCGCTGTTGCCAACGGATCTAAAGGGTTACGTGCTGAAAGAGAAAGCCTGCGAAATGCAGTGAATATTGGTAAAAGCAGACGGCAAATGGGCCGACTGTGAATCCTGGCAAACAGGACAAATATTGGAACAATCGTTGTGATAGGAGGAAGCCTTGCCAAGTGATGTTGCTGCACCAACACCGAGGGCAGTGGTGGCAACGACAATCAGTCCAAATGGCAATCTCGACATGACTTCCTCCAACCTCTCAATGATCAAACGTTACCCAAGGACAACTGAACCAAATCTGAGATAGCGGTTCATCTGGTGTTCATTTTCCGATTTCGCCGTCAATTCGTGTAATGATTCGTACGAAGGGCTTGACCAGACGCTGTTCCCAGCGCATGAACCGGGGATGTATTTTCGGGCGCGTGCCGAACCGCTGCCCGCAGACGTTTGGAGATCCCTGATGGAGAAGTTCACGACGCTGACCGGCGTTGCCGCCCCGTTGCCGATGATCAATGTCGACACCGACATGATTATTCCGAAACAGTTCCTCAAAACCATTCAGCGGACTGGCCTTGGTAAATCCCTGTTCTATGAAATGCGGTTTAATGAGGATGGTGCGGAGAACCCGGATTTCGTTCTGAACCAGTCTGCCTATCGCAATGCGGAAATTCTTGTGGCGGCTGATAATTTCGGTTGCGGCTCCAGTCGTGAGCATGCGCCCTGGGCTCTGCTCGACTTCGGTATCCGTTGCGTTATCTCCACCAGCTTTGCGGATATCTTCTACAATAACTGCTTCAAGAACGGCATTCTGCCAATTGTCGTCAGTCAGGATGATCTGGACAAACTGATGGATGATGCCTCGCGCGGCTCCAACGCGACGCTGACGGTTGATCTTGAAGCCCAGGAAATCAAGGGCCCGGATGGTGGTGCCATTGCATTCGACGTCGATGCCTTCAAGAAGCACTGCCTGCTCAACGGTCTGGATGATATTGGCCTGACGCTTGAGAAAAGCGACAGCATTCAGTCTTTCGAGGACAAGGAACTGGCAAGCCGCCCCTGGGTCTAGGGGTTCCCCCTAGGGCTTCCCTGCAATTGTTAAACGGACCGAGCACCCGGCTTTTGCTGGATGTGCTTGAGGAATGAGAGTGAATTTCTATGGCTACGCATAAACTTCTGCTCCTGCCGGGTGACGGCATCGGCACGGAAATCATGGTCGAAGTGAAAAAGGTCATTGACTGGTTCAACAGTCAGTCCAGCCATTCCTTCGAGCTTGAAAATGATCTGGTGGGTGGTGCCGCCTATGATGCGCATGGCGAGGCAATCACTGATGCCGCTATGGATCTGGCACAGGCGGCTGATGCCATTGTGTTCGGTGCCGTTGGCGGCCCGAAATGGGATACAGTCCCCTACGATAAGCGTCCGGAAGCCGGTCTTCTGCGCTTGCGTAAGGATCTCGGTCTGTTTGCCAACCTGCGTCCGGCTATCTGCTATCCGGCGCTGGCTGATGCCTCATCCCTGAAGCGGGATATTGTGGAAGGGCTGGATATCCTGATCGTGCGCGAGCTGACCGGTGGCGTCTATTTTGGCGAGCCAAAGGAAATCGTGACGCTTGAGAATGGCGAGAAGCGCGCTGTCGATACCCAGCTTTACACAACGGGTGAAATCGAGCGCATCGCGCGGGTGGCTTTCGATATGGCGCGGACCCGGTCCAACAAGGTGTCGTCGTCAGAGAAAAACAATGTGATGAAGTCTGGCGTGCTCTGGAAACAGGTGGTTTCCGATGTGCACCAGGCGGAATATTCCGATGTGGAACTGGATCACATTCTGGCAGACAATTGCGGCATGCAGCTGGTGCGTCGTCCGAAGCAGTTTGATGTGATTGTCTGTGACAACCTGTTTGGTGACATGCTGTCGGATGTGGCTGCCATGTTGACCGGATCCCTTGGCATGCTGCCGTCCGCATCCCTTGGCGAGCCGGACCCGGCAACTGGCAAGCGCAAGGCGATGTATGAGCCTGTGCACGGATCTGCTCCGGATATTGCCGGTCAGGGCCTTGCCAACCCGATTGCAATGATCGCCTCTCTTGCCATGACCATGCGCTATTCGCTTGGCATGGTGGAAGAAGCCACCATGGTTGAGACGGCGATTGCCAATGTTCTGGCCGATGGTTTGCGCACCGGAGATATTGCCGGTGCTGGCGGCAATGCGGTCAGCACAGACGAGATGGGTTCAGCCATTCTGAGCCAGATTCAGAAGATCGCCGGTTAGAAATCGAAAAGACGGCCGGAGTCGATAGAAATTGACTCCGGTCTGCCGCCTCTCTTTAATGATTGCAGTAAGATAGAGTACAATCATTGGGGGGAATGATGGCGGAAAATGATGTAAAAACGGAACCGGCTCTCAATTCGGGCGATGCTGTTTCGCAGGCCGATGGGGTCTTCCAGTCCTTGATCCTGCAAGGCCCCACTCAGGGTACGATTATCGTTTTTCTCATCGTTCTTGTACTGTTGCTGCTGAGTGTTCTTGTTATTCAGGGCTTTTTCAAGTTCATGACGACGCACAATGTCAGCCTGGCCGACAATAATCTCCGTCTTTTGACAATTGCCATGCTTTTGCCGACCATCGCTGTTCTTGCGATGATCAAGGATGTGGATCGCGGGCTGGTGGCTTTGATCAGTGCAATTGCGGGTTATATTCTGGGGCAGGCTGCCAATTCAAACCCCAATGCTGCAGGGTCCGCACGCGGCAATGCCGAGTCAAATGGTGGACCGCCCTCGCCATCAGACCACTGATCATGAAATTTTGATGGAATAACAAAGACTGTTCTGATGGTTTGCCCCATTGACAGGGCCGGAAAAGCGTTTAGAACAGGCGTCGGTTTTTAACAGGGTAATCCTATGAGCGGCTTTGTGCCTCACATTCGGTCTAAACGTGCTGCGGCTTTTGCTGCCACGATGGCCTGTGCCCTGATCACCAAGACGACCACCATCAAAACCACCAAGACCACCACGGTCTGACTCCTCGCTTGTCTCCCACATGCTCTCCCGGGACCAGGCGGAGAGTGAGACGCGGCGCGGGTCGCGGAATTGATGGGAGAGCATCGGAGTTAGGAATCCATGGGTTACAAAGTTGCAGTTATCGGCGCCACGGGGAATGTGGGCCGGGAAATGCTGGACATCCTGCAGGAGCGGGGCTTTCCGGCAGATGAAGTGGTGGCGCTCGCCTCCCGTCGCAGTCAGGGTACGGAAGTTTCCTACGGAGACACGACCCTGAAGGTGAAGGCGCTGGATACCTATGACTTCTCCGACACGGATATCGCTCTGATGTCTGCTGGTGGGTCAATCTCCAAGGACTGGTCTCCGAAAATCGGCGCGCAGGGCTGCGTTGTTATCGATAACTCCTCAGCCTTCCGTTACGATCCGGATGTGCCGCTGATCGTTCCGGAAGTGAACGCAGACGCCGTTGACGCGTTTGGCAAAAAGAACATCATTGCCAACCCGAACTGTTCAACGGCCCAGATGCTTGTGGCGCTGAAGCCTCTGCATGAGCGGGCCAAAATCAAGCGTGTTGTCGTCTCGACCTACCAGTCCGTATCCGGTGCCGGCAAAGAAGGTATGGATGAGCTTTTCAACCAGAGCCGCGCCGTCTTTGTTTCCGACCCGATTGAAGCTCAGAAATTCACCAAGCGGATTGCCTTCAACTGCATCCCGCATATCGATGTGTTTATGGATGACGGTTCCACCAAGGAAGAGTGGAAGATGGTCGCCGAAACCAAGAAGATGCTCGACAAGTCGATCAAGGTCACGGCAACAGCAGTGCGCGTTCCCGTGTTTATCGGCCATGCGGAATCGATCAACCTCGAATTCCATGAAGAGCTGTCTGCCGATGAAGCGCGTGAGATCCTGCGTGAGGCTCCTGGCTGTCTGGTGGTCGACAAGCGCGAAGATGGTGGCTATGTCACCCCGCATGAATGTGCTGGTGAAGATGCCACCTATATCAGCCGTATCCGTGAGGATCCGACAGTTGATTTCGGTCTCAATATCTGGGTTGTTTCCGATAACCTGCGCAAGGGTGCTGCTCTGAATGCGGTTCAGATTGCAGAGCTTCTGGTCAACAAAGGCCTGATCTCACCAAAGCAGGCTGCGGCCTAAGTTAAATTTGCATTCTACAGACTTAAACGCCCGGCAGTTATGCCGGGCGTTTTTGTGTTTTACAGCGTGCTTCTGAAAAGTTGATAGACTTTTCAGATAAAAGCTCGAGCAAAAACAAATCCTTAAAGCACCGCTACCAATTCAAGTTAAAGGTCTGGTGCTTTAGGCCGAACGGCCTGATCTTATACGTTGTCAAACGATCCGGTCTCAGGGTTCATCGTTCTCAGCTCGCCACTTGAAATATCGAACCAGGCACCATGAAGACTGAGCTGCCCTGCCTTTTCCTGTTCTGCAACATAGGGGAAGGACCGAAGATGGCTGATGGATTGACGGATGCCTGCATATTCAAGGGCGCGCTGGCGGTCGTCACCGTCCTCAAGTTCAAGGCAGGCGAGAGTTTCGATAGCCGGTTTCAGCATGCTGATCCACTTGCCGATGAAGTCACCTTCTGACAGAGCTTGGAAGCTGTCATCAAGGCTTGCCTTGACGCCGCCGCAGCTGCCGTGACCCATGACGACAATATGCTGAACCTTGAGAGCCTGGACGGCGAATTCCAGCGCGGCGCTTGTGCCGTGATAATCGCCATCCGGGGCATAGGGGGGCACGAGGTTGGCCACATTGCGGACCACGAACAGCTCACCGGGCCCGCAGTCAAAAATTGTTTCCGGTGCCGCGCGACTGTCACAGCAGGAAATGATCATGACCTCCGGCTTCTGCCCCCGGCGTGCCAGAGCTTCATAGCGGGATCTCTCCTGCGCCAGGCGACCTTCGCGGAACATGTCGTAGCCGACGAGAAGTTTGTGAGGAAACGGTGCTTTGTCTGTCATCTTGTCATCCCTCCAATGATTGTTGCGTTCCGGCGTGTCTAGCCATTTTGCCGGAAAACACAATATCCCTTTCCGCATCATAGGTCGTTTGATGGGGTTTTTCGCTATTTACCCAGTCAGCGTGGCGGGATCCAGGTTTCCACCACAGACAAGGATTCCCAGTCTCTCCTGGGGTGCCGGAGTATATGCGCCACTCAACAGTGCGGCGAGGGCTGCTGCGCCACCGGGCTCCGCAGCAATGCGCATGGTTTGCCATAGTCGTGTCTGCGCCTGCCGAATGGCGTTATCGGACACCAGCACCGTGCCGGAGCCATAGGCCTTCATGGCATCGAACCCGAGCTGTCCGATCCGTCTGGCCCCAAGGGAGTCTGCCGCAAGGGAATTGACGTCCACATCTGTTGGAGCGCCAGCATCGAGAGCCTGATGCAGCGCAGATGCGCCTTCCGGCTCGACACCGATTACATTCACCCGCCCCTGAAACCAGTTCGCAAGCCCTCCAATCAGGCCGCCGCCGCCAACAGCCACCAGCACAGTGTCGAGAGTGTCGGTCTGGTTTTGCCATTCAAGGCCGGTGGTTGCCTGCCCCAGAAGTGTTTCAGGTGCATCATAGGCATGGATGCCGTCAGCGCCGGTTTGGGCCTGAAATGCTTCGCAAAACGCCAGAGCGTCTGCATATCTGTCGCCCTCAACATGAACATTGGCTCCGGCCTGTCTGATCAGCTCGATTTTTGCGGGGCTTGAAATAGATGGCACAAAGATATTGGCTGGCACATTGAGCTTGCGTGCGGCGAAGGCGACTGCAGCACCATGATTGCCGCCCGATGCGGCAGCGACCCCTGCCTCGGGAAATGAGCGGGTCAGCAGGTTTGTAAAGGCACCCCGTGCCTTGAAGGAGCCGGAATGCTGAAAGAGCTCAAGCTTGAGCGAGACTGGATTGGTGAGGCCGAATTCAGCCCCATCCATGTTGATGACCGGTGTCTGCCGGATATGGGGCTGTATCAGACTGTAGGTCTGGCGAATGGCTTCAGGCGCGATCTTAGGAGTGATTTCATGGGAAATTTCAGGGGAAATCATGACTGAGTATTCCTTTGTTCAGGCCCAGATGGCCATGCGCAAACCGCGCCCGTCCCGTTTGTAGTCCGGTGGAAATGCATCTGCCTCGCCTTTGAGGATACGCAGGGCAATCAGGGCACAGACAGTGGCATCTACGCGGTCGTCGGCCCCGACACCTTTCGGGCGCGGTTCGCTAAAGAAACCTGGGGGGATTCCGTGCTTTGCCAGAAGTACCTGTCGATCTTCTATCCCTGCCGGATGGGCCCGGCTCTTGATCTTTTTGGGGCTCTGCATGGCCTGCCCGTCATTCAGCCGCCAGAAGGCGAACTCCGGGTGAACCTCATAGATGAGATGTTCCAGATCCGGTGTCATGATGGCATCGATCTCCCGGATTTTCGGGAAGAGATTAAAGCACTGTTTGGAGACTTTACGAGGCGGGTCCGAATGCGCCAGTGCCGCTTCGCAGGCCTTGATGTAGTCCTCTTCCATGACAGCGGAGCGGGCGGGTACTGAGAAAACGCTGGACTGCCTGTTTCCAAGGTGAGGCCTGACACTGTTTTCAACATCCCTCCCACCTCTGATTGCCTGTTCGGGCAGGCCAATCGGCATATCGATGGCAAGGATGGCTGGCTTGAGCGGATGGTGGATTGCCTCACTGATATGAGGGATCACTTCAAACTGTGGCTTTGACGGGTTACCATTCAACAGGGTTACCATGCACCAGCCTGTTTTGCAGCCATCCAGCCCGGCAACAGAAGGGGAATCGGTCATGGTTTTGGTTTGGCCGAGAGAATGCGACGCACGGCTATGGTGGCCACAGGGCGGACGAGGCTGTCCTGATTGGTGGCGATCGCCAGTTCATCTGCGCCCTGTTTAACCGAACGCGCCAGAAGTTCGAAAATTCCCGCTGATGCGACCTCCAGAGCGCGTCTCGTATCCCGATGGGCAAGCCATTCGCTGAGGAACAGGGCAGCGATCATATCGCCCGGCCCGTTGGGTGCTGCCGGAATAGTGGGGTGTTCCGCCAGCAGAACCGGGCCATCTTCCACCAGCAGCGTGGCGGAACGATTGTTCATCATCGCAAAAGCCGAGGTGGCAAGAACGATCTTTGGACCAATCTTTTTTGCAAGCCCGGCCAGGGTTTCATTGTCATCGACACTCATGTTGTCGGCGAGCCACATCAGCTCATGACGGTTTGGTGTGGCGATATCTGACAGAGGTAAAAGGTGATCGCGAATGGCCTCGGCGATGTTGCGCGGGACATAGAGCCCGCGCTCATCACCGATGACAGGATCGCACAGAACCGGCAGATCCGGATTTCTTATGCGCATGTCACGGATGAAATCCGCAATCATCGGGGCCTGCTCCGCATGCCCCAGATATCCGGTCATGATGGCGGAAACTTCTGTGGCCCAGCGGCTCTCGGCCAGATCCTGCAGAAGGGATTTGAATTCAGTCAGATCCGGAACGAGGCGTGTTCCGCGCCCATGGCCCGGATGATAAGGCAGCATGATGGTTGGAACCGACCAGACGTCATGACCTCGTCGCATTAGGGCGAACCCTGCGCCGCGTCCGCCAACAGAGCCCCGGGCCACATGGCTTGAAAGAACAACGATCGGGCCGGGCATGGTCAGCATCCATCTGGTGGTTTGGGTATCAAATAACGTTTTGCTCGATAACGGGTCGGTTTTCAAGCAATCGGTCAAAGGCGAAGAGGGACAAGTCTATGCTCTGATAGTGGCCATAGACAATCAGTTCCGCCAGCGCCCGGCCAACACCGGGGCCATGCTGCAGGCCATGACCTGAAAACCCGTTTGCGAACATGAAGTTCTGCAGCTCTGGATGGGATCCCAGAACGGCGTTCTGGTCAAAGGCGTTGTAATCATAATGCCCGGCCCAGGCCCCGGTCTGGCGCAAGCGTTCAAAAGTGGGGATTCGATGGGCCAGTCGGGGCCAGAGTTCTGTTTCAAACAGGGGGTAGTCGACGGTGAAGTCGTGATCTGCGGCCGGGTCGTGTGCAGGTGGCATCCCGCAGATGAACCCCTTTCCTTCCGGACGAACATAAAAGCCGGACGGATCGCAGAGAAGTGGCAGGCCGGGCACGGTATCCGGGCATTCCTGGTAAAAGACGCAGCGCTTCCGGGGTTCGACAGGCAGATCTATGCCCAATGTTTGACAGAGTCTGCCCGCCTGAGGGCCTGCAGCATTGACGATATGGCCAGCCGAGAGCGTCTGTCCGTCTGTCAGGGTGACGTCGGTTACCCTGTTATTTGCTTGTTTGAAGCCGTCTACCTCGCCGTCTATAAGGGTCACGGACGGCTGAGATTTCAGCGCCTTGCGCAGAGTGGATAGAAGAAGGTGGGCATCAAACCAGCCCTCTCCGGTTTGCCCGAGGGTGCCAGCGCATAAATCATCAAGATTGAGCCAGGGAAATTTCTGACCCAGTTCATTTGCGGAAAGCCAGAGAATGTCAGCGCCATTCTGCTGCTGGACAGCATAATTGCTGCGGAGGGTATTCTCTCCGTCCTCACTGGCCAGGATCAGATAGCCACCTGCCACAAGGCCGATATCGGCATCCGGTCCAAAATGGTCGGGCATGCCTTTCAGGAATGACAGGCCGAATCGGGAAAGGGCGATGTTTTCCGGGGTTGAGAATTGCTGTCGGATAGAGGCTGCGGACAGGGTTGTTGAGGCATACTGAAATGTGGAATCGCGCTCTACAATAGCGATTGTGCCGTCAAAATCAGGATTTTGGGTCAGGAACCAGCCGATTGACGCCCCCATAATGGCTCCGCCGATGATGACAACATCATATGGTTCGGCAGCCATGGTTTCCCCTTTTCAAACTGAACTTGACGCCCTCGCGGTAACACCGTCATATGCGTTTCATCACCTCCCTATCCCGAAACAGCCTGATTGAACAAGCCTGACACGGAGAGACCACAATGAAACTGTACCGCTACCTGACCGGACCGGACGATGCGAGCTTTTGTCATAAAGTCTCACAAGCTCTGGCTGATGGCTGGGAGCTGTATGGCTCGCCAAACTATGCTTTCAATGGTGACAGCCAGAGCATGGTGTGTGGACAGGCTGTCATCAAGACTGTTGATGGCAAGGATTATGAGCCGGGCATAAAACTGTCCGAGCAGTGAAGAGAGTGATCTGATGCGCTTAATCGGTCTTGCGATCGGCCTTGTTGCTTTTCTTGGTCTGGCACCCGTGGAGGGGCAGGCGCAAAGTGCTCCGAGTTGCCCCGGAGACAATCTGATTGATGCGCTCAAGACTGATGAGCCGGATAAATACCGCGTACTCAGAGCATCAGCGGATGCCATCCCCAATGGCAAGGGGCTTGTGTGGCAGGTTACATCTCCGTCGGGTGCCATCTCCTATCTTGTTGGCACAATTCATGTGGGCCCGAAGCTTGTTCCTGATCTTCCGGAGGGGCTTGCGAGGGTCTGGAGCGAGGTGGATGGAGCTGCGTTTGAACTGAAAGAAGTCGCCGACCCGGCGGCTATGCTGGCGGCGTCATTCGCTAATCTTGGCAAACTGCTTCTGCCGGAAGGTGATTCCCTGCGGAATCATCTCACAGCCGGTGAAATACTGGTGCTTGAACAGGTGCTGAAGGACAAGGGGCAGGCGCTTGACTATATGCACCGGTTCCAGCCTGTCTATGTGGCGACGTCCCTGTCCTTACCCTCATGCGGTCGGGCGCTGACACCGGATCAGGTGAAATCCAGCCTGTCGTCTACGGTTGATGCGCGGATTGCTGCCAGGATTACAGAAGCCGGACGAGACGTTTATGGTCTTGAGACGCCTGCAGAGCAGTTTCAGAGTCTCGTCAATCTGCCTCTTGACGATCAGCTTGTCCTGTTGCGGTCCACGCTGGCTCTGGTTGACAAGCTTGATGATATCTCGATCACGATGACTGATATCTACAGGTCGGAAGAAACCGCGTTGTTCTGGTCCTGGAACCTGATGCTGGCGGAAGAAAGTGGCGCGCTGGAAGCATCAAAAGCATTCTACAACTCTCTCCTGGACGGACGAAACCACCGGATGGCAGAGCGGGCGCAGCCCTATCTTGAAAAGGGGCGTATTCTTGTTGCTGTTGGTGCGTTGCATCTGCCGGGTGAGAAAGGGCTTGTCGCACTGTTGCGGGCGCGGGGCTTCACTGTTGAGCGCCTGAAATAGGGCCTTACCTGTCGCGACTTAGGCAAATTGAGAGGTGACAGCTGGCCCCGGGTTCGCTAGCAGAGTCCCACTATGGGTCCACTATGGGCCCATTATGGGAATGAGGACCGTTTGATGAGCAAGACCAATCCGGGCAATTTCTTTGAGGATTTCTATGTGGGCATGATCATGCGTCATGCCACGCCGCGCACGGTGACTGAAGGGGATGCCGCTCTCTATACGGCCCTCTATGGCAGCCGGTTCGCGGTGCAGTCTTCCTCTGCCTTTGCCGAAACGATCGGTTATCCCCGAAGCCCGCTCGATGACATGCTGGTTTTCCATGTGGTGTTCGGCAAGACTGTGCCGGATATCTCGCTCAATGCCGTTGCCAATCTGGGATATGCGGGGTGCCGTTTTCTGGCTCCGGTCTATCCGGGTGAGACACTTTCCTCGGTGTCTGAAGTAATCGGCGTGAAAGAAAACTCCAATGGCAAGACCGGGGTCGTTTATGTCCGTTCAACGGGCTACAAGGCGGATGGTACTGAAGTTCTGGATTATGTGCGTTGGGTGATGGTGCGCAAGAAGGACCCGACCAGCCCGGCTCCTGATCCTGTTATCCCGGACCTGCCGGATTTCGTCAGTCCTGATGCTCTTGGCAATGCCTGCCCGATTATCGATCGGGATGCCTATGACGGAACACTTGCCGGAGCTCACTTCCGGTTCGATGATTATGCGGTCGGGGAAAAGATAGATCATGTGGACGGGATGACGGTGGAAGAAGCCGAGCATCAACTGGCTACACGGCTTTATCAGAACACGGCCAAGGTCCATTTCAACCAGTTCACGGAAGGGCAGGGGCGTTTTGGCCGGCGGCTGATCTATGGTGGCCACGTGATTTCACTGGCCCGGGCGCTGAGTTTCAACGGTCTGGGCAATGCCTTTCACATAGCAGCGATCAATGGCGGTACCCATGTGGCGCCGCTCTTTGCCGGAGACACGGTCTTTGCTTGGTCGGAAATCCTCGATAAGGCCGATTTGCCCGGTCGTGATGATGTGGGTGGGCTCCGCGTGAGGCTGGTTGCCAGCAAGGACCGGCCATGTTCGGATCATCCATATAGAGATCAGGGCAAGGGGTATGAAGACGGTGTTGTCCTGGATCTGGATCTCTGGTTGCTGATGCCGCGATGATTGCAATCTGAAAGCCTGGTATCTTAATAGATTGTAAACCAGTTTTTTCCAGTCTTATGCGTAATGGCGGGCAGGGTGTTGCTGCCATTTGAAGTTACATCTGTTCGTGTGCTGTTGGTTGGGGGAGCTGCACAATCGATCCTTTCTTTGCCCTATTAGTCGAAAAGCCTATGCGTAATCAGACAGACGCATTCTGTTTTCGCATGAAAATATGCCATTTTCGACATGGTGGCTTTGACGCCTGCCAGTATAGCCGCTAGAAAAGGACATAGCCTCCAAATAAACATCTTTACGTTTACGTAAGATGGAGTCGGGAACCAATTATGTCAAACATTGATCTGAAGGCGAAACGCCCTCTCTCCCCGCATTTGCAGATCTACAAGCCTATTTTCACCATGATGATGTCGATTGTGCACCGGATTACCGGCGTTGCACTTTATCTCGGCACGGTTCTGGTGGTTCTGTGGCTTCTGGCGCTGGCGGGCAATCCGAAGTCCTATGATGCTGTGCAATGGTTCTTCGGATCCTGGATCGGCCGGATCATCCTGCTTGGATATACATGGGCGCTGCTGCATCACATGCTGGGCGGGTTGCGTCACTTCATCTGGGACTTTGGCCATGGCCTTGAAAAAGGCAGCCGTGACTGGCTGGCAAAAGCGACACTTGTCGGCTCGATTGCGCTGACCATTGTGGTTTGGGTAATCGCTTATGCCGTGCGCGGCCTTTAGGGGAGGCAGAACAATGGATATGAGAACGCCACTTGGAAAAGTACGGGGCCTGGGGTCTGCCAAGGAAGGCACAGAACATTTCTGGCATCAGCGTCTGACAGCTGTGGCCAATGTGCCGCTGATGCTGTTTTTCGTCATTCTGGTGATTTCCATGTCGAGCATGGATTTCGTCACGGCACGGGAAACCATGGCGCATCCGGTGATCGCTATTCTGACCAGCCTTATGGTCATTTCCGGCGTCATTCACATGAAACTTGGCATGCAGATCGTGATTGAGGACTACATTCACACTGAAGGACTGAAAGTGCTCTCTCTGCTCGCCAATACATTCTTCAGCGTGTTGATCGGTTTCTCCGCTCTCTACGCCATTGCCAAAATCAGTTTCGGAGGTTGATGGGATGGCATCTGCCTATCAGTTTGTCGATCACCAGTTTGATGTGATCGTTGTCGGTGCCGGTGGTGCCGGGCTCCGTGCGACGCTTGGCATGGCCGAGCAGGGGCTGAAGACAGCCTGTATTACCAAGGTTTTCCCGACCCGCTCGCACACGGTTGCGGCGCAGGGCGGTATTGCTGCCTCCCTTACCAACATGACGCCAGACTGCTGGGAATGGCACATGTACGATACGGTCAAGGGATCGGACTGGCTGGGTGATACAGACGCCATGGAATATCTGGCGAAAGAGGCTCCAGCTGCAGTCTATGAACTTGAGCATTACGGTGTGCCGTTCTCGCGGACCGAAGACGGCCGGATCTATCAGCGTCCGTTTGGCGGGCATATGCAGAATTATGGCGATGGCCCGCCCGTGCAACGGACCTGCGCGGCGGCAGACCGGACCGGTCATGCCATTCTGCACACATTGTATGGCCAGTCGCTTCGGAACAATGCGCAGTTCTTCATCGAGTATTTTGCGCTTGATCTGATCATGTCTGACGACGGGGTCTGCCAGGGCGTGATTGCCTGGAACCTTGATGACGGTACCATCCACCGCTTTGCGGCGAAAATGGTGGTTCTGGCGACAGGTGGTTATGGTCGAGCCTATTTCTCTGCCACGTCCGCTCATACCTGTACAGGTGATGGTGGTGGTATGGTGGCGCGTGCCGGGCTGCCAATGCAGGATATGGAGTTCGTACAGTTCCACCCGACGGGAATCTATGGCTCAGGCTGTTTGATTACAGAGGGTGCGCGCGGTGAAGGCGGCTATCTGGTGAACTCGGAAGGCGAGCGCTTCATGGAGCGTTATGCACCGAGTGCCAAGGATCTTGCATCCCGCGATGTGGTTTCCCGCTGCATGACCATGGAAATCCGTGAAGGGCGCGGTGTTGGTAAGGCAACAGACCATATCTACCTGCACCTGGATCATCTTGATCCGGCGCTGCTGGCAGAACGCCTGCCGGGTATTTCTGAATCCGCCAAGATCTTTGCCGGTGTTGATGTCACCAGAGAACCGATCCCGGTTCTGCCGACGGTTCACTACAATATGGGCGGTATTCCAACCAATTACTGGGGCGAAGCGCTGAATGCGGATGGTGATAATCCGAACCGCATCCAGCCTGGTCTGATGGCTGTTGGTGAAGCTGGCTGTGCATCGGTTCATGGGGCAAACCGTCTTGGATCAAACTCCCTGATCGACCTTGTGGTGTTTGGGCGCGCTGCAGCTATTCGTGCGGGTCAGGTGATCAATCGCGAAGAGGCCATCCCGACCCCCAATGCGGCGTCCTGCGAGAAGATCATGGATCGCTTCGACCGGGTTCGTTATGCGGATGGTGCCATTCCGACTGCTGATCTGCGTGAGAAGATGCAGCGGGCCATGCAGGACGATGCAGCCGTATTCCGCACCCAGGAAAGTCTTGAACAGGGTTGCAAGCGCATCTCGGCGATCTGGGGAGAAATGAAGGACATCAAGGTCACTGACCGGTCGATGGTCTGGAACTCGGATCTCGTGGAGAGTCTTGAGCTTGAGAACCTGATGGCCAATGCCATCACCACGGTTTATGGCGCTGAAGCGCGTAAGGAAAGCCGCGGGGCTCATGCCCGTGAGGACTACAAGGATGGCCCATTGGCTGGCCGTAACGACGAAGAGTGGCGCAAGCACACCCTGTCGTGGGTCAACGACGAGGGAGAGGTCAAACTTGACTATCGTCCTGTGGTTCTTGAACCGCTGACCAAGTTTGAGGATGGCGGCATTGATCTCAAGAAAATTGCGCCAAAAGCGCGTGTGTATTAAGGGCGAGGACAGGCGACATGGTTGAACTAGCACTCCCCAAGAATTCGCAGGTAACCGAAGGTAAGGTCTGGCCGAAACCGGATGGCGCAGCGAATGTCCGGGAATACCGGATTTATCGCTGGAGTCCGGATGACGATGCCAATCCGAGCGTCGACACCTATTATGTGGACCTGGATGATTGTGGGCCAATGGTTCTCGATGGCCTTATCTACATCAAGAACAAGGTGGACCCGACCCTGACATTCCGTCGGTCCTGTCGCGAGGGCATTTGCGGATCCTGCGCGATGAATATCGATGGAACCAACACACTGGCCTGTACCAAGGGTATGGATGAGGTGAATGGTGCGGTGAAGATCTATCCGCTGCCGCATATGCCGGTGGTCAAGGATCTGGTTCCGGACCTCAATAATTTCTATGCCCAGCACCGGTCCATTGAGCCGTGGCTGCAGACGACAACGCCAGAACCGCAGAAGGAATGGCTGCAGAGCCGTGAGGACCGCGAGAAACTCGACGGTCTCTACGAATGTATCCTGTGTGCCTGCTGTTCCACATCCTGCCCGAGCTACTGGTGGAATGGTGACCGGTATCTCGGCCCTGCAGTGCTGCTGCAGGCCTATCGCTGGCTCATTGACAGCCGTGATGAAGCGACAGGTGAACGTCTGGATAATCTGGAAGACCCGTTCCGTCTCTATCGCTGCCACACAATCATGAACTGTTCGCAGACCTGCCCGAAAGGCCTCAATCCGGCAAAAGCCATTGCCGAGATCAAAAAGATGATGGTCGAGCGACGGATTTAGAGAGCAGACTGTTTCGATATAAGAAAAGCCCGCGGATCCTGGGATCTGCGGGCTTTTTGCTTTAAAGGGTCAGGAAGCCTTACGCGGCCTTGACGCTTGAAAGGAAGCTGTTGATTTCCTCGCGCAGGACATTTGTCTGGCGGGAGAGCTCGTTGCCCGCATCAAGAACTCGATTCGCTGCATCACTCGTCGTTGAGACCGATTCCGAGACGTTGCCGATATTCTGAGACACCATGCGGGTGCCCTCCGCTGCAGACTGGACACTGGAGCTGATTTCGCCTGTGGCCGCACCCTGTTCTTCAACGGCAACGGCAATTGATGATGTGTAGTCGTTGACGTCATTCATTGTCTTAGCAATGGAATCAATGGCGTCCACAGCATCCTTGGTGGAAGACTGGATACCGGAAATCTGCTGGGAGATTTCCTCGGTTGCCTTGGACGTCTGGTTCGCCAGTTCCTTCACTTCAGAGGCGACTACGGCAAAACCCTTGCCCATTTCGCCGGCGCGTGCAGCCTCGATTGTGGCGTTCAGGGCCAGAAGGTTGGTCTGCTCGGCAATGTCCTGAATGAGCGTGACGACTTCGCCAATTTTCTGTGCTGCCGTATCGAGGCTCGATACCTTCTCGTTGGTGGACTGGGCAGCCGTGGAGGTTTCAGACACGATACGTTTCGTGTGAGAGACCTGTCGTCGAATTTCCTCAATTGAAGCGGACAGTTCTTCGGCGGCGGCTGCAACGGTTTCCACGCTGCCATTGGCTGTATTTGACGCATCCGAGGCATTGCTGGACTGGGCAAGCGTGTTGTTCGCTACCGATGTCAGCGTCTGGGCGGTTTCTTCCATGGTCTGATTGGTTTCAGATACAGCATGGAGTGCATTTTCCGCTTTTGACTGGAACTGTTCAATCAGCTGATTGATCGTCTGATTGCGCTCCTGATCCCGTTCCTGGGAACCAGCCTGTTGAGCGAGAAGGGTTTCTGCTTCAGCTTTTGCATCCTCGGCTTCCTCGACAGCGGTTGCTGCAAGATTCAATGTGCCAGCCAGTTTGGCTGTTACCCAGATCAGCGCACTGGCCTGGAGGATGAGAATGCCAGCATGGAGTAGCACGCGGACCAGATCTCCACCTTCCGGAAAGACAGCCATCGGGTAAGCGAAGTTCAGTGCCAGATGGTGAACCGCGATGGTTCCGGCACCGACAACGATTGTGCGCCAGCAGCACCAGCCAGCGAGCACGGCCAGAGCCGCGAAGAAATACATGTGCCAGTCAACCTGGTAACTGTGACCGGAGAACAGAAAGACGATCAGGGCAACCTGAGATGATATGCTGACAGCGCTGACATCCCGGGTCAGGGTACCCGTACCGGAACTCTTATAGAGTGCTGTGGTGAGGCCTGCTCCGGTCAGTCCCATAGCAGTAGCAATCCAGCCGCCAAGACCTGATCCTGTCAGAGCCAACCCAGTAAGAATTGCAACATTGACCCAGAGCAGCGCGCAGAGAAAACGCGCGAATTGCTGGCGGATTTCTGACAGTTTGATCATCGTTTATACTCATTTCTGCAGAGGCGTTTGAGGCCTATATCTGCGTTCCTTGATCCGTAAAACAGAGGGAGAACGCATCCGCGTTCCCGACAAAAACAGCACCAGCTGCATAGAGCCGTGCGACAAATTCCGGGTCATCTGATTGTGCAACAGCAACCCAGGGCCAGCGCCCCGGTGACAGCAGGCGCCCATCAGCATTGGCAATGACGTGCATGACAGAGCCAGCCTCAGACCAGGGAGGTAAAAAAAAATCGCAAGACGATCTGAACCAGCTTTTGGCATGGCCATCAGGCCAAATAATCCGCTGGTCATGAAAAGCCAGAAGCTGACCAGTAGTGCGGTTGATCGGATGTGTTTTCCAGCAATCATGTGAAATGCTTTTTGCTCCGTTCCCGCCACCAGTTAGCCGGAAAATGTTGAAAGAAAATTTAACCACAAGGCCGTTATTTCTTTTTCGACAGAATGTCTTTCTTTCGTGGCATTTCTGTCATGAAGTGCGCGTATGTCCGCAATCGAATTTTCCAGACGGATGGAAGGGGTGATTCGATGCGTCAGAAGAGTGTTCTGCTTGTCTGCCGGGATAACGCGTTTCTCAGCCAGTTTGCAGAAGCCTACATCAATGGACGTTCGGCAACAGATCTTCGTGCCTTTAGTGCCGGGCTCGAGCCGGGAGAGCGGGTCAGCCCAAAACTGAAGCGGATGCTGGACAAAACAGGTCTGTCTGCCGAGGGGCTGCACCCAAAATCCTGGCAGATCTTTGCTCAGCCTTTTGCGCCTGATCTGGATCAGGTCATCTGCTTCGATAAACCGACCGGCGTTGCTATGGAAGCAGCGTTTCCCGGCCGGGTGGTGCGCAGCTACAAAGCCTATCTGTCGTCCCTGGCCCAGTCTTCCCCTTCTGATGACAGGTCGGTTGCGGCACTGTCCGGTCTGCTGCAAATGACAGATCTGATCATGCAGGACTGTTGAAAACGGACTTTTCCCTGCCGACGAGATCATAGATGAACTCGGCAACAGTCTTGATGCGCTGCAGATCCCGGATTGTCTCGTGAAAAACCAGCCAGTAGGAGCGGGTGATGGAATGCTGGTGGAGAATGCGCTTCAGTCTGTGATGATCCTTCACCAGATAATCATGCAATATACCAATACCGAGACCGGCATTGACCGCCTCCATCTGTCCGTGAGTCGTGGCGCATTCAAACTGTGCGGCCCAGTTTCTGCTGAATTCTGACGTGTAGTGAAGGTTCGGGTTGAACACCAGGTCATCCACATAGCTCACGAGACGATGGCTCTGCAGGTCTTCGATGGATGCCGGTGTCCCGTGTTGCTCGAGATAGGTCTGGCTTGCAAACAGGGACAGACTGTAATCGACGAGCTTTCGGGCAATCACGCGCCCATGATCCGGCCTGCCTATGGTAATCGCGATGTCAGCCTCACGCCGTGATAGGGAAAAGCTCTGAGGAACCGGTACCAGCTCGATCTTCAGGTCAGGATAGCGCTCAAGAAGCGGTCCAAGGCGCGGCGCGAGAAAGATTGCGCCGAAGCCATCTGATGCACCGATGCGGACGGTACCGGACAGATCCACATCCGTGCCGCCTATCGTGCTGCGGGCTGTGAGCATATCGGCTTCCATGCGCTCGGCGAGAGTGAGAAACTGTTCTCCCTGTTCCGTCAGGGCGCAGCCATTCGGGCGCCGGTCAATGAGCTTGGCCTTCAGGTCCTGTTCGAGTGCGGTCAGGCGTCTGCCGACCGTGGCATGATTGATGCCGAGCCGTTTGGCTGCGGCGAGCAGCTGGCCGGCTCTTGCGATGGCGAGAAAGATGCGGACATCGTCCCAGTTCATTCTGCTCTCCAAGTGAGTAATGTGCAAAAATGCACAACAGATGCGCTTTCGTGACTATTGCACATTAAATTATGGAGTGCGACAACAGGGCAGATTGTTTATGGAGGAGCCTCTCATGGCAGAGATTGGTCATTTTATCGGTGGACAGCACGTCGCGGGAACGTCTGGACGCAGTGCAGATGTCTATAACCCGGCAACGGGTGAAGTGGAGAAGACGGTGGCTCTGGCTTCCGTTGAAGAGATCAGGGCTGCCGTTGCCAATGCCAAAGAGGCGCAGGCTGCCTGGGGCGCGACCAATCCGCAGCGTCGGGCGCGTGTTTTCTTCAAGTTTGTGGATCTGCTCAATCAGAATATGGATGAGCTGGCAGAGCTCCTGTCTCGGGAGCATGGCAAAACCCTGGATGATGCCAAGGGCGATGTTATTCGCGGTCTGGAAGTCTGTGAATTTGTCTGCGGGATTCCGCATCTTCAGAAGGGCGAGTTCACCGAAGGGGCTGGTCCGGGCATCGACATGTTCTCCATGCGCCAGCCGGTTGGCATTGGTGCCGGTATCACGCCGTTCAACTTCCCGGCCATGATCCCGATGTGGATGTTCGCGCCTGCCATTGCCTGTGGCAATGCCTTTATCCTGAAACCGTCCGAGCGTGATCCGTCTGTTCCGATGCGCCTGGCCGAGCTGATGATTGAGGCGGGACTGCCTGCGGGTGTTCTTAATGTGGTCAATGGTGACAAGGTGGCTGTGGATGCCCTTTGTGACGATCCGGATATCGGTGCCGTATCCTTTGTTGGGTCCACGCCTATCGCGCAATATGTCTATGCGCAGGCAACGGCTCACGGCAAGCGTGCCCAGACCTTTGGTGGCGCGAAAAACCATATGATCATCATGCCGGACGCGGATCTTGAACAGGCAGCAGATGCCTTGATCGGTGCGGGCTATGGATCTGCCGGTGAACGCTGCATGGCGATTTCCGTGGCTGTTCCTGTGGGTGAAGAAACCGCCAATCGCCTTGTGGATATGCTGACACCACGTGTCGAAAGCCTTCGCGTCGGACCTTACACCGACGAGAAAGCGGATATGGGGCCCGTAGTGACCAAGGAAGCCCTGACCCGGATCAAGGGTCTGGTGGACCGTGGTGTCGAGGAAGGCGCCGAGCTTGTGGTGGATGGTCGCGGCTTTACCATGCAGGGCTATGAGAACGGGAACTTCATGGGAGGCTGCCTGTTCGATAAGGTGACGCCTGACATGGATATCTACAAGACCGAGATCTTTGGTCCGGTTCTCTCGGTTGTCCGTGCCAAAACCTACGAAGAAGCCATTGACCTGCCAATGAAGCATTCTTACGGCAATGGCACTGCGATCTACACGCGCGATGGTGATACGGCGCGTGATTTTGCCAGCCGGATCAATATCGGCATGGTTGGTATCAATGTGCCGATCCCCGTGCCGCTGGCCTATCATTCCTTTGGCGGCTGGAAGAGCTCGTCCTTTGGTGATCTGAACCAGCATGGAACTGACTCAATCAAGTTCTGGACCCGTACGAAGACGATCACGGCTCGCTGGCCATCGGGTATCAAGGAAGGGGCGGAATTCTCCATCCCGACCATGAAGTAACCTCGCTGACCCTAAGAATGATGCGCCGCCCTCCGGGCGGCGTTATTGCTTCAGAAGCGCGCTGTAGCCCTTCCAATGCCACAAAGGGCGTGATACGCAGGGCGCGTTTTGGCATTGGAGCGAATCATGACGGTGAAAAGCAAGGCTTTCTGTGGTGTTGCATTGGGGCTGTTTCTGGCCGGATGTGCGGGCGGCCCTGCTGCGCTGCCTCCAGCACCGTCAACGCCTGTGCAAAGCACGGAGCTGCCGCCCCTTGACGTGACGCCTGCACCGGAACCTGCCGGATCGGATGTGGTTGCCGGCGAAACGCTTCCCGATGCTGATACTGATCCGCTGGTAGCGGACAATGCCAATGCTCAAGTTGCCGGTTCGGCGTTCAGTGCCCCGGCTTCAGCTGCCGCTGTTGCTTTATCCCGCACGGATCTGCTTGGTGCCTGGACCCTGGCATCTGATGGCGATACCTGTCAGCTGTTCATGACGCTGACCACGTGGTCCGGTGGCTTCAGGGCAACCACGCGGCGCTGCCAGAATGATCAACTGACATCTGTGAGTGCCTGGCGTCTTGATGACAAACTGCTGACGCTCATTGGTCAGGATGGCAAGGTGGTCGGTCAGCTCTACCCGGAAACCAAGACCCGGTTTACCGGTGAACTTGTTGCCAACAAGCGGCCCGTCAGCTTTTTCCGTTAAGCCGGATTTGCAGAAGATCTGAACTTTTCCGGACTTTTCCAGCCCGTTTAAGGACCTGTTAACCTTGCGGGCGGAACATAGACCCTTATAACTTAGAAACCGCAGTGAGCGGGATCCGGATCTCCCTCCGACAGGGGTGTCACCACACACCAACGGAGGTTAGTATGAAACTCTCTAAAGCACTGATTTGCAGCGCGTTTGCCTTGGCTGCATGTCTTTCAACCGGGCTGATGAACTCTGAAGCCCAGGCGCAGCGTGGCATGCCGTGTGCCGCTCGTGCGGATATGATTGGCCTGTTGAAAGACCGGTACAAGGAAGCGCCGCGCGCTGTTGGACTGATCTCGTCTCGCGGGGTTATGGAAGTCTATGTGTCCCAGGAGGGGACCTGGTCCATCCTGATGACATCAGCCAAAGGCAAGACCTGCATTATCGCAGCCGGTAAAAACTGGGAAGAACTGCAGCTTGCTTTCAAAGAACCAGCAGCCTGACCGGCTCGTTCCAGGTTGGTTTGAGTCTGTCTGACGGGTCTATGCGCACCTTTCAGTGGAAAAGTAAGCGCTATTCGTATGCTGGTTTAATTTTACTACCACATCTTGCATGCTATGCTGTTGCAGATTAACCGTTGCTATTGGGGTTGCAACAGAGTGAGTCGGCATGGGGAAATACCAGACGCTGACAGACCACCTCGCCAAACATGGCGATGGTGAATGGTCCGCATCGTTTGACGATATAGAGGCTTTGCTGGGGTTCAGTTTGCCCAGAAGCGCTGTTCAGCACAGAACGTGGTGGGCGAATTCAGGCGGAACCCAGGTTCATCAGAATGCCTGGCTGAGCGTCGGATGGCGGGTTGCTGATGTGGATCCGGTTACCCGGCTTGTGCGGTTTCATCGCGCGGATATCCAGTCGGGCGATGCGCGGAAACGATCTTCAGCAGCAGCCGAGATTACACGCAAGCGCTCGTCTGCGCGCGGTATGCGTCTGCGACGGAGTGATTCGCTGCAGCAGCTTGCTTTGACGCTGGATTGGCAAATCGTGGATCTGGCTGACCGGAAAGCCAAAAAAAATCTCCTATCGAAGCCGGCAATTTTACAAATCAAAAGATCCGACGATGAGCAGAGTCTGGTGGTTGGCCAGGTTGAGGATCTGAAAGGCTTTATTGGGGCACTCAAGCTGGAAGCTGTCGGGAGCATGGCAACCAGCTGCAAATATGTTCATGATTCTCATGTGGTTTTCCGGTCTCACACGACTGATCGGATGGCTGATTTCCAAAATCCCGATGATCTTGATCTGGTGGAACTGTTCGTTCAGACAGGACTGCGCATGGCTGGCGTTGAGGTTTTGATCTTAACCTGACCGTTACCTTGCGTCAGATAGCCTGGTCGGCCATACTGATTAACCTTCCTCTTGGCGGCTGCCGTCCTTGCCCTGTATGATGAAAGACGACGTGTGAGAAGCAAAACAGAATATCCTGCTTTGATTGGGGGCTTCGCGACGCGATGAGAGATACGGTGCTCGGCTGTTATCAGTCGATGGTTGCTGATGGCGACATAGAAAGTGATCCGGCGCAGGTTGTTCTCGCGAAGCACTTTGACCGTTTTCTTCTTGAACTTGCCAATCTCAAACTTGCTTCCAAGAGCAGCACGCTTGGCTGGCTTTTTGCCAAACGCCAGAAAGTGACCCCCGTCAAAGGGCTTTATGTCTGGGGAGATGTTGGTCGCGGCAAGACCATGCTGATGGATCTGTTTCACGACCTGGTTCCTATGGAAGCCAAAAAGCGTGCTCATTTCCATGAGTTCATGGCTGACGTGCACGAGCGGGTTCATGCGCACAGGCAAGGCCTGAAGGCAGGCACCGTGAAGGGCGATGATCCTATTCCGCCTGTCGCGACCGAGATTGCTGCGGAAGCCAAGCTGATCTGCTTTGACGAATTCAGTGTCACAGATATTACGGATGCGATGATTCTCGGACGGCTCTTTACAGAGCTTTTCAACCGAGGCGTCTCTCTGGTGGCAACCTCAAATGTTACCCCTGACCTGCTTTATAAGGACGGGCTCAATCGAGGGCATTTTCTTCCATTTGTTCAGTTGCTCAAGGATCATGTTCACGTGGTCCGGCTTGATGCCCGGACCGACTTCCGGCTTGAGAAGATCAATGGCAGCCCGGTTTTCATGGCACCGCTCGGAGATGAGAGTACAGGTGCCCTGAACGATATCTGGCAGCGCCTGACGGGTCACCAGAGCGGTGACAGCGATGTTCTCCATAACAAGGGACGTGAGATAAGGGTGCCTGCCGCGCGCAGTGGTGTGGCCCGGTTCTCGTTTTCGGATTTGTGCGAAAAGCCGCTTGGTGCTCAGGATTATCTCAAGATTGCGCATCGCTATCACACACTTATTCTCGATGACATTCCGACCCTGTCAAAACAGAATCGAAATGAAGCCAAGCGCTTTATCAATCTGATTGATGCGCTCTACGATAATTCAGTGAAGCTGATCGCCTCTGCGGCAGCGGATCCAGCTCATCTCTATGAAGCGGAAAGTGGAACGGAGGCCTTTGAATTTCAGCGCACAGTCTCACGCCTGATCGAAATGCAGTCAGAAGATTACCTTGCAGCACCGCATGGGGGTGGTGAGGTTACCAGCGTGTGATTCAGGGGAGTGTTGTGCGGAATATGCGACGAATGACGGTTGGAATGTCGCTTGAATGACAGAACTAATCGGGTTAGTGACAAACTCACCTGGTTAACTTAAACTTACGCTTACGTAAACGGAAGGTCGTAATCACCATGGCCCGTAAAAAGATTGCTCTTATAGGTGCAGGACAGATTGGCGGAACCCTTGCTCATCTGGCTGGCTTGAAAGAACTCGGCGATGTTGTTCTGTTTGACATTGTTGATGGTGTCCCGTCCGGCAAGGCTCTTGATATTGCCGAATCATCCCCGGTTGACGGATTTGACTCAGCGCTATCCGGTACGTCTTCCTACGAGGACATTGTCGGCGCCGATGTGTGTATCGTCACAGCCGGTGTTGCCCGTAAGCCTGGTATGAGCCGGGATGACCTTCTCGGCATCAACCTGAAGGTCATGGAGCAGGTTGGCAGCGGTATTGCCAAATATGCGCCGGATGCCTTTGTCATCTGCATCACAAACCCGCTGGATGCCATGGTCTGGGCCTTGCAGAAGTTTTCGGGTCTTCCGAAAAACAAGGTTGTCGGTATGGCCGGTGTTCTTGACTCGGCCCGCTTCCGTTATTTCCTCGCAGAAGAGCTGAATGTCTCGGTTGAAGACGTGTCGGCCTTCGTTCTTGGCGGTCACGGTGACACCATGGTGCCGCTTGCCCGTTATTCCACTGTTGCCGGCATCCCGCTGACGGATCTGGTGAAGATGGGCTGGATGAAGCAGTCACGCCTTGATGAAATCATCCAGCGGACCCGTGATGGCGGTGCTGAAATCGTTGGCCTCCTCAAGACTGGTTCCGCCTTCTATGCGCCTGCCGCATCGGCGATCGCCATGGCTGAATCCTATCTGAAAGACAAGAAGCGTGTGCTGCCATGTGCCGCCAATCTGAAGGGCGAATATGGTGTCGATGGACTGTATGTCGGCGTTCCGACGGTGATCGGGGAAGGTGGCGTTGAACGCGTGGTTGAGATCAAGCTCGACAAGGATGAAAAGGCCGAGTTCGATAATTCGGTGGATTCTGTTCGGGGACTGGTGGAGGCCTGTAAGGGTATTGCTCCATCGCTTGCCGACTAATCTGATCCGGATTTCACAACAGAAAGGGGCACGGTACCCATGAATATCCATGAATATCAGGCGAAAGCGCTGTTGAAAGAATATGGTGCGCCGGTTGCAGATGGCGTCGCTATTTTCTCCGCCGATGAAGCTGCTGCAGCCGTTGAGAAACTGGGCGGCCCGGTTTGGGTGGTCAAGTCCCAGATCCATGCCGGTGGACGTGGCAAGGGCACGTTCCAGGAAGCCTCAGCTGGTGAGAAGGGCGGTGTTCGCGTTTCTTTCGATGCAGCAGATGCGATTGCCAATGCCCAGCAGATGCTCGGCTCAACGCTGGTTACCAAACAGACCGGACCATTAGGCAAAGTTGTCAATCGGCTCTACATCGAAGACGGTGCTGATATTGCAACAGAGCTTTACCTGTCTCTGCTGGTGGACCGCACTGTTGGTCAGGTCGCTTTTGTTGCGTCTACTGAAGGCGGCATGGATATTGAAGAAGTGGCGGCCAGCCAGCCTGAAAAAATCCTGACCCTGCCGATTGATCCGATGGTTGGTGTAACGGATGACAATGCAAAAGCCGTTGCTGATGCTCTTGGCCTGACCGGAGATGCCCATACTGATGGTGCTGAGCTGGCTAAGATTCTCTATAAGGCGTTCACCGAAAAGGACATGAGCCTTCTGGAGATCAACCCGCTGATCGTCAAGAAAGATGGTCGTGTTCAGGTTCTTGATGCCAAAGTTTCTTTCGATGGCAACTCGGTTTTCCGGCATCCGGATGTGGCGGAACTGCGCGACCTTACCGAGGAAGATGCTAAGGAAATCGAAGCGTCCAAGCACGATCTGGCCTATGTGGCGCTTGATGGTGATATCGGCTGCATGGTGAATGGTGCTGGCCTGGCCATGTCCACCATGGATATCATCAAGCTTTATGGTGCTGAGCCGGCTAACTTCCTTGATGTTGGAGGCGGTGCTTCCAAGGAGAAAGTGACGGCTGCGTTCAAGATCATCACAGCTGATCCGAATGTAAAAGGTATTCTTGTCAACATCTTCGGCGGCATCATGCAATGTGATGTGATTGCAGAGGGTGTGGTTGCCGCTGTGAAGGAAATGGGCTTGCAGGTGCCGTTGGTGGTTCGTCTTGAGGGCACCAATGTGGAGCAGGGCAAGACCATCATCAACGAAAGCGGCCTCAATGTAATTGCCGCTGATGATCTGGATGATGCGGCCCAGAAAGTTGTCGCAGCGGTGAAGGGAGCTCAATAATGTCCATTCTGGTCAATAAAGATACCAAGGTCATTGTTCAGGGCCTGACCGGTAAAACCGGAACCTTTCATACCGAAGCCTCGCTTGCCTATGGCACGCAGATGGTTGGCGGCGTCACACCAGGCAAGGGCGGTCAGACCTGGACCGGTAATGTCAATGGTGAACAGGTTTCCCTGCCTATTTTCAATTCTGTTGCTGAAGCGCGCGCCGCAACCGGTGCTGATGCGACAGCAATCTATGTTCCGCCGAAATTCTGCGGTGCTGCTATTGAAGAAGCCATTGAAGCAGAGATGCCGCTGATCGTCACGATCACGGAAGGTGTTCCGGTCATGGATATGGTCAAGGTGAAGGCCAAGCTTGATCGATCATCCAGCCGCCTGCTCGGCCCGAACTGTCCGGGTGTTCTGACGCCGGATGAATGCCGCATCGGCATTATGCCAGGCAATATCTTCAAGAAGGGTAATGTGGGCATCGTGTCCCGTTCCGGCACGCTCACTTATGAAGCCGTGTTCCAGACGTCACAGCAGGGTCTCGGCCAGACAACGGCTGTTGGCATTGGCGGTGACCCGGTCAAGGGTACGGAATTCATCGATATGCTGGAAATGTTCCTTGCTGATGAGGCAACGGAATCCATCATCATGATTGGTGAAATCGGCGGTTCTGCTGAAGAGGACGCAGCCCAGTTCCTTGCTGATGAAGCCAAGAAGGGCCGCAAGAAGCCGACAGTTGGTTTCATTGCTGGTCGTACGGCACCTCCGGGTCGGACCATGGGCCATGCAGGCGCTGTGATCTCCGGCGGTAAAGGCGGTGCAGAAGACAAGATCGAGGCCATGGAAGCGGCGGGCATTCGCGTCTCGCCATCTCCTGCCGGTCTCGGACAAACCCTGGTTGACCTTCTTAAAGGCTAAGGCGACCATAGAGAGGGGCGGTTCCGCCCCTCTTGATGATTCGGCCACGCGTGCCGACGGGTGAGCGTGGTCTGTCACCGTTGCAAAGACGGTTCATTTTCTGGAGGACATCCTCCACGGAGGGATTATGCCACGTCAGGACGAGAACGACGTATTCGCCCAAACCTCGTTTCTCTATGGCGGCAACGCCGCTTATATTGAAGAACTCTACGCCCGCTATCAGGACAACCCCGCATCTGTTGATGAAGAATGGCACGCCTTCTTTGGTGAGCTGAAGGATGAGCGGGAAGATGTGATCAAAGGTGCCCAGGGCGCGCCCTGGAAGCGTGCGGACTGGCCCATTCATGCCAATGGTGAACTGGTGTCCGCCTTTGATGGTGACTGGGCGCCAACCGAAAAGGCGCTTGGGGACAAGATCAAGGGCAAGGCTCAGGCCAAGGGTGTTGAGCTGTCCGATTCAGGGGTTCAGCAGGCAACCCGCGATTCTGTTCGCGCGCTCATGATGATCCGGGCTTATCGCATGCGCGGCCATCTTCATGCGACACTGGATCCGCTGCAGCTTGCAGAACCGAAAGACCATGTGGAACTGCATCCGTCCACTTATGGTTTCACCGAAGCGGATTATGATCGCAAGATCTTCATTGACCATGTGCTTGGTCTTGAGTTTGCGACAATCCCTGAAATGGTGTCGATCCTGCGGCGGACCTATTGTTCAACACTTGGTGTTGAATTCATGCATATTTCCGACCCGGCGGAAAAAGCCTGGATCCAGGAGCGCATTGAAGGAGCGGACAAATTCATCTCCTTCACTGATAATGGTAAGAAAGCTATTCTGCGCAAGCTGGTCGAGGCGGAGGGCTTCGAGAAGTTTCTTGATGTCAAATATACCGGCACGAAGCGTTTTGGCCTTGATGGTGGTGAAGCTCTGATTCCGGCTCTTGAGCAGGTGATCAAGCGGGGCGGTCAACTCGGCCTGAAGGAAATCGTTTTCGGCATGGCTCATCGTGGCCGTCTCAATGTGCTGTCCCAGGTGATGGCAAAACCGCATCGAGCGATTTTCCACGAGTTCAAAGGCGGCTCCTACCATCCGGATGAGGTGGAAGGGTCTGGTGATGTGAAATATCACCTTGGCGCGTCATCTGATCGTGAATTCGATGGCAACAAGGTGCACCTGTCTCTGACGGCCAACCCGTCTCATCTCGAGATCGTTGATCCGGTCGTTCTGGGCAAGGCGCGCGCGAAGCAGGATCAGTTGTCTGATGTGGAGCGGACCCAGGTTCTGCCGTTGCTCATCCATGGTGATGCTGCCTTTGCAGGACAGGGTGTCGTGCCGGAATGCTTTGGCCTTTCCGCGCTGAAAGGGCACAAGACCGGCGGTTCGATCCACTTTATCGTCAACAACCAGATCGGTTTCACCACCAATCCGCGGTTCTCGCGCTCCTCGCCTTATCCATCGGATATGGCGAAAATGATCGAGGCGCCGATCTTCCACGTGAACGGTGATGATCCGGAAGCGGTTGTGTTTGCGGCCAAGATTGCCATCGAATTCCGGCAGAAATTCCATAAGCCGGTGGTGATTGATCTGTTCTGTTACAGACGGTTTGGTCACAACGAAGGGGATGAACCTGCGTTTACCCAGCCGTTGATGTACAAGAAGATCCGCCGCCATCCGACAACGCTGCAGCTTTATTCCGAGCGGCTTGTCAAGGACGGGACGCTGACCAGCGAAGAGGCTGAGGCGGTCAAAGCCGAGTTTCGTGAGCACCTTGAAGGTGAATTCGAGACCGGTCAGGCCTATCGTCCAAACAAGGCTGACTGGCTTGATGGCAAATGGTCCGGTCTGAGAACGGCAGAAAGTCTTGATGACCCGCGCCGCGGCAAGACCGGTCTGCCGATGGAACGGTTGCAGCAGATTGGTGCAAGACTGACGGATATTCCTGATGGTTTCAATGTGCACCGGACGATCCAGCGCTTCATGGCAAACCGGCGGAAGATGTTCGAGACCGGCGAAGGAATTGACTGGGCGACGGCTGAATCCGTGGCTTTTGCATCCCTGTGCCTTGATGGGCATCCGATCCGTCTGTCAGGCCAGGACTGTGAGCGTGGAACCTTCTCCCAGCGTCATACGGTCCTTTATGATCAGGAGGACGAAAGCCGTTATATTCCGCTCAACAATCTGTCGGATGTTCAATCCCGGTATGAAGTGATCAACTCCATGCTGTCCGAGGAAGCGGTTCTTGGCTTTGAATACGGGTTCTCCCTGGCGGAACCGAATGCGCTGACTCTTTGGGAAGCGCAGTTCGGCGACTTTGCCAATGGCGCACAGGTGGTGATTGACCAGTTCATTTCTTCCGGTGAGCGCAAATGGCTCAGGATGTCAGGTCTGGTGCTGCTGCTGCCGCATGGCTATGAGGGGCAGGGGCCGGAGCACTCTTCTGCAAGACTTGAGCGTTATCTGCAGCTTTGTGCGGAAGACAATATGCAGGTTGCCAACTGTACGACGCCTGCCAACTACTTCCATATCCTGCGCCGCCAGCTGAAACGGAATTTCCGTAAGCCGCTGATTCTGATGACGCCGAAATCCCTGCTCCGTCACAAGCGCTGCACATCGCGTCTGGATGAACTGGGACCGGATTCAACCTTCCATCGCCTGCTCTGGGATGATGCGGAAGTTGAGAAGGATTCTCCGATCAAGCTGAAACCGGACAATGAGATCCGTCGTGTGGTTCTGTGTACCGGTAAGGTCTATTACGATCTGCTTGAAGATCGTGAGAAGCGGGGCGTCGATGATATCTATCTTCTTCGGCTTGAGCAGATTTACCCGTTCCCGGCCAAAGCACTGATTACAGAGCTGTCACGGTTCAAGCAGGCTGAGATTGTCTGGTGTCAGGAGGAACCGAAAAACCAGGGATCCTGGTTCTTTGTCCAGCCCTATATCGAATGGGTGCTTGAGCAGATTGGTGCAGACTACAGCCGACCCCGCTATGCCGGACGGGTGGCTTCCGCGTCCACGGCGACGGGTCTGATGAGTAAACATTTGGAACAGCTGCGAGCCTTCCTTGAAGAAGCGCTTGGCGACTGATCCGGCAAGAGACGAGATAAACAGGATAACGCTATGACAACGGAAATCCGTGTTCCAACCCTTGGCGAATCGGTCACAGAAGCGATTGTTGGCCAATGGTTTAAACAGCCTGGCGATGCAGTTAATGCTGATGAGCCGCTTGTTGAACTGGAAACAGATAAGGTAACCATCGAAGTTCCGGCAGCTTCAGCCGGCGTGCTTCAGGCCATTGAGGCGGAAGAGGGGGCGACTGTTGAAGTCGGTGCCCTGCTTGGCCACCTTGCCGCTGGTGATGGTGCGGCGGCAGCACCTGCTGCACCGGCCAAACAGGAAGCCGCTCCTGCGCCAGAAGCAACGCCTGCTGCCGCTGAACCGGTACCGGAAGCCAAGGGTCCTGAAATGGCTCCGGCTCCATCTGCTCAGAAGATGATGGCAGAACAGGGTGTTGCAGCTGAAAGCGTGGATGGCTCTGGTAAGCGCGGCCAGATCCTCAAGGGTGATGTGCTTGCAGCGATGGAGAAGACCACTTCTGCTCCCGCACAGGCTCCTGTAGCCGCCCGTGCTCCTTCCGCACCTGCGGATGAAAGCCGTGAAGAGCGGGTGAAAATGACCCGCCTCCGCCAGACCATCGCCCGTCGTCTGAAAGATGCCCAGAATACCGCGGCTATGCTGACCACATTCAACGATGTGGACATGGGTGCAGTGATGGAACTGCGCAAGCAGTACAAGGAGCTGTTCGAGAAGAAGCACGGTGTGCGTCTCGGCTTTATGGGCTTCTTCACCAAAGCGGTAGTCGCGGCGCTGAAGGATATCCCGGCTGTGAATGCCGAGATTGATGGCACGGACCTCATCTACAAAAACTACTGCCATGTTGGTATGGCCGTCGGTACCGACAAGGGCCTTGTGGTGCCTGTCATCCGTGATGCCGACCAGATGTCTATTGCCGATGTTGAGAAGACGATTACCGATTTCGGCAGACGCGCGCGTGATGGCAAGCTGGGCATTGATGAAATGCAGGGCGGCACCTTCACCATTACCAATGGTGGCGTCTATGGCTCGTTGATGTCCACCCCGATTCTCAATGCGCCGCAGTCCGGTATTCTCGGTCTGCACCGTATTGAAGAGCGTCCGGTGGTTCGCAATGGCCAGGTGGTTGTTCGCCCGATGATGTATCTGGCTCTGTCCTATGACCACCGGATTGTTGACGGCAAGGAAGCCGTAACCTTCCTGGTGCGGATTAAGGAAGCCATTGAGGACCCGCAGCGCCTCGTACTGGACCTGTAAGTTTGAGAAGCGCAGATTTCCGGAGGATTTCTGCGCTTTTTCCTTTCTGTTGGGGGCTTTGCCCTCTTCCCTGACGACTTCGAGGGATTTGTTATGACGACCTATGATCTGACTGTCATCGGCACCGGGCCGGGTGGCTATGTGGCTGCGATTCGTGCGGCGCAACTGGGTATGAAAGTGGCGGTGGTCGAGAAACGCGCCACCCATGGCGGCACCTGCCTCAATGTGGGCTGCATCCCGTCCAAGGCTCTCTTGCATGCATCTGAGCTTTTTGAGGAAGCCGAGCATGAATTCGGAGCAATGGGCATCAAGATTGACAGCCCGAAGCTCGATATGAAGGCCATGATGGGCCACAAGGACGAAACGGTTGATGCCAATGTGAAGGGCGTCGAATTTCTCCTGAAGAAGAACAAGGTTGATACCTTCCATGGTCTTGGCACGATCACGGCACCGGGCAAGGTGCAGGTGACGCCGGATGAGGGAGAGGCGCAGACCGTTGAGACCAGGAATATCCTGATTGCTACCGGTTCGGATGTTGCCACCCTGCCGGGCATGGAGATTGATGAGAAGGTCGTTGTTTCCTCAACAGGCGCGCTTGAGCTGAAGGAACCGCCAAAGAAACTGGTTGTCGTTGGTGCCGGTGTAATCGGGCTGGAGCTTGGCTCCGTCTGGCGTCGTCTTGGTTCGCAGGTGACCGTCGTTGAGTTCCTGGACCGGATTCTGCCGGGTATGGATTCCGAGGTGGCCAAGAATTTCCAGCGGATGCTGAAAAAGCAGAAGATCGACTTCAAGCTGTCCAGCAAGGTCACAGGCATTGATACAAGTGGTGGCGGCGCAAAGGTTTCCATCGAGTCAGTGAAGAACGGCAAGACAGATGAGCTCGAGGCTGATGTGGTGCTTGTCGCTATCGGTCGCCGTCCCTATACGGATGGCCTTGGTCTGGACAAGGTTGGTGTTGAACTGGACGACCGCGGTCGGGTCAAGACGGATGCCCATTTCAAGACCAGTGTGGATGGCATCTATGCCATTGGTGATGTGATTGCCGGGCCCATGCTGGCGCACAAGGCCGAGGATGAAGGCGTCGCCTGTGCTGAAATGCTCGCCGGGCAGGTCGGACACGTCAATTATGACGTCATTCCTGGTGTTGTTTACACCATGCCGGAAGTGGCCAGTGTCGGGAAAACCGAAGATGAGCTGAAAGAGGCGGGCACCGCCTATACCAGCGGGACGTTCCCGTTTACCGCTAATGGCCGGGCACGAGCCCAGCGTCATACGGAAGGGTTTGTGAAAGTGCTGGCCTGTGCCAAGACCGATAGGGTTCTGGGTGTTCACATCGTGGCAGCCGGAGCTGGCGAGATGATCCATGAAGCGGCGGTCCTGATGGAATTCGGCGGTTCATCAGAAGATCTGGCGCGGACCTGTCACGCCCATCCGACCATGTCTGAAGCCGTCAAGGAAGCGGCGATGGCAGTTGAGAAGCGGGCCATCCACATGTAAGGGAATGGTGAATAACCACTTTGGAAAGGCTCCCGTTTCGGGGGCCTTTTTATTGCTCGCGTTTTAGTCGGTAGATTTTCCAGCCCTCGTCGTCTCCCCGGTTGTCACGATAGATGGACCAGAGATGGACAATCAGTTGGTCCTGGGTCGCTTTCTCCACTTTCACATGTCGGTCAGCACTGAACATCTTGTGGATGGCGTAGAGCTCGCCGCTATCGAGCCGCAAAGCCGGTGTACGAGCCCATTTGCAGTTACGGGGCGCGCATTTCACAAAACTGCGAATGTAGATAACCTTCTGGCCCTGAATGCAGTGTGTCTTGATCTCGACAGCGGCCAGTTCTTTCTTTTTTGCCGACGCATTGACCCAGGTTCCTGCTTCAGGTGTGAAGGAGCAGGCCATGGCCGATGGCCCGGACAGGGCGGCAAAAAGTGTGATGAGGGCAGACCAGCCGAATATCAGAAGCCAGCGCATTGGTTTCTCCCCGGACAAGCTCCGATGACGAAATTAGGCCGCATCATAGCGCTGGCCCGTTAGGAATGTGTTAAGGTTTGATACTAGGGCATTTTGTGTGAAAACGGAGTCACCTCAAATGCTCTATCTCTTTGTTCTCAAACATATCCTTGACTGTTGTCACTCGCTTCTCGGATGAGCTTTGTCGTAGAGGGCCAACAGGCTCCTTGTATCCACTTCCGTATAGATCTGGGTTGAGGATAGAGACGCATGGCCCAGAAGTTCCTGGATGGTTCTGAGATCACCGCCTTTGCCAAGCAGATGTGAGGCAAAGGAATGCCTGAGGGCATGGGGGGTGGCTGTATCCGGTAGACCGAGTGCTGATCGCAGGCGTTCCACCGCTTTCTGGATCAGGCGAGGGTTCAGCGGTCCGCCGCGGGCACCCCGGAACAGGGCATCGTCGGGGCCGGGGCTGTAGGGACAAAGGTGGAGATAATCCTCAACAGCCTCGCGGATAACCGGAAGAATGGGAACAAGACGTTCCTTGCCGCCCTTTCCAATAATCCTCAGAATGTCGGTCTTGCCTGTAGGGGCCTGCGACCGGGTGAGAGACAGAGCTTCCGATATACGAAGGCCTGCGCCATAGAGGAGCGTCAGGACGGCAGTGTCACGCGCCGCGATCCAGGGTTCTTCGCTGAGGCTGTTATCCAGAGAGACCACGGCTGTGGCGTTTGTTTCCGTCAAAGGTTTCGGCAATGTGCGGCCCTGCTTGGGGGCTCTGACCGCAGAAAAAGCCGCGCTGTTGACGAGACCTTCCCGTTCCATAAAGCGCATGAAGGAGCGAATGCCGGACAGGCCACGGGCCAGGCTGCGCGAGCCGATCCGGTCTGTGCGTCGCCAGGCCATGAAACTTCTGATATCGGAGGGTCGCAGGGTGCCTATATCGCTAATGGCCGGTGGGTGACCGAGATGCAGGGTCAGAAAAGACAGGAACTGGTCCATGTCCCGCTCATAGGCTTCCAGCGTTTTCATGGCGAGCCGTCGCTCTGAGCCAAGCCAGGTCTGCCACCTGTCCACTGCTGCGCGCAGTCTGGGAGCTGAATTGATGAGCGGGGCGGTGTTCATATAATCCCGTCCGGATTCTGAATCGGATTACCATTCCCTGTAAGCCTGCCGGAAAATGGTTGATGAAAGCCTGTCAGTGGATTGTTTCGCTGACGGTCAAAGCTCCGATATAGTCTGGCGTCTTCGAATCATATCATGATTGTACGTATGATCCTGTCTAATGAATGTCGTCCCGGGGGCACGTGGTGACCAGACTTGTTTCCGTTCTGCTGCCTGTGGGGGTTGATAAACCCTATTCCTATCGGGTTCCCGAAGGCCTGCCGCTTGCAGCCGGAGATATCGTACGCGTGCCGCTTGGCCCGCGTGAGGTGATGGGTGTTGTCTGGGATGATGGGCCGGAAGCGGTTGAGACCGCTCGGCTGAAGCCGGTGCTCGACCGGTATGATATCCCGCCAATAGATGCGGACCTGCGCCGGTTTGTTGACTGGATTGCCGATTACACCTTGTCCCAGCGTGGAATGGTGCTGCGTATGGTTCTGCGCCAGCCTGAAACGCTGGACAAAGGCAAGCCGATTGCCGGCATCCGCTTTACCGGCAATAAGCCTGACCGGATGACAGATGCGCGGCGACGTGTGCTCGATCGGGTTTCGGATGGGCTGTCCTGGTCGAAATCAGCGCTGGTGGACGCTTCAGGGGTCAGCGCCAGTGTGATTGAGGGGCTGGTTTCGCTCGGCACACTTGAACGAATCAGCCTGCCGCCTCCACCGGTGGCAGGGCCCGTGGATCCGGATTTTGCCCCCGCTAGGCTAAACGAAGAGCAACAGGTTGCAGCTGATGTGTGTTGCGAGGCCATTCGCTCAGGCCAATCACGCCCCGTGCTTCTGGATGGGGTGACAGGGGCAGGCAAGACGGAGGTTTACTTCGAGGCGATTGCAGAGACGATCCGACAGGGGCGACAGGCCCTTGTTCTGCTGCCCGAGATCGCACTTACATCGACCTTTGTTGAGCGTTTTGCCGCTCGCTTCGGTGCGCAGCCGGTGGAGTGGCATTCCGATATATCGGCAAAGAAAAAGGGTCGGATCTGGCGTGCTGTCGCCAATGGTGAGGCCGGTATCGTTATCGGCGCCCGGTCGGCTCTTTTCCTGCCCTATAAGGCGCTCGGGCTGATCGTGGTGGATGAGGAGCATGATACGGCTTACAAACAGGAGGACCGGGCTGTTTACAACGCGCGGGATATGGCTGTCGTGCGCGGCCATCTCTCTGGCTTTCCCGTTATTCTGTCGTCTGCGACCCCATCGGTTGAAACTCATGTGAACGCTGAGACAAAGCGGTATGACCGGGTCCTGTTGAAAGGGCGCTATTCAGGTCGGGCGCTGCCGGACCTGTCCGTTATCGATATGCGGCGGGATGGACCGGACCGTGGTGACTGGCTGGCCCCATCTCTTTGTCAGGCGATTATCGAGACCATGGCGCGGGGTGATCAAAGCCTCCTGTTTCTCAATCGAAGAGGCTACGCACCACTTACTCTCTGCAGGCAATGCGGCCATCGCTTCCAGTGCCCGAGCTGTTCGGCCTGGCTGGTGGAACACAGATTCCTCGGGCGGCTGGCTTGCCATCATTGCGGACATTTCGAGCCCAAGCCACCCGCCTGTCCGTCCTGCCAGGGAGAAGATACGCTTGTGGCCTGTGGCCCGGGGGTCGAGCGAATCGCCGAAGAGGTGGAGCAGAAGTTTCCGGACGCGCGAATCACGGTTCTGTCCAGCGACCAGGCCGGAGGTGTTCAGCGTCTGCGGGATGACTTTGCGGCAATTGCACGCGGTGAAACCGATATCATTATCGGGACACAGCTCGTGGCCAAAGGCCATACTTTTCCAGCCTTGACCCTTGTGGGCGTGGTGGATGCAGACCTGGGGCTGGCGCAGGGAGACCCGCGGGCTGCCGAAAGAACATTTCAGCTTTTGTCTCAGGTTACCGGTCGTGCCGGTCGCGTAAAAGGCGGGGGTCGTGGTCTGCTGCAAAGTTATATTCCCGAGCATCCCGTCCTGTCAGCCATTCTCGCGGGCGACAGAGAAGCCTTCTATGAGCGTGAGATAACCGAGCGCCAGCAGGCCGTCATGCCGCCCTTTGGCAGGTTGGCGGCCCTGGTCATTTCAGCAGAGCACAAGGATCGCGCCCAGGCCTTTGCGCGTCAGCTGGTTCTGTCAGCGCCCCGACATGGAGATGTGAGATTGCTGGGTCCGGCAGAGGCACCCCTGGCTGTGCTGCGCGGGCAATACCGTTTTCGGGTTCTCGTGCAGTCACCACGCAAACTGGACCTGTCCGGTTATCTCAGGCAATGGCTTGAGAGTGGACCCAAGCCGCGTGGCGGTGTCCGTCTGATGGTGGATGTTGATCCACAGAGCTTTCTCTGAAAAAGCGTCCGGCTTTTCCGCGTCGATATGCCTATTAGTTTTTCGTAGCAGATGGTGAAAACTGAATTTAGCCGAATTCCGGTGGGTTACGTGAATTTACTGTGGCGGAAAGGAGGGAACACCTTGATTTCTGACCATTATTTTCCGGAACTCTGCCCAGGGGGTGCCGGTTTGGGTGCATGGTTTGGCAAAAACGTTGGAAAAGAGTCTGTTACGCTGTATTGCGCCCGTCAAATTGGTGTGTTAGACGGAGCGCGGCTTTCGGGGGACCTGCATTCGTGGGACCTTCAAGACCCGGAACTTCCAAGCAAACTTGCCAAGGCCTGGCAAACCCAGCAGTTTACCAGAACACGGCATATGCCAGAGAGTTAGGGCCCACGTGACGGACAAGAATTCGAACATATCCGGCGTCGCAGAGCGATATGCCACCGCACTTTACGAATTGGCGGATGAGCAGGGTGCTGTTGCGGATGTCGAAAAGGCTCTCGCCGCTATCGGAGCTCTTATTGATGAGAGTGAAGATCTGCGGAGACTGATCGAGAGCCCGGTCTTTTCTGCCCAGGATCAGCAGGCTGCTATCGGCGCCGTGCTGGACAAGGCAGGTGTTAGCGGTATCGTCGGTAATTTTGTGCGTGTGACAGCTGGCAATCGCCGTCTGTTCGCGCTGCCCGGCATGATCCGCGCCTTCAAGATGATCGCTGCGCGTCAGCGCGGTGAGCAGTCTGCGCAGGTTGTTTCAGCCAGTAAACTGACGGCAGGGCAGGAAAAAGCTCTGGCGAAAGCTCTGAAAGAAGCAATTGGCAAAGACGTTTCCATCGACGCTTCAGTTGATCCGTCCCTGATTGGCGGGTTGGTTGTTCGCGTCGGTTCTCGCCAAATCGACACGTCCGTCAGGACGAAGCTCAATTCCCTTAAGATTGCACTGAAAGAGGTCGGCTGATGGATATTCGGGCCGCGGAAATTTCCGCAATCCTCAAAGAGCAGATCAAAGGCTTCGGCGCTGAAGCTGAAGTTTCTGAAGTTGGTCAGGTGCTCTCCGTCGGCGACGGTATCGCCCGTGTTTATGGTCTGGACAATGTACAGGCTGGTGAACTGGTTGAATTCCCAGGTGGCATTAAAGGCATGGCCCTGAACCTCGAAACCGACAATGTCGGTGTGGTTCTGTTCGGTGATGACCGCGCCATTAAAGAAGGTGACACTGTTAAGCGGACAGGTTCCATTGTGGACGTGCCGGTTGGCAAGGGTCTTCTGGGTCGCGTTGTTGACGCTCTGGGTAACCCGATCGATGGCAAAGGCCCGATCGAGTCCGATACCCGCGCTCGTGTGGACGTGAAGGCGCCAGGCATTCTGCCGCGTAAATCCGTGCATGAGCCGATGTCAACCGGTCTCAAGGCTGTTGATGCTCTTATCCCGGTTGGTCGTGGCCAGCGTGAGCTGATCATTGGTGACCGTCAGACCGGTAAGACCGCCATCATTCTGGATACCTTCCTGAACCAGAAGCCGATCCATGACAATGGTCCGGACGCAGACAAGCTGTACTGCATCTATGTGGCTGTTGGTCAGAAGCGTTCGACTGTTGCCCAGTTCGTGAAGGTTCTCGAAGAGCGTGGCGCTCTTGAATATTCCGTTGTGATTGCGGCGACCGCTTCCGATCCGGCTCCGATGCAGTTCCTTGCACCGTTCACCGGCTGTGCGATTGGCGAGTTCTTCCGTGACAATGGCATGCATGCCGTGATCGGTTATGACGATCTGTCCAAACAGGCTGTTTCCTACCGTCAGATGTCCCTGCTGCTCCGTCGTCCTCCGGGGCGTGAAGCTTTCCCGGGTGACGTTTTCTACCTGCACTCCCGTCTGCTTGAGCGCTCTGCGAAGCTCAATGAAGATCATGGTGCCGGTTCTCTGACCGCTCTGCCGGTTATTGAGACCCAGGGTAACGACGTGTCGGCCTTTATTCCGACAAACGTGATTTCCATTACCGATGGTCAGATCTTCCTTGAGACAGATCTGTTCTACCAGGGTATCCGTCCGGCCGTGAACGTTGGTCTGTCCGTGTCTCGAGTGGGTTCTTCCGCTCAGATCAAGGCCATGAAGCAGGTTGCCGGTACGATTAAGGGTGAGCTTGCCCAGTATCGTGAGATGGCAGCGTTCGCCCAGTTCGGTTCTGACCTTGATGCGGCAACGCAGAAGCTTCTGAACCGCGGTGCCCGTCTGACCGAGCTTCTGAAACAGCCGCAGTTCTCTCCGCTCAAGACGGAAGAGCAGGTTGCTGTTATCTTTGCCGGTGTGAACGGTTATCTCGATAATCTGGAGCTGAAACAGGTTGGTGCGTTCGAAGAAGGTCTTCTATCCTTCATTCGTGCAGAGCACGGAGCTGTTCTTGATGGCATTCGCGATCAGAAGCAGCTTACCGACGAGCTTCGTGACAAGCTCAAATCAGCTATCGACGCCTTTGCCAAGACGTTCGCTTAACAGCGGACGTTACAGCAAGGTGAGGAATAGGGGCGGTCATGCCGAGCCTTAAAGACCTCCGAAATCGTATCGCCTCGGTCAAGGCGACGCAGAAGATTACAAAGGCCATGCAGATGGTCGCGGCTGCAAAACTGCGTCGCGCCCAGGCAGCGGCTGAATCTGCGCGCCCCTATGCCGAGCGGATGAGCACTGTTCTTGCGAATATTGCTTCCAACACTGCCCAGGAAGGTGCACCACGTCTGATCGCCGGAACCGGTTCTGATCAGGTGCATCTGCTTCTGGTCTGCACTGCAGAACGCGGTCTGTGCGGTGGCTTCAATTCGTCCATCGCGCGGCTGGCCCGTGAAAAAGCCCGGTCTTTGAAAGGCCAGGGCAAGACCGTCAAGATCCTCTGCGTTGGCAAGAAGGGTTTTGATGCGATGAAACGGGAATTCGCATCTGACATTCTTGACACGATCGACCTGCGTGCGGTCAAGCGTCTGGCTTATGCAGATGCAGATGCAATCGGTCGCCGTGTTCTTCAGATGTTTGATGCTGGTGAGTATGATGTCTGCACGATGTTCTACTCCGAGTTCCAGTCAGTGATCAGCCAGATCCCGACAGCGCATCAGATTGTTCCAGCCCGTTTCGACAATGACAGCGCTCAGGATGATGCCGCTGTTTACGAATATGAGCCGGGTGAAGAAGAGATCCTTGAAGATCTGCTTCCGCGCAATGTCAGTGTCCAGATCTTCCGGGCGCTGCTTGAAAACTCCGCGTCCGAGCAGGGTGCGCGTATGTCCGCTATGGATAATGCGACACGCAATGCGGGCGAGATGATCGACGGATTGACGCTTAGCTATAACAGGCAGCGTCAGGCGCAGATCACCAAGGAACTGATTGAAATTATTTCGGGCGCGGAAGCGCTCTGAGCCTAACGAATTACGAGGAAAGACCGATGGCAAAAAACAAGGCTACCGGACGTATTTCGCAGGTGATCGGCGCCGTTGTCGACGTTCAATTCGACGGCGAACTGCCTCCGATCCTCAATGCTCTTGAAACTCAGAACCAGGGCAACCGCCTTGTTCTGGAAGTTGCTCAGCATCTTGGCGAGAACACCGTTCGCACAATCGCTATGGACACATCTGAAGGCCTGGTTCGCGGCCAGGATGTGGTCGACACGGGTGAGCCGATCGCTGTGCCTGTTGGTAGCGAGACGCTTGGTCGTATCATGAACGTGGTTGGCGAGCCGGTTGACGAAGCCGGTGAAGTCAAGACATCTGCGACCCGCACCATTCACCAGCCAGCTCCGGAATATGTTGAGCAGTCAACAGAAGCCGAAATTCTGGTAACAGGCATCAAGGTTGTTGACCTTCTCGCTCCTTACGCAAAGGGTGGTAAGATTGGTCTGTTCGGCGGTGCCGGTGTTGGCAAGACCGTTCTGATCATGGAACTGATCAACAACGTTGCTAAAGCCCACGGTGGTTATTCTGTTTTCGCCGGTGTTGGTGAGCGTACCCGTGAGGGTAACGACCTGTACTGGGAAATGATCGAATCCGGCGTGAACAAAGAAGGCGGTGGCGAGGGTTCAAAATGTGCCTTGGTTTACGGTCAGATGAACGAACCTCCCGGAGCCCGTGCCCGTGTTGCTCTGACCGGTCTGACGGTTGCTGAGCACTTCCGTGATGAAGGCCAGGACGTTCTGTTCTTCGTGGACAACATCTTCCGCTTCACCCAGGCTGGTTCCGAGGTGTCTGCTCTGCTCGGACGTATTCCGTCCGCTGTGGGTTATCAGCCGACACTGGCCACTGACATGGGTGCCCTGCAGGAGCGTATTACCACGACGACTAAGGGTTCCATTACATCGGTTCAGGCCATTTACGTGCCGGCCGATGACTTGACCGACCCTGCTCCTGCAACATCCTTCGCCCACTTGGATGCGACGACGGTTCTGAACCGTTCGATTGCTGAAAAGGGTATTTATCCGGCTGTGGATCCGCTTGACTCCACCTCCCGTATGCTTGACCCGCGTATCATCGGTGAAGAGCATTACGACGTGGCTCGTCAGGTTCAGGCTATTCTTCAGCGCTACAAGGCCCTGCAGGATATCATCGCGATCCTGGGTATGGACGAACTGTCTGAAGAAGATAAGCTCGCCGTTTCCCGTGCTCGTAAGATCGAACGCTTCCTGTCTCAGCCGTTCCACGTTGCTGAGGTCTTCACCGGCGCGCCTGGTAAACTGGTTGCTCTCGAAGACACGATCAAGAGCTTTAAAGCCCTCTGTTCCGGTGAGTATGACCACCTTCCGGAAGCTGCATTTTATATGTGCGGTGGTATCGATGAAGCCATTGAGAAAGCTCAAAAACTTGCAGCGGATGCAGCCTAAGGCTGCGCTCCTGCGGGTAAGAACTAATCGGACAGGGAACGATTATGGCCAATGTGTTCAAGTTTGAGCTGGTGTCTCCGGAACGGCTGGTGCTCTCGGCCGAGGTGAGCGAAGTCGTTGTTCCGGGTTCCGAAGGCTTTTTCGGTGTCATGAAAGATCATGCGCCATTCGTCTCCACACTGTCTCCAGGTGTTCTCCTGGCCAAGACAGAAAGCGGAGAGGAAAAGAAGATCTTTGTGCGTGGCGGTTTCGCGGAAATCGGCAGCAATGGTCTGACGGTTCTGGCTGAAGAGGCGATTTCGGTTGATGAACTCGATGCAGAGGCAATTGCCTCCCGCATCAAGAATGCTGAAGAAGATTTGGCTGATGCACAGACCGATGATGCGCGCTCTGAAGCAGCTTTGCGTTTGGAGCGCTTGAAGGACCTTCAGGCAGCTGCCTGATCAGAGGCATCATTTTGGAAATTAAAACACCCGCCGATTTGGCGGGTGTTTTTTTATGCGTGCTGCTGGAGCGGATATCTCACGGCTTTGAAAGCCTGGAGAACTCCGTGACCAGTTCCTGATAGAGTGCCCGCTTGAAGGGGACGATGAGTGCTGGAACCTTGGCGAGATCTTCCCAGCGCCAGTCTTCGAATTCCGGCTTATGGGCGCCCTCTGCCGGAGTTTCGATGTTGATCTCGTTTTCGTCCCCGTCAAAGCGAAAGGCAAACCACTTCTGGGTCTGACCCTTGAACTGGCCTTTCCAGCTCTTCTTTCTCACATCTTCGGGAATATCGTAGCTTTTCCAGTCGTCGGTTTCAGCCAGGAGGCTGATTGAGCGGATATTGGTTTCTTCATAAAGCTCACGGACAGCGGCATTATAGGGTTCCTCCCCGGGGTCTATACCGCCCTGCGGCATTTGCCAGGCAAAATCCAGAGCAGGCTTGCCGGTCTTCTGCAGGCGTTTGCCAATCCAGACCTGGCCGTTCTTGTTGAACAGGAGAATACCCACGCACGGGCGATATCCCGGTTTCGGCTGTGACGTCATGAAGAATGTGTCCCTGAAAGTAACTCAGATAATCCTGAATTCGTATCTCGTGAGATCAGCCTGCATCTGCCCGTGACTGGATTGCGGCGCTGATCGGTACCAGAACAATACCGCGATCTTCTGCCTCCCGAGCCCAACGATTGATAACATCAATGGAAATCGGATATGCGGAGGCAACGCCAACGGCCAGACCTCGTTCCCGCGCAATAGCTTCGAGCTGCAGAAGCCGTCCTTCAATGGATGGCCCGTCCGGAAGGCCATCGACGATGAGATCGGCTCTTAGGCTGGGCATGTCGATTTCCTGCGTCAGATTAAGGGCCTGACTACGTGGCGAGCTGCCATCATCGACGTAATACAGGCCGCGTTTCTGGAGTTCCTTGAGGGTGGCTCCAAAGGCGGAATCGTCTGACGAATAGCGAGCGCCCATGTAGTTGACCACGCCTGCATAGGTGGTCATCTGAGCGAGCACCCAGTGAAGGCGATCAAGGTTTTCGGTTGGCTTCAGTGACGTCAATAGCGTATGGGGGCCGGGGTCGTTGTTCGGGAAGTCGTACGGCTCCATCGGCACCTGCAGAACAAGCTCGTGGCCTTTCTGCCGCGCCTTCCGGACCAGATTGTCCAGACGCTGACCATATGGTGCGAAGGCCAGTGTGACATCGACGGGCAGAGCTTCCAGAGCCTGATCGGATGTGCCAGCGCTGAGGCCTATCCCGCCGACAACAATGGCGACGCGTGGCAGGTTTGCATTAAGAGTTGCCGCATCTACTGGTCGGGCATAGGCCTGTGCCGGGCTTGTGCCATCTGAGGCAACCTTTGGTAGGAAACCGGCTGCAGTCTTCTCAAGCAATTGCTCCCGCGGAGTAATGGCGATTGCGTCAATTGTGGGGTCGGTGGGATCCCTCACGGTGACCACATCAACAGGCGGAGGGCCTGGATCGTCGTCAGTTGTCGTCTTCTCTGTTTGGTCTTTATTCGATCGTCCGCCAGGTTCTTCATCCAGATTTGTGCGAAGGCCTATGACGCCGATATCAGAGCTGGACAGGGCAGTTTCAGTGTCGGCCAGTTCCACCACTTTGCGGGGCTCGCCCCCAAGCGGGTCATCGACCAGAAAGATCCACCCGGCGAGGGTGGCGGAAAACACAATCAGAAAACTCAGAACGACAAATGGTGTTGGTATGCCAAACAGCGCGTTTCGGCTTTTCCCTTGGATCGGGGCGGACAAGTCGTCTGTCATCTGTTGTTCATTCCCGCGCTAGAGCGCGTCCATTCTCCGGTTGAGAGACGGGGACGCCTGCCGAATCATGATCCGGCAGGCTGATAGTGTCAATCAGTTCGGGATACCGGCATTGGGATCCGGCGGAAAGGCTGCGTGCTTTTCAATGCCGCGCAGAAGATCCAATGCGTAGTTGAGCTGCTTGTCGTCTTTCGGGTCTGCAGGAACATAGACCGACGATCCGGATTCTTCCTTCTTCTTGGTCTTGTCTTCCTGCTCGGTTGCTTCCGGCTGCTTCTTGGTCTCACCTTCTGACTGATTGTCATTTTCAAGATGACCGCGAAGACCGGCTTCACCGCGCGCCTGAACGCGACCCTTCAGGTCGTCGGGGATGTCCTGGAGAATTTGCACATCTGGATCAATACCCTTGGCCTGAATGGAGCGACCGGACGGTGTGTAATACCGCGCTGTGGTCAGGCGCATGGCACCATTTGCTCCAAGCGGGAAAATGGTCTGCACCGAGCCTTTGCCGAATGAACGGGTGCCGACAATTGTTGCCCGCTTGTGATCCTGCAAGGCGCCAGCAACGATCTCAGATGCTGAGGCCGAGCCGCCGTTCATCAGAACAACGATCGGCTTGCCTTTGGTCAGATCACCGGCACGGGCCGCGAATCTCTGTGCCGACTGGCCGTCACGGCCACGGGTCGAGACAATCTCCCCCTTGTCGAGGAAACTGTCGGAAATCGAAATGGCCTGATCGAGCAGACCGCCCGGATTGTTGCGAAGATCAATGATGAAGCCCTTGAGCTTTTCAGCCGGGATTTTTTCGCTGAGCTTCTTGATCGCGTCTTCAAGACCTGTCTGGGACTGCTCATTGAACTGGGTGACGCGCACATATCCGATATCGCCCTCTTCACGGAAGCGGACGGAGCGGATGCGGATAACATCACGGATAATTTCGATCTCAAGCGGTTCTGCTGCATCCTGACGGATAATGGTCAGCAGGATCGGCTTCTTGACAGGGCCGCGCATTCGATCGACAGCCTGCTCAAGGGTCAGGCCCCGGACTTCCTCGCCATCGAGATGGGAAATCAGGTCCCCGGCCAGAACTCCGGCCTTGTGAGCTGGCGTGTCATCAATGGGTGCTACCACCTTGACGAGGCCGTTTTCCATGGTGACCTCAATACCAAGGCCGCCAAATTCACCGCGCGTCTGGGTCTGCATGTCCTGGAAGCTGTCCGCATTCAGGAAAGAGGAATGCGGGTCCAGAGATGTCAGCATGCCGTTAATGGCAGATTCGATCAGCTTCTTCTCTTCCGGTTTCTCGACATAATCGGATCGGATGCGGTCAAAAACATCACCGAACAGATTGAGCTGACGATAAATGTCCGAATCGGTGGCATGGGCCTGACCGGACAATGACAGGTGCACCTGCGATGCGCCAATAACAGCAACAGCACCGAGCACGGTTCCTGCGAGGAAAAGCGAGGCCTTGCGAATCATCCACTTACCTTTTTATCAATCTGACGGATCCACCAAGGTGAAGGATCAATCGGTTTTCCGTCTTTTCGAAATTCAACATAGAGAATAGGACGGTTTGCTTTCAAATCCAAGGCAGCAGCACTAGCAATTCTTTGTGTTCCCATTGTGCCGACAGGCTCTCCGGCGAGCACAAATTGCCCGGGTTCGACGTTCAGAGTCTGCATGCCCGAAATCAGGATATGGTACCCGTCACCAGGATTAAGGATAAGAAGCTGTCCATAGCTTCGATAGGGGGCTGCATAGAGCACCCAGCCGTCGGCGGGGGCCGTGACCTGGGCGGCTGCGCGAGTGGCGAGAGCCAGACCCTGGGATCGGGTTCCGAAGCCGTCATGTTCACCAAAGGCTCTGAGGCGTACGCCCTGAACGGGCAGAGGAAGCAGGCCCTTGGCATTGGGGAAAGAAATAGCCGGCGCGATACGAGCCGTATCTGCAAGGGCATCGGCCTTCTCTTCAAGACTCTGCCTGATCTCGTCGGCCTGACGTTTCAATGCGGCAATCTCTGCGGCCTTACGGGCATCGGCTACCGACTTCAGTTCTTTTTCAAGCGCTGTGATCAGGTCTTTCAGAGTATCCGCTTCAGCGGCGAGCTCACTTGCTCTTTCCTGTTCTTTCTGCAGGTCAGCGGCAAAGCGGGACCGGCTCTGGTCACGTTTTTCAATCAGAAGCCTGATCCGCTCCTGTTCGGAGGCCAGTTGTGTTGCGTCGGCTTTCAGGCTGGCGGTTTCCTGCTCAAGGCCGGTGCGAACCTGCTTCAGGCGATCCAGGTCAGCGACAAGGGCCTGGGCTTCCACCTGAAGGCCAGGAATCAACGTGCCAAGAACAATTGCCGATCGCACGGCGCTCAGAGCGTCATCGGGATGAACGGCCAGGGCCGGTGGTGGATTACGGCCCATGCGCTGAATGGCAGCGAGAATATCCGCCAGCACATCCTGACGGGCTGCCAGCGACCGTCGAATAGCGCCCTCTTCACCGGACAGGATTGCCAGCCGCTCTTCGGTCTCGGTCAGTCGCCCCTCAAGGGCCTTGGTCCGCTCGCCAGCCTTGATCAGTTCCTTGTTCAGGGAGGCCCGATTCTCTTCTATGCGAGCTATTTCACGCTTGAGTCTCGATTGCTCATCATTGGTGAGGCTGATGGAGGTGATGAGTGTTTTCAGGTCATTCTGGCGTTGCTTCAGGCGACTTTCGATCGTTTCTGACTCAGACCCTGCGAGAACAGCCTCGCTGATGGCGTGTTGCGGGGATGTCGTAGACAAGACAAGAGCAAGGCTGAGCGTAGCGGCGATTGTTCGCCACGGGGCTCCTGGGAGGCATGATGTTTGGCCTGTCCGCTCTTGCTGCATGGTACTCGAATCAGGGTTGACCAGAATAATCCGGCCCAGTGTAGGTGCTGACCGTTAAGGGTTCGTTTACCATAACTGGCCCGAACCCTGTCCAATCAAAATCTTTCCACTGATGTCGTGTTTCAGGACAGCCAGGGCACCAAAGCGGTGAACAGCAAGCAGTGAGCGGGGTGTCTATTGGCGATGATAGGGGTGGCCAGACAGGATGGTTGTTGCCCTGTAGAGCTGTTCAGCCAGCAGCATGCGCACCAGCTGATGCGGCCAGGTCAGTTGCCCGAAGGCAAGTGTCGCGTGAGCCCGCTTGCGAAGTTCCCTGCCGTGACCATCGGCCCCGCCAATGGCAAAAACAACCGATGAGCAACCATCATCTCGCCAGTCTGACAGGCGGGTGGCGAAAGCCTGGCTATTTTCCTGTTTGCCGGTCTCATCAAGAACGACAAGACGTGCGCCATCGGGCAGCATTCCGATAAGCTGGTTGGCTTCATCGGCCTTGCGTTGCTCGGAAGTCTGGGCTCTTGATTCAGGGATTTCACGACAGTCAAAATCTGTCAAAGCCAGAGGCTTGCCGGTCTTTCGAGCGCGATCCAGATAGCGCTCCAAAAGATCCCTCTCGGGGCCGGTCTTCAACCGACCCACGGCATAAATCGATATCCGCACGGACCTGTCCGTCAGGCGTCAGAATTGTCGTCGATCTGCCACATCTTCTCGATGCCGTAAAATCCGCGGACTTCCGGTCTGAAAATGTGAATGATCAGGTCGCCTGTATCGATCAGAACCCAGTCGCAGCTTTGCAGACCCTCGACCTTGCAGGAGCCAAGGCCCTTGTCTTTCAGGTCGCGCAGCAGACGATCGGCAATCGCGCCCACATGGCGATGTGATCGTCCCGATGTGACAATCATGTAATCGCCAAGAGCTGATTTGCCCTGGATGTCGATTGAAACTGTGTCCTCGGCCTTGGAATCTTCCAGGCTTTCCAGGACGATCCGGAGGCAGTCCGCAGGATCGATTTCTGTGCGGAGCATCTCCACTGGAGCACCGTCTGTCGCGGCACCCTCACTCGGCATTGCCATAGTCAGGTTTTTTGCCTTTCACAAAGCGGGGCATGGCCCCATGGTTCATGGAAATCAATCGATTCCCAGTTGTTCAAAAGAACAGGTTAAAGATAAGCCTAGTATGATGACTGTTTCAAGACGTATTACGACCACCTCGCAAGTCTCTGATATCAGTTGAAGAAATCGGAATCTTGCGATCATGGAGGAATGTCCAGGCCGGAGTTTGCTGAGCAGCCAGTCTTGCCGCTGAGGTTTCCGCCTTTCGATACGCCCGAAGAGCTTGCGCTGTTCTACTGGACAATGCAGAGAATGTCGAGCCCGGTCGATCAATAATGGCAATCGGTACCTGGCGGGCAATGGATTGCCAGTCTTGCCATTTGTGAAATGTTGCCAGATTGTCCGCGCCCATAACCCAGACAAATCGGGCACGGGGGCATTTCTTGATCAGTGTTGCGATGGTTTCAGCGGTAAAGCGGCTTGTAAACCCGGCTTCAAGAGCGGTGACAATCAGTTTTGGATTCTGCCCGGCCAGATGACGGGCGGATCTGATCCGCTCCGTCAGTGGGCAGAGACCATCCAGTGTTTTCAGAGGATTGCCCGGTGTCACCATCCACCAGAGGCTGTCCAGGGCCAGCCGCCTGAGTGCAGTCTCAGCCACATGACGATGTCCATCATGGGGCGGATCAAAGGTGCCGCCATACAGGCCGATGGTCATCCCATCATGGGCGGGCGGGATCTGGTAGGGGTTGCTCATGGGCCGACGAGGCTTCTATGGCCTTGTCTGACCGGAGCCATCCACGCAATATTTGAAGCTCGTCAGCTGCTCGACACCGACCGGGCCGCGCGCATGCATGCGACCGGTGGCGATGCCGATTTCCGCACCCATACCGAATTCGCCGCCATCGGCAAACTGGGTTGAGGCATTGTGCATGACGATGGCTGAATCGACCTGCGCCTGGAAGGCATCTGCTGCCGCCTGATTGCCGGTGATGATCGATTCAGTATGGCTTGAACCATAACGCCCAATATGATCGATGGCGTCATCGAGATTATCCACCAGTTTGGCGGAGATGATGGAATCCAGATATTCCGTGCCCCAGTCCTCTTCCGTGGCCGCTTCGATATTCTCTCCGGCGGACTGGATATCCTGATCGCCCCTGATCGTGCACCCGGCCTGCTGCAGGGCTGAAAGGAGCGGTTCGAGGTGGGTTTCTGCGCACTCCCGGTCCACAAGAAGGGTCTCGGCTGCACCGCAGATGCCGGTCCGGCGCATTTTGGCATTGACCAGAACGTCCCGTGCCATGTCCAGGTCCGCATCCTTGTGAATGTAGACATGGCAGATGCCGTCCAGATGAGCAAAAACGGGCACGCGTGCCTCGGTCTGGACACGCTCCACCAGGCCGCGCCCGCCACGGGGAACGATTACATCCACATTGCCATTGAGGCCGCCAAGCATCAGGCCAACAGCAGCACGGTCTGTTGTCGGGATCATCTGAATGGCGTCTTCGGGCAGGTCTGCATCCTTCAGGCCGTCTGCCAGAGCGTTACGAATTGCGGTTGAGGAATGAAAGGAATCCGAACCACCGCGCAGGATAACCGCATTACCTGCCTTAAGGCAGAGTGCACCAGCATCGGCCGTTACATTGGGGCGGCTCTCATAGATAACGCCGATGACGCCCAAAGGCGTACGGACGCGGCGGATGTTGAGGCCGTTGGGGCGCTGCCATTCGTCTGTTACCGCGCCTACGGGATCATTCAGTGCGGCAATATCGTCAAGGCCCTTTGCCATCGCCTCGATACGCTCGTCGCTCAATGTGCCGCGATCAATAAAGGCTGCGGACACACCATTGTCCGTCATGCTGTCCACATCGCGGGCATTGGCTGTCAGAATGTCACTGGCCTGATTGCGAATGGCCGCGGCCATTGCCTTCAGCGCCCGGTTTTTCTGTTCGGTTGGCGCGATGGCGAGAACCCGGGCTGCAGCGCGCGCGCGCTTGCCCAGATCCAGCATGAGGTCGGTCGTGTTGTCACGCTCCAGTGCTGCAGCATCTGCCATCGTTTTACTCCAGATCCAGTTCTTACATTTCCCTGAGAACGAGGTCGTCGCGATGAATCATCTCCGCGCGCCCTGCATATCCCAGAATTTCCTCTATCTCGCGGCTGTTGCGACCGGCAATCCGGCGGGCGTCATCATGATCATAAGCGGCAAGGCCCAGCCCGATTTCCTGCCCGTTCAGATCGTTGATACCAATGGCATCGCCCCGAGAAAACGCCCCTTCCACCTTTCGGATTCCGGCGGGAAGAAGACTTTTGCCCGATTTGAGCGCGCGGCTGGCACCATCGTCAATTGTGATGGTTCCGTGTTTCTCGATATGGCCGGAAATCCATGCCTTGCGGGCATTGACTGGGGTCTCATGAGCGATAAACCAGGTGCAGCGCGCACCCTCCTGAATGGCCTTTACCGGATGGTATCTCTTGCCCGACGCAATGACCATGCTGGTGCCTGCGCTGGTGGCAATCTTGCCCGCATCCACCTTGGTTTTCATACCACCGCGTGACAGTTCCGATCCGGCTGCTCCAGCCATGGCTTCAATCTCGGGGGTGATCCGGTCGATAACCGGAATGAACTCCGCATCCGGATTGTCGTTTGGCGGAGCGGTGTACATGCCATCAATATCTGACAGCAGAATGAGGCAATCCGCTTCCATCATGGTGGCAACACGGGCCGCCAGGCGATCATTGTCTCCATAACGGATTTCGGAGGTGGCAACCGTGTCATTCTCGTTGACAATCGGCACTGCGCCCAGTTCGAGCATGGTCTTGATGGTCGAGCGGGCGTTGAGGTAACGGCGGCGTTCCTCTGTGTCGCCAAGGGTCAGGAGCACCTGACCAACTTTTATGTCGCGGCGTCCGAGAATTTCCGAGTAAGCCCGTCCAAGCTCAATCTGGCCAATTGCTGCCGCAGCCTGGCTTTCATCCAGCCGCAAGGCGCGGTTCGGCATCTGCATGACTGTGCGACCAAGGGCGATAGCTCCGGATGAAACAATCAGAACCTGGGCGCCCTGTCTGACAAGCCCTTCAATGTCATCTGCCAGAGCGGCCAGCCATGCGTCACGCAAACGCCCGCTGTCGCGGTCCACCAGCAGTGCCGAGCCGATCTTGATGACAATACGGCGGTAGTCGGACAGCGTTTTCATAGGGGGGACCATTCACCGTCATCTGATGCAGGGAGATTGTCCTCAATCTCTGCCTGACGGTCAGTCTCGATTGCTGACATGATGGCCCGGAGTGCTTCTGTGACGCCGGACCCTGTGGCGGATGACAGAAGAAGCGGCATTCTGCCAGTGGAGTCCAGAATAGCCTTGCGCTTCTCCTGGAGGTCTTCGTCTTCAACGGCATCCGTCTTTGTCAGGGCGATGATTTCGTCCTTGTCTTCAAGGCCTCCACCATATTCCAGCAACTCGTGACGAACCACGCGATAGGCTTCGGCCACATCGGCTTCTGTTGCATCAACCAGATGCAAAAGGACCCGGCAGCGCTCCACATGGCCGAGGAAACGGTCGCCGATGCCAACCCCTTCATGGGCTCCTTCGATGAGACCGGGAATATCAGCCAGCACGAATTCCCGTGCATCCACGCGGACAACACCGAGATTAGGGTGGAGTGTGGTGAAGGGATAATCGGCGATCTTCGGTTTGGCAGCGGTCGTTGCTGCGAGGAAGGTGGATTTGCCCGCGTTCGGGAGACCAACAAGACCGGCATCCGCGATCAGTTTCAGGCGCAGCCAGATCCACATATCCTGGCCCTGGAGGCCGGGATTGGCACGGCGCGGGGCCTGGTTGACCGAGGATTTGAAATGGGCATTGCCAAAGCCGCCATTGCCACCCTTGGCGAGACAGACACGCTGTCCGACTTCGGTCATGTCCGCGATTTCGACGTCCTCATTCTCTGTGAGAATCTGGGTGCCCACGGGCACTTTCAACACCACATCATCGCCTTTGGCACCATTGCGGTTCCGGCCCATGCCGTGCATGCCTGTCTTGGCCTTGAAATGCTGCTTGTAGCGATAATCGATAAGGGTATTCAGTCCCTGGACGCATTCGACCCAGACATCGCCGCCGCGGCCGCCATCGCCGCCATCCGGACCACCATACTCGATATATTTCTCACGGCGGAAGGAGACACTGCCGCCACCGCCATCACCTGAGCGAATATAGACCTTGGCCTGATCCAGAAATTTCATTTGTTTTGTCCGGTCTTATGGGAGTTTTCCCGAATGGTGCACCCTGATATGCGAGATGCAGCACGGTCTTGCAAGTTTTAACTCAAAAAGCAGGCGGAAGGAGTCCCTTCCGCCTCAATTCTCTCATCACGCGGCACCCTGCGCGCCCCAGGCCTTTAGGGACTGCCAGATCTTCCTGTCGAGGCGGAACCGGTCGACCGGAATCATGCCGGTATAAAACCGCGACTTGATCATGCCCGTCCCCGCATACTGGAAACCGCATTTCTCCACGACCCGGCGTGAGGCCACATTCGAGACACGGCAGCAGATGGTGAGGGCCTCCATTTCTGTTGTTTCGAAGGCATGGTCGATGATGGCATGTGCCGCTTCTGTACCAAAACCCTGATCCCAGTAGGGCTCGCCAAGCCAGTAACCCAGCTCCGGCGTGCCGCCATCCTCACTGCGTATGACGCTGATTGCACCAATGACTGTCTGGTCTTCCTTCAGTCTGATACAGAACGCGGCCTCACCGGGATTATCCTGATGATGTTTTATCCATCGCTCCGCATCCTCCTGGCGATAAGGATAGGGCATACGGGAGAGGTTCTTGGAAATGCGCGGATTGTTGGCCAGTTGTGCAATGGCGGCCACGTCCTCAAGGGTCGGGCGTGCCAGCACGAGACGGGCGGTCACGAGAATGTCGGTGTTGCGATCAAGCACAGAGGTCCGCAAATCTTCACAATCCAATCCACACATGGGTCTTCTCCTCGTACGTGCCCGTCTGATCCGTCCTCCTCCCGCCCGGGCACGAAAAAGGGGAGATGGTGTCCCATCTCCCCTAATCGGTTTTCACCTTATTTCCCCGGGTCGATGAGACGCCGGTGAAACTTATTTATCCGGCGTTTATTCTGCGGCTTCCGCTACTGGCATTACGGACACATAGGTGCGGCCGTTGGCTTTGGTCTGGAATTTCACGGAGCCATTTGTGGTAGCAAAAATGGTGTGATCCTTACCAAGGCCTACATTGGAGCCTGGGTGCCACTTCGTGCCGCGCTGGCGCACGATGATGTTGCCGGCTACGACCTGCTCGCCGCCGAACTTTTTCACGCCGAGACGGCGGCCTGCTGAATCGCGACCGTTACGGGATGAGCCGCCTGCCTTTTTATGAGCCATGACTTAGTCTCCTCGTCTCTTGATCTTACTTGCCGGCCAGTTCTTTGGCCTGGGCGATCCAGTCATCACGTTCAATACGACCTTTGAAGTTCAGAACTTCATCGACCTTAGCGATATCATCGGCAGAGAAGTTGACGATCTGTTCGAACTTCGTGATGCCGAGAGCGTTCAGTTTGCCTTCCAGAACCGGGCCGACGCCAGAGATCTTTTTCAGATCATCCTTGTCACCTTCCGGAGCGGTGAAGAGCGGAGCGGCAGCGTCGGCCGGAGCTTCTGCTTTTGCTTCTTTCTTCGGAGCGGCTTTCTTGGCGCTCGTTTTCTTACCATCGGTCAGGATCTCGGTGATCTTGACTGTGGTCAGGTACTGGCGGTGGCCGTTGCGGCGACGTGAATTCTGCCGACGGCGCTTTTTGAAGATGATGATCTTGCGGCCGCGACCCTGGTTGACGATTTCGGCAGCAACGCTTGCGCCTTCAACAACCGGAGCGCCGATAACCGGAGCACCTTCACCACCAACGAGAAGAACCTGGTCGAATGTGACGGTATCGCCGACATTGCCTTCGATCTTCTCGATCTTCAATTCATCATTCTCAGCGACATTGTACTGCTTGCCGCCGGTTTTGATGACTGCGAACATCGTTTTATCCTTCCGTGTTCTGGCCTGGCTTCAATGAGCCAAACTTCTTTCAGTCGGTTTGTTTGTGGAACATGACCTCGTCCCCAACAGAGAGGCCAACACAATAAGGCGCAGGGATTCCACCTACGCCAAGTCGTGTGCACTATAGTTTGAGACCTTACCAAGTCAAGCGAAAGATGCGCTCTTTCTGGCGTTTATTTGCCGATTTGCTTCTTCAACAATAGCAGGCCAATGATCTTCAACCTCCTCGCGGGGGATGCGACCATAAAGATCCATCAAAAGAACCGCTTCAATCAGAGCTCTGTCCTTGTCTGTGGTGTGCCAGTTTTCGATCTGCCAGGCCCGTTCCTCGCAAGCCAGAAGTTCGGTGGCGATAAAGCAGCGTGCGCCCTGTTCCGCACCATTGCAGTCAACACAGATGGGCAGCAGGTCATACTCAATGCTCTCGAAGAACTGGATGCGGTCCACTTCTGTTTCATTGAGGCCTGAAACCAGCAGCCCGGGTGCGTTGGCACCATCCCGTTCTGCGAGAACAGGATATGCCTCCTGCTTCTCCCGCAACACCGCATGGCCTGGATAGACGGCTTCTGTCCTGGCGAAACTGTCCAGCGGTTGACCGACAACAATCTCGAAGATGTCGGGGTCTTTCATGGTGCCAAAGAAGAACAGGGGCAGATTGCTGTGTGTATCCAACTCTCAAACGCTCCACAGAATGGTCAGTAAAATACCTGACGAACACCCATGCCGCATCTGAAACGTCTTGTCTACTCGGAAAGTCCTGTGTTATGTCCCGCCAGCATTGGATCGCGCGCGATTCAACCCGTGGAGAGGTGCCGGAGTGGTCGAACGGGGCGGTCTCGAAAACCGTTGTGCCTTTACGGGTACCCAGGGTTCGAATCCCTGTCTCTCCGCCATTGTTTCGCTCACGGCAGTTTCGCTTTGCTCAACGCCTCCGCGGGGGCGACCTGACCGGTCGGCGGCCAGTCGGCCTTGCGAACCATCAGGGTTCGAAATGTCTCCGTGATGCTCCGCCATTTTCTAGAGCTATGACGCACCAAGCGAGTACGGAGCTCGGAGCCTTTAAACACGCACTTTATCGCTCATATTAAGCATTCATGACTGTCGATTTGGGTAGATTATAAGCACTTCATGTTGGAATAGGAAAATAGCTCCATCATGGAATGACGTGAGAGCTCTCGTGGCAAGAGATGTATGGTCGATTACCATGTAATCAAGTTTGTCTGACACTTATGACTGGAGAAATCAGGCCGTTCAAACAGTTCATTCAGTAATGCACCGGTGCCGATACTACTAACATCAATGTCCCAGTTGGCAGATCCTGATTCTGAAACGAGCCTTTGATAGAGATACGGATCATCCTTCTTTCGTGTTAGTCCAACGTCTGCGCGCCAAGCATACCAGTAATCCTGCTGACTTGTCGGTCCTAGAGCCCATCCATAGACCGTTGAACTGGTTATATATATTGCCCACATTTCATCCCTTATAAGCGGAGTCCCATCAACAAATTTGGGAACAGCTATCGGTTTGAAATAAGATCGGCTCAGATCAAAAACAGCCTCATATCCTAGGTTCAAACCATTTTCCAGTGTCACGCATTTGCGGTATTTGGCGTTAAAGGCAGTGAACAACCAACCAACTAAAATCAATATCAACAACAAACAGGCCGCGGCTGCCATGTACAGATGACCGGTTACCTCGTCTCTTTCTATGCCCGATTTACTGCAATTATTCATGTATATGTCTTATCTAAATCTGCTTGTTGCAGCATCTGCATATATGTGTCCTCCGGCAAGATCCAAATGGCGATAGAATTCAAACAGAATTCAAGGCCAACGCAATTCTTGCCGTGGTATCTAGTGGATTTGATGGAGTTGCCGTGAGGCCAAAGAAATGGTCTGGGTGACTCTTCTTCCACTTCCACGGAAAACTTATCCAGCGTATTCAAAATCGCCTCCCAATTCTCAAGCTTCTTGAAGCAATTGTCGAAAAGGTTCGGATTATCTCCTGGGAGGTCCGCCATTGTTTGCCTAATCTCACGACAATTCGCTTCGCTCATGCCTCCGATGGGGCGCGCTGACCGCGCGGCGTTCGTTCGAGCTTCCAAACCCGTGGGGTTCGGAGTTGGGACCTGATTGGCCGTTATGTCTTCACCGAGTGCTTCCGCGAGAATGCTCTGCTGTTGAGGCGTTGGCGACAAAAATCTGCCGTTTTGAAGGGTGATGTGGAGACCGCGTGATGTGCAGGTGGAGTTTTGGCGGGCTTGGTGAAGATGCTTGGATATGGGGCCTCTGGGATGTGGTTGGCCCTTTCAGCCATTGTGATTGTTGGTCTTGCTCTTAATGCGGCGGGCCTGGTTCTTGTAAACATTGCCATGGCGATTGTTTTTGCAGGTTGTTCTGCTTTTCTTGCCTGGCGCGTACGGGTTGTCGAAAACCTGCTTTGCGGGCATCCGGGTGGCCCGGAGATGCGCCGTTTTCTTATCGTTGAAGCTTTCTCGGCACTCGCAATGCTGCTTGTTGGTTTCCTGCTTCTGATGATGGCGTCGTTCCGTGTCTTTTCGGAGGGTTATCCAGTCTTTGGATAGTGCCAGCCAGACTCTTTGATTGAGTGTTTGAGCCAGGCCTGAAACTATATTGCCCGGGCTTCAACGCGCTTGCCGATATATAATTGTGTGAGACGTGCGGCTTCGGCTCGACGGTCATCGGGATCCGTGTTTTCTTCGATCAGTGCTTTCTCGAAGGCGGATCTTAAACGGTCCAGCTGAACTGATACGGCCTGACGTATATCCTTATCAGTTCCGGCCGCACCGGCTGCTGAACAACAGAGCAAGCAGCCGCGTGTCTCATCTGCAGGTGCCATGTCAAAAAACCGTCTGATGCGTTCTTGTCCGGAACAGTCCGACTGGGACAGTATGGCGATACCCGGGTCGACAAACAGTGTGACATATCGCTCAAACGCTTTGAGAAAGAGCAGCTTTTTCGAGCCGAACTCCTGATATAAAGACCCGCGCTGAATACCCATGGCCTTCTGCAGGTCAGACAGGCTCGCCAGGTCATAGCCGTCCCGCCAGAATACATGCATGGCAGCATCGAGTGCAGCTTCTGGATCAAATGAATACGGGCGTGCCATGGTTGCTTTCTGTTTGAAGTCGACGTTTGCCGGATGAACGCAAGACGATGAGGCATCGCGCGTTCATCGCTGTTTTTACCCGATTATGACCAATCGATCAACAATTCACGAAAGCGTGTTCATGCAGTTATTGACCGATTGGTCATCAATGCCTACCTTGGCTTTGTCATTCGGGACATCTCACTACGAGGCACGATAAATAGCCTGCCCGGGCTGAGATGTTCACCGCAGATTTTTAACCAACGAAGAAACCACGATCTTGAAACGGAGATAACAGCATGAAAAAGACACTTGTTGCACTGGGCCTCGCCGTTGCCTTTACCGCATCTGCTCCTGCTCTGGCTTATGACATCACCTCAACTGCGCCGGTGAATGTCACTGCAGCCAAGATTGCTCTTCAGAGCCATGACCCTGTCGCCTATTTCACTGTGGGCAAGCCGGTTCTGGGTTCCGAGAAATATTCTGCTGAGCATGAAGGTGCGATCTACCGTTTCTCATCTGCAGACAACCTGGCAAAGTTCAAAGCTGATCCGGCTAAATATGCGCCTCAGCACGGCGGTTTCTGCCGCATGGGTGCCGCACTCGGCCTGAAGCTTGACGGCGACCCAAGCCTGTTCCGCGTCGACAACGGCAGACTGTCTGTTTACTCCTATCCGGCTGCCCTGAAAGGCTTTAGCGCTGATGTTGCCGGTAATGGTGCAAAGGCTGATAGCAAATGGCCTGGCATCAAGAACAAGGCACCAAAAGACCTGTAAGGGCGGATTGCCTGCCAAAGAATGATGAATGCAGACAGGCGGCCTTTTGAGGCCGCCTGTTTTGTTATGCGGTGTTGCCAGGGCTTTGCGTCTCTCATCAGGATGATGAGCTGATCATTGTGTCAAGCAGCGGTGAGAGCATCAGCCAGACGCCGAAGAAAAGCCAGGTTCCCATAATCGCCCAATAGAGAACGGGCCTGGCCTGCCTGTCCACCGGTTCGAAAAGGTCGATATAACCGGATGTAAGCGCCGGTCTTGCCCAGAGAATAAAGAGAATCCCCCAGATGAACTGCAGATCAAAGAGTGCAGCGAGCCAGATAATGGCAAGGCCTATAAGGGCTTTCCAGGCTATGTCACCCGTTTTCCCGGGCTCAGCCTGGCGGACATTCTCTTCCTTGTCTGGTGTCGATTGACCTGTTGGTCGCACCATAAAATGGGCTCCCTGGCGATCGGTAACGAGCAGGCGCCCGTCTGTCAGATCTACTGAGAGCTCACCATCACGTGCGCGGAGTCGGGTTAGTGTTTCCTCGGTGGAGCGTACCGTGAAGCATGGCATCCAATAGCGATATTTGCCTCTGATCGTCTCCGGTACTTCCTCCACCTGTGCAATCACAGAGCCATCCGGGTGTCTGATGTCGTGGACTGTCCAGGGCTGTTCGGCGCTTCGGGTGAACGTCCAGCCAAACAGGTCATTGTAGAACGGCTCGATAAGATCAAGGCTCGGGACGTGATGATAGCGGCCTTCCACTGAGCCGGGGCCGTGGAGCTGTGGTGTGATATCCGGCCCCTCATAGAGTGTGAAACCGGCTCCTGACGGGTCGCGCACCAAAGCGATACGCGCGTCAGAGCTGAAGGCCTGGGGCTCCACTTCAATGATGACACCATCATGCAGGCGGGCTTTTGCCACTGTCGCTTCCAGGTCGTCCACGTGAACATAGGACATCCAGAAGGATGGCATATTGATCTTTGCCAGCTGTGGCGGCATGGGAAAGAGGGCGGCCACCTCCTGTCCCCTCAAGGTCGCAAAGGCATAGTCGCCATCGCGTTGGAAGGTCCAGGAGAACAGCTGCGCATAATCAGCCTGCGCAGCCTCTAAGTCATAGGTGGACAGGTCCGTCCAGAGAAAGTGCCCGATAGTCATGGGATCATTATCTATGACGCGTTAGCCGATGTCAGCCCGTATAATATGCGTCCGCCAGATCCAGCATCCGGTCCAGCACGTCGACGGCAAAGTCGAGATCCTCTCTGGAAATGTTCAGAGGTGGCGTGAGGCGAATGACATTGGAGAAGCTTGAGAGATAAAGACCTTCTTTCATGGCAAAACCCATCAATTCGGTCATGGGTGCTGCAGCGTCGCCCTTGGCGGCGAATGGCACATAGGGTTCCCGCGTCTTGCGGTCTTTCACCAACTCAAGCCCAAGGAACAGACCCTTGCCACGGATTTCACCGATGCTGGGGTGTTTTTCGGCCAGTGTTGCGAGTTTCTGGGACAGATAAGCACCGCTTTCTGAAGCTCGTTCCACAATATTCTCGTCCCGATAGGCCTTGATAGAGGCAATACCTGTGGCACAGGCCAGCGGGTGACCCGCATAGGTCAGCCCACCGGGGAACTGATGAGATTTCAGCCAGTTCGCAATCGGTTCTGAAACAGTCATGGCCCCGAGCGGTACATAGCCGGAATTGAGGCCCTTGGCGGTGACCAGAATGTCAGGCACCACATCCCAGTGATCGCAGGCAAACCATTTCCCGGTGCGTCCGAACCCGGCCATCACTTCATCGAGGATGAGCAGGATGCCGTGTTTGTCGCAAACCTCGCGAATAGACCGGAGATAGCCATCCGGCGGCACAAGAATGCCATTGGTGCCGACAATTGTCTCAAGAATGACAGCGGCGACCGTGTTAGGGTTCTCATACATGAGAAGCTCTTCCAGATGCGGCCCCCCGGCATAGAGCGCGTCCGAGCCGCTGCCGTCACTTTCGCGTCTGTAAGGATAAGCATCCAGCATGCGGATGATGCCCGGCAGGCTGTCACCCAGATGATGGCGGGGGTCGCCTGTCGCATTCAGTGCGCCGGAGGTCGCGCCATGATAGGAGCGATAGCGGGCGACAATCTTCTGACGGCCCGTATAGTGTTTGGCCAGCCGCATGGCGTTTTCGTTGGCAGCGGCCCCTCCGGTGGTGAAGAAGGTGGAGGTCAGGTTGCCCGGTGTTACCTCTGCCATCAGATGCGCCAGCTCGGAGCGGGCGTCATTGCCCATGGCCGGGCCGATATAACAGAGCCTGTCAGCCTGATCCTTGATTGCCTGAATGATGGCCGGATGCTGATGGCCGAGATTCATATTGACCAGCTGTGACTGGAAATCGAGAAAGCGCTTGCCATCCGTATCCCAGAACCAACTGCCTTCAGCGCCTGCAATGACCCGGGGCTTCTTGCCCTGGACAGACCAACTCTGGATGTAGTGGTCCACGTGCATATCCTGAATCCAGGCGGGATCCTGATTGTGGGTGAGGGGGTGGATGCTGGCGGGTTCCATTGCGGACCTCCTTCAGTCAGCGTCAGGACAGGGACAGGATTGGGGTGCCCAGTACATCGGTATCCGGTGTGATGCCAAGACCGGGGCGCTCGGACGGTTTCAGCATGGCGTTGTCGCGCTGTGGACCATCTGATGCGATATGCGGGGTGACATAACCGGACAGATCGCATGTGTTGAGAACCAGATGAGGGGCGGTGGACACCGCCATATGGGCGATTGCTGCGGTGGTGATGTCAGACCCCCAGGTGTCTTCGATGACCATCATAACGCCAAAATCGGTACAGAGGTCGCGAGCCCTGCGCAGAGCGCTGATGCCGCCGAACTTGGATAGTTTCAGTGCGACCACATCCATGCAGCCAAGTGATCGGGCTTTCAGAAGAGAGCTGGTATCGTGGCCGGATTCATCAATTTTCATGGCAAGGCCGGTGACTTTGCGGACTTCTGCACATTCTTCAAGGGTCCTGCACGGCTGTTCCAGCATGATATCATCATCCCGGACGGCCTGTCCGACCCGGATTGCGTTGAATGTTGTGGAGCCGCAGTTCCAGTCTCCATAAACAATGGGGCCTGGGCCGACTGCTTCTCTCACAGCTTTCAGACGTTCAACATCTGTACTCCAGCCGCCAGACGCGCCGAGTTTGACCTGAAACTGGCGGATACCCTGCTGGTAAGCGGTGCGGGCAATCGCTGCCATGTGGTCCGGTGCAATGCAGGTAATGGAATGATAAAGCGGTGCGGCTTCCGCCCGCCGTCCGCCGAGTAACCGGTAAAGCGGCAACCCTGCAGCTTTTGCGGTGAGATCCCACAAAGCCATGTCGAGCGCCGACTTGGCATAGACATGTCCTTGCAGATGGGCATCACAACGAGCCATCAGAGCATCCGGGCCTACGGGATCTGATCCGATCAATATCGGAGCAAGCTCCTGGATGGCTGGTGCAACACCTTTTGCATAGGCAGGTAAGTAATGGGGGATCGGGCAGACCTCGCCCCAGCCTTCAAGACCGGTATCGGTTGTCAGCCGTATGACGATGCTTTCAACCGTATCACAGGTCTTGCCATCCGCCATATAGTAGGTTTCAAGGCTGGTGAGTGGAACTGAATAGAGATCAATTGCGGTCAGATGCATCACACAGCTCCATAAACGGCGACAGGTTCCCCGAGCCAGTCGAGATCAGGCTCGACGTCAAGGCCTGGCTTGTCAGGCAGAACGACTTTGCCGTCTCTGTTTCTTGCGCCCTGATCTGGTGCAGGATCGTCTATCAGATGAGCATGGGCAAGCCAGGATGCGAGGCGATTTTCGGCCTTCGTTGAAAGGGCGAGATGCATGGCAGCAGTATCAGCCAGCACTGTGCCGCCAACATCTTCAATATGCATCCGCCATCCGACAGAGGTGCAGAAATCGCGAACCTGTCGGGATTTCGTCAATCCCCCCAGGCGGTTGGGCTTGACCTTGACTCCTTCGCAGGCCCCATATCGCCACCCGTCCAGATGGTCCTGCAGGGAGTGCATGCATTCATCCAGCATGATCGGCTGCGTGGTGTGCTGACGAACGTGGCGACACTGGTCGAAGGTTTCGCAGGGTTGTTCAAACCAGCCACGAGCGGATGCGCTGTTCATGACTTCGATGGCGACCGCCGGGGTCCAGGCCCGGTTGATATCATAGGTGACGAACTCGTCCGGCTGCAGAGCGGCCTCGATGGCTTCAATCCGGTCGATATCGGTTTGCGGGTGGCCTCCGCCCAGTTTTGCCGAATGAGTGCGATAACCTTTGGCGCGGGCCTCTTCAATCAGGCTGACCATTTCATCCGGAGTGCCGGTGGAGATGGAGCTGTTGACATCGATATGGTCGCCATCAGCCCCGCCGAGAAGCGTGTAGACAGGCAGTTCTGCGTGCTTTCCGAGAAGATCCCAAAGGGCAATGTCGATGGGTGATTTGATGTAAGGGTGTCCGGGGAGAACAACATCCATCATCTGGTTGAGGCGGTCTATTGCGGTGGCCTGCTGGCCGAGAAGCTGAGGTGCCAGGAGCTCAAGGCCTGCGCGGATGCCACCGCCAAATGCGGGAAGATAGGTGTGACCCCAGGGGCATCCCTCTCCCCAGCCAGAGAGCCCGGTGTCTGTCTCAATCCGCAGAATTGTTGAATCAAGCGCCTCAAATTTCAGGCGGCCACCTGACAGCCAATAGGGCTTTGAGAGGGGCAGGGTTTTTTGCCAGACAGTGATGCGCTTGATCTTCATTGTTTCGCCTCGATCAACCATCTGCCCTGGGTTTCAGGCTTTCCGGATCGTAGGCTGGTTCTCCTAGAACACGAGCTCTGCGCTCCTGACCCATGATAACGACTGCCAGCTCTGTGCCCGGTGTCGCTGTTTCTGGTTTCATATAGGCGAAAGCGAGGATTGATCCGACGGTATGCCCATAGGCGACGGAGGCCGTTGTGCCGACGACCTTGCCGTCTTTCAGAACAGCTTCACCACCGTGACCGTCTTCCTCGCCATCAGCCTCAATTGAGAGATAGGCGCAGACCCAGGGCAGGTCCTCATCCAGCGAGGCCTGCGTTTCCGCCTTGCCGAGGAAGTCTCCCTTGTCCATTTTCACGAAGCGCATCACATCGGCTTCCGGCAGGGTTACCTCGTTTGTCAGCTCGCCCGCGCCTTTGAACATTTTCTCCATGCGCATAGCGTTCATGGCAAAGGAGCCGTAATCGGCGATGCCATGGCCTTCTCCAGAAGCCCAAAGGGCATCATAGATGTCCAGCACAACGTCGCGGGGACCGTGGATCTCCCATCCCAGTTCCCCGGCATAGGACATGCGGAAGGCCCAGACCTTATGCCCGGCAATGGCAATTTCCTGTGCCGTCAGCCAGCGGAAGCTTGCATTGTCCAGACTGGCATCCGTATTGGCGGCGAGAACAGCACGGGATTGTGGCCCCTGCAGCGCCAGCGCTGACCAATCATCGGAGCGCTTGATCACCTGAATATCCTCACGCTCGCGGTTGAAGGTGAGGTGATCCAGAAGGCGCTGCTCGAAGAAGGCGGCGCAGACCAGATAGAAGCGGTCATCGCCCAGTTTGACGATGGTCAGTTCAATTTCGATCCGGCCCCGGCGGTTCAGCAGATGGGTGAGTACAATGCCGCCGGTCTTCTTCGGCAGCTTGTTGGCCACAAGGCGGTCCAGAAACGCCTCTGCATCGGGGCCCGTAACTTCAACCTTGGTGAAGGCGGAGATATCCATGATGCCGACGGCTTCGCGCACCGCTTTCACCTCTGCTGCCACCATGTCGTGGACCACATTGCGGCGGAAGGAATAGTGGTCTTCCTGTGTAACGCCGTCTTTTGCGAACCAGCGCGGGCGTTCGTGGCCGTAGACCTCCTCGTAAACGGCACCCTTGTCCTTCAGGCGCTCATAAAGCGGGCTTGGTTTGATAGGTCGCCCGGCCAGGCGGTTGAAATGCGGGAAGGGGATTTCGTGGCGGAGACAATAATCTTCCTTCGCTTTGATGACCTGCCAGTCTTTGGTGGCGTAATCACCGAAGCGACGCGGATCAAATTCACGCATTGAGATATTGGCTGAGCCGTGGACCATCCACTGGGCAAGCTCACGGGTGAGACCTGGCCCCCAGCCGATGCCAATCTGTGTTCCGCAGCAGCACCAGTAGTTTTTGACACCAGGAGCAGGACCAATCAGAGGGTTGCCGTCGGGTGGATGGGAAATCGCGCCGTGGACTTCGCGCTTGATCCCGAGGTTGGCGAAGATCGGCATGCGATCCATGGAGTTTTCAAGCCATGGCATGATGCGATCATAGTCTGCTTCAAACAGCTCGTTTTCCGCTTCCCATGGGCAGTGATCTTCCCAGACCGTGTTGGGATTTTCTTTCTCGTAAATGCCGATAAGACCGGATTTCTGCTCCATGCGGATATAGCCGGAGACAAGCTTGTCATCCCTGATGACGGGCAGCTCGTAATCCAGATCCTGAAACTCGGGCACCGTATCGGTGACAAAATAATGGTGGGTCATGGAGGTCATCGGCAGTTGAAGGCCGGACCATTCTCCCATCTGGCGGGCATAGGTGCCGCCTGCATTCACCACATGTTCGCAGATGATGTCGCCCTGTTCGGTGGAGACTTTCCACTCACCAGACGGTAGCTGCTTGATGTCAGTGGCGCGACAGCGACGGATAATCCTGGCGCCCAGTTTCCGGGCCCCGATAGCCATGGCCTGGGTAACACCTGAGGGATCCACATGGCCGTCATCGGGTGTGTGAAGTGCGCCCTGTACGCCATCGAGATTATAAAACGGGTGTAGTTCACGGATGCGCTCCGGTCCGACCAGCTCGATATTGAATCCCAGAGACCGGCCAACACTGAGCGTGTGACGCAGCCAGTCCATTTCATCATCCGTATAGGCCAGCCGGAACGAGCCGCAGCCGTGCCAGGTCACCGATTGCCCCGTTTCCTCTTCCAGTTTGCCTGCGTAAAGGCCGATATTGTAATCAACACATTTACCGAGGCCGAAACTGGATGTGGAATGTGTGATCTGGCCTGCCGCATGCCAGGTCGAACCCGATGTGAGCTCTGCTTTTTCGAGAAGCACAATATCGGTCCAGCCCTCATGGGCCAGATGATAGGCCAGACCGCAGCCCATGACCCCACCGCCGACAATCACCACGCGTGCATGTGAAGGAACCATCGTCGTCATCCTGTGTTTCCCGGCAGGCAATCTTTCCGGGTTGGCGCATCATTTTCCATAGACAACGTAATCGCATGAATGTACGATAGTCAACTATGAATAAAACAATTGTACCATCATCTGCTGAACCGGTCTCTGAAGAGGTTCTCAAGCGTCTTGTGGCAGAGCTTCCCGCTCTGACGCCGGAGTTGAAAAAGGCCGCGGCCTATCTGGTGGAAAACCCCAACACTATCGGGGTTACATCCATGCGTGAGCTGGCAACGAATGCAGGGGTCAAGCCGAATACTCTGGTGCGGATGGCCCGTGCCGTGGGGTTTGACTCCTATGAGGCCTTTCGGGAGCCATTCCGTCAGGATGTGCGCTCCGGTGGTCGGGAGAATTTTCAGGATCGGGCACGCTGGCTGCAGTCCCTAGGGCGTGGCGGCAAGATGGCCGGGCTCTATGCGGAAACAGCCCGTGCCGCGATCTCAGGGATCGAGCATCTCTACACCCAGAATGATGCGGCAAGCCTCCAGGCTGCTGCCGATGCTGTTCTGAAAGCCCGGTCAACCTATGTGCTGGGTGTCGGAGTTGCCCACGCCCCGGCTGAGAATTTTGCCTATCTGGCATCGATGGCGGTGGACACGGTTCAATCCATACCCAGGTCCGGATCGTTGCCTACAGATGATCTGGCACGGGCAGGGCAGGGGGATGTGCTTCTTGCCATGACTTTCAAGCCCTATCGCTGGGAAGTGGTTGAGGCGGTGAAGCTGGCTCATGAGCAGGGGGTTGCTGTGATCGGTTTTTCCGACAGTCCGGCATCGCCCATTCTGCATGGGGCTGCTCATCAATTCATCCTTGAAACCGACTCGCCGCAATTCTTCACATCAACGGTCGCGCTGACGGCCATGCTGGAGACGCTGATGGGTTTCGTGATCGCCGCAGCAGGTGATGATGTGGTGGCCAATATCGAGCGGTTCCACAAACGCCGGCACGAGCTTGGAATTTATTGCTGGAATGATGATTGACCGAATACGCCTATTCGGAACGGGAGCAGGCCAATGAGCAAACACGAAGAGGTTGGAGAGCCAATCCGGTCGCTTGATGCGCGTTATTATACGGACCCGGCAATCTTTGAGCGCGAAAAGCAGACAACACTGGCGAGCACCTGGCAGTTTGCCGGACATGTGTCGAACCTTGAAAAGCCTGGTGACTACTTCACGCTCTCTATCGCCGGGGAAGACCTGTTCTGTATCCGGGATAGGGATGGAGAGGTGCGGACATATTACAATGTCTGTCAGCATCGGGCACATCAGTTGCTGTCAGATACGGGGAACTGCAAGCTGATTGTCTGCCCGTATCATTCCTGGACATACGAGTTGACCGGACAGCTCCGCAGCGGGCCGAATATCCGCTCTGTACCGGGATTTGACCGAAAGGATATCTGCCTGACCAGTGTGCGGACCGAGATTTTCCACGGTTTTGTCTTCGTCAATCTTGATCCTGATGCCGCGCCCATGGATGTCTGGTTCCCAGGCGTTCGGGATGAACTCAAGGCATTCGTGCCGCATATTGACCAGTTGAAGCCGGTTGAATGGGTGGAAATTCCGGAGAATTGTAACTGGAAGGTTTCGATTGAGAATTATTCAGAGTGTTATCATTGCCCAATCAACCACCCGACCTTTGCGACCGGTGTTATCAAGCCGGAAACCTATGATATTCAGCCCCAGGGTCATTGTCTGAGGCACACGACGGAATGTGCCAATCTGGACCAGATGACCTATCCGATTGATGTCGACGCCAATGAGCATGCGGGAGATTATTCCTCCTGGTTCCTCTGGCCGATGTTCTCGTTTCAGGTCTATCCCGGCAATGTGCTGAATACCTATCACTGGCGTGCAATTGATGCGGACCATGTGGTTGTCTGGCGCGGCTGGTATACGGTTGACGGTGTCGATTCCGAGGTTATTCGCAAACTGGCACTGCAGGACAGGGCAACAACGGTGGAAGAGGATATTCATCTTGTTGAATCCGTGCAAAAGGGCCTGAAGAGCCGAGGCTATGTGCCCGGCCCTCTGGTTCTTGATCCGAAATGCGGCGTGCATTCCGAGCATTCCATCCTCGCGCTTCAATCCTGGATGCGTGATGGTGTTGAGCAATGAGTTTTGACCTGGGGCACAGGCCTGAATCCTGGATTAAGAGAAGGTGATCATGGATAACGATCTTTTTGAAAAAGGACTTGAGCAGCGCAAGGGTACACTTGGTGCTGAATATGTAGAGAAGAACCTGGCGGCAGCTGACGAGTTTACCCGTCCGTTTCAGGAAGCCATGACCGCCTGGTGCTGGGGCTTTGGCTGGGGTGATGATACAATTGATGCCAAGACGCGCTCTATGATGAACCTCTCCATGATCGGGGCCCTTGGCAAGATGCACGAATGGGAAATCCACTGCCGAGGGGCGCTGAACAATGGCGTAACCAAGGAGGAAATCCGGGCCATCATTCATGTGATTGGAATCTATTGCGGAGTGCCGCAATCTCTGGAATGCTTCCGCGTCGCCCGCAAGGTTCTGGAAGAGCAGGGAATGCTTTGACATTTGCACTTGAATGCCCCGATAGGCCAACTATTCCAATTGCCGGATCGGATGATCTGTTCCCGGTGAATCGTATCTTCTGTGTGGGTCGCAACTACGCGGCCCATGCACGTGAAATGGGGCATGATCCGGATCGTGAGCCACCGTTTTTCTTCCTGAAACCGGCTGATACTCTTCTGTCCGGCTCATCCTGTATGATGGCTTATCCGCCACGGACAGCAGACCTTCATCACGAGGTGGAGCTTGTGGTGGCACTGCAATCGGGCGGCCGCGATATTCCGGTTGTTGATGCGTTGTCCCATGTTTTTGGGGCTGCGGTCGGGCTGGATCTGACCCGTCGCGACCTGCAGGGCATTGCTAAAAAAGCCGGACGCCCATGGGACCTCGGCAAAGGCTTTGACGGTTCGGCGCTCTCAGGTCCTATCCAGCGGGTTTCGGATGGCGTCTCGCTGACCTCCGGCACAATCAGCCTGTTGGTGAACGGAACGGCCCGGCAAAAGGGGGATCTCGCCATGATGATCTGGTCTGTGGCCGAGACGATTGCCGAGCTCTCCACCTATCTGACACTGAAGCCGGGCGATCTCCTCTATACTGGGACACCGGAAGGTGTTGCAGCCCTGGCGGAGGGAGACCGCCTGGAGGCCCGAATTGATGGCCTGCCGGGTCTTGATGTGGTGATCAGCGGTTCTGTCTGACCCAGTCGGCGGCTCCGCGCCCGGCTGATCGTCCGGTGGCAAAACAGGCCGTGAGAAGATAGCCGCCGGTCGGTGCGTCCCAGTCGAGCATTTCCCCGGCGCAGAAAACGCCGGGCAGCTTCTTCAGCATCAGGTCTGGCGTCAACTCGTCAAAGGATATCCCTCCGGAAACGGATATGGCTTCTTCAATCACGCGGGGTGACTGGATGTGAACAGGCAGAGCCTTGATCTGTCTTGCCAGTTCTTCAGGTTTGGCAAGGCGTGAGCGGTCACCCAGTTCATGCAGCAGGGCGGTTTTGACACTGGTCAGTTTGACCGCCTTGCGAAGAAAATTCGCCATAGACTGTTTGCCGCGCGGTTTTGACAGGCGCTTGATGAGCATCTGCTCATCCAGATCAGGCAGGAGGTCAATCTCCAGAATTGCTGGGCTTCCGGTCTTCTCTATCTGCCGGACAATGCGGTTTGACAGGGGATAGACTGCACTGCCCTCAAGCCCGTAGGTGCTGAGAATACAGTCACCCTTGATACTCTGGTTTCCAAAAGAGAGCCTGACTGATTTGACGGGTGTGCCGGCAAACTTATCCTGAAGATGAGTGTTCCATTGACAGTTCAGGCCACAATTGGATGCCCGAAAAGGTGTGACACGGATGGATTTCTCTTCGAGAAAAGCCTGCCACTGGCCTGTTGAACCGAGGCGCGGCCAGCTTGTTCCTCCAAGTGCGAGAACCAGTGCCTTGTGTCGGGTTTCAACGGAGGCATCCTGTGTCTTGATGAGGATACGTCCCGGCTCTGTTGCAGACCAGCCTGAGAAACGATGCCGGGTGTGATAGGTCAGGCCTTGCCTCATCAGGCGCTGCAGCCATGCGCGCAGGAATGGTGACGCTTTCATGCTGTCCGGAAATATCCGGCCGGAGCTGCCGGTAAAGGTCTCAATGCCAAGTGTTTCCAGCCAGCTCAACAGTTCTGACGGAGGAAAGGCCCTGATGTGCGGTTTCAGGACGTCGTTATTGTCCCTGTAACGCGTCAGAAACAGATCGAGCGGCTCGGAATGGGTGATGTTCAGGCCGCTTTTTCCTGCCATCAGCAGTTTTCGGGCCAGACTTGGCATGGAATCATACAGCGTAGCGCTCAGCCCGCTGGCGAGCACATGCTCTGCAGCCATCAAACCGGCAGGCCCACCGCCGACAATGCCAATGTCGGTCTGATATGCTGGATCATGCATCCGGGTCAGTCTCTCATAGAGGTGTGCTTGACAGGGTCCTGATTGAAGAGGCTTATGCGGTTGATTTCAGAGACTGTCAAAGCCTTTGGCGGTGCGGCAGATCACTGGAACAGTACCGTAAATGCCTTCCTCAGTAAGAAGCGGAATACGCTCCCTGCCATTGACCGTGATCAATCCCCTGTCCTGCAGACCTGAAAGTGTGTCCGCAAAGCCGTCGGATTCATAGATGGCTTCATTGATTGAGAGATAGATATGGCCGTCCGGGGCAGTTATCCGGATAAGTTCGTTCAGTGCACCGGCGCCCACATGACCATGTGTGAAGGTGCCGCATGAAACGACCATATCATAGAGCCCGTCTTCCAGCGCGAGCGTTGTGTTGAGATCGGCTTCGATGAGTGTCCGATACAATCCATGGCCTCGGGCAACGGCAAGCATTGCAGATGAATAGTCAAGCCCGTCCACACTGGTAAAACCGAGCTCTTTCAGCCGCCTGCCAACCAGCCCCGTGCCGCAACCCGCATCCAGAACAGGTCTTGTTCTCGTTGTGGCCAAACGCCCAACCAGGTCTGCAAGGGCAACTGGTCCCACATATCCAAGAGGTGCGACAAGATCCTCATCATAGGTCAGGGCCCAGTCCTGATAGAGCGCCCGGGCTTCCTCTGTTGAAGACAGGGTGTAGGCTCTTTCCAGATGAGAACGCGATTTGTCTTTATCTGCCATTTGACATGCTCCCGAACCAATCCGACTGGAGCGTCAGTTAAGAGCATAGTTTACCTCAGATACAAGACCCTTGTGCTCTACGCGCTTATGGCTGTTTCTTCTGGTCGGGAGATGAGAGCTTCCTGCCAGACATTCAGATAGGTCGGGTCATCGGCTGGCGTCGTTGTTGGTCTGGCAAGGAAGAAACCCTGCCCATACGTTGCTCCGAGATCATGGATAAACCGCAGGTCATCCGCATCTTCAATGCCTTCAGAGGCAAACGGGATGCCGAGGTCATGCAGTAATGCAGCGATATTGGCGTAAAGACTCCGCAATTGTGGAGCGTGCCTGCTGCGTGCCAGAAGGGAGCGGTCAATCTTGACGATATGAGGCTGCATGCGCAGAAGGCGGTCAAAATTTGAGCTTTCAGCGCCAAAGTCATCAATGGCAATGCGGCTGCCTATAGCCCGGAACTCGTCAATCACCGTATAGAGCGTCTGATCCTTCAGACTGGTGCTCTCAACAATCTCGCAGACCAGCATTTCCGGGTTAAGCCCTATCTTTTCAGCCCGTTCCTTCATGATAGAGATCTGGCTGCGGGACTGTTCCGGATTGGCATATGCTGCCGGATCCAGATTGAGATACAGCTTTTTGTCCAGACGATTGAGCTTTGCGAAATTGCGCAGGTGGAGAGCCCGACAAAGCCAGTCTACAAAGAAACGATCACCGTCTGTCACATCATTAAAGAAAGCAAAAGGCGAGACCGGCGTGTTGTTTTTGAAGGGGCGAATAAGGGCTTCGTAGCCCTCAACGGCCGCTTTGCCGTTGTCAAAGCGCGCGATAGGCTGGAAATGACTTTCCAGTTTATAGTCCTTGAAACATCCGACCCAGTAACCGGAATTCCCCAAGGACAATTGGTCTGCTATCAGTTCTGTCGTTTCTGACATGTTGCGCCGTCACCTTCTGTGAGCGGTACCACATTGCATCGCCTTTTGTTTCTGAAGCGTAAATATACCTCACTGCAACTAAGAATTTTTACGTATCAACAGCCCATTTGAATAGAAAACGGCGGCTTTGCAGCCGCCGTTCGAATTTTCTGACGAAAGTGTTCTGAATTGCTTAGAACAGACCTTCGATCTGGCCGTCTTCGTTGAGGCGGATGGTTTCCGCAGCCGGTGTGCGCGGCAGGCCAGGCATTGTCATGATCTCACCGCAGACAACGACGATGAAGCCAGCACCTGCGGAGAGGCGAACTTCACGGACCGGAACGGAGTGGCCTGTTGGGGCGCCACGGAGGGACGGGTCTGTTGAGAAGCTGTACTGAGTCTTCGCCATGCAGACCGGCAGGTTGCCGTAACCAGCATCTTCCCACTCTTTAAGCTGGTTGCGGATCTTGGCGTCAGCCAGAACTTCGTCAGCGCGGTAGATGCGTTTTGCAATGGTTTCGATTTTCTCGAAGAGACCCATTTCGTCCGGGTAGATCGGAGCGAAGTTGGCTACGTTGGAATCAACGATCTCAACCACTTTCCTGGCCAGAGGCTCAGAGCCTTCAGAACCGAGTTCCCAGTGGCGGGACAGAACAGCTTCCACACCATGCTCTGAGCAGTAGTCCTTGACAGCCTGTACTTCTGCATCGGTGTCGGTGATGAAGTGGTTGATGGCAACAACAACAGGAACACCGAAGGATTTGACGTTCTCGATGTGACGGCCGAGGTTGGCGCAACCGTTCTTGACGGCATCAACATTCTCAGCACCGAGATCGGCTTTTGCAACGCCGCCGTTCATTTTCATGGCGCGGACGGTGGCAACCAGAACAACAGCTGACGGTGCGATACCGGCCTTGCGGCACTTGATGTTCATGAATTTCTCAGCGCCGAGATCAGCACCGAAACCAGCTTCTGTTACGACATAGTCAGAAACTTTCAGAGCGGTTTTGGTTGCGATAACGGAGTTACAGCCGTGCGCGATGTTGGCGAACGGGCCGCCATGGACAAAGGCCGGGTTGTTTTCCAGTGTCTGAACCAGGTTCGGCTGCATCGCGTCTTTCAGAAGAACGGTCATTGCGCCTTCTGCCTTGATGTCACGGCAGTAAACAGGGCTCTTGTCACGACGGTAGGCAACGATGATGTCGCCGAGGCGCTTTTCCAGATCCTTCAGGTCCGTTGCCAGGCAGAGGATAGCCATAACTTCGGAAGCAACGGTGATGTCGAAGCCAGCCTCACGCGGGAAGCCGTTGGATACACCGCCGAGAGATGCTGTGATCTGACGCAGGGCGCGATCGTTCATGTCGACAACGCGACGCCATGCAACACGGCGGGTGTCGATGTCCTGCTCATTGCCCCAGTAGATGTGGTTGTCGATCATGGCCGACAGCAGGGAGTGAGCGGAGGTGATTGCGTGGAAGTCGCCTGTGAAGTGCAGGTTCATTTCTTCCATCGGTACGATCTGTGCGTAACCGCCACCTGCAGCACCGCCCTTCATGCCGAAGTTCGGACCAAGAGACGCTTCACGGATACAGATCATCGCGTTTTTGCCAATGCGGTTCAGGCCGTCACCGAGACCAACGGTCGTGGTGGTTTTGCCTTCGCCTGCCGGGGTCGGGTTGATGGCGGTAACGAGAATCAGCTTGCCGTCCTGGCGGTCCTGAACGGAGTTGATGAAGTCCTGGCTGACTTTTGCTTTGTCATGACCGTAAGGCAGAAGATCGTCACTGGAGATGCCGATCTTTGCGCCGATTTCCTGGATCGGCTTTTTATTCGCTTTGCGTGCGATTTCGATATCAGAGGCCATGGCCTAATTCTCCCGGCGCGGGCTTCGCGCAGTTGTTCAATGACTGGTTCAGATCCAGAGCCTGTCGTTGCGACGTCATGTCGCAAACGATGGACCTTCGCTGAATGCCGGTTGGTTTTAGTCGCTGCCATCCAGCTTGACCATTCGAAAGGCGAACGCTTGTTGTCTTTATGTGTCGGAATTAGAAAAAACGGGAAATTAGCGGTGTATCCTTGAAAAGGCTTTGTTTCTTATCGTGAATTAAAGTGCCCGATCGAGGTCTTTGCAGAGATCATCGGCATCTTCGAGGCCAACAGAGAAGCGAAAGATGCCATCTCCGGCAAAGTGGCGATAAGAATCCTCAGCCTTGCCGTCCACCCTGAACGAGGATGCCAGCAGTTCGTCGGTTTGCATCCAGCAGAGCAGGGAGCGGTGATGGCCGAGGGAAACCGCATAATGAATGATGTCGAGCTTTTCGGCCAGACGATGGGCGAGCGCGCGCCCGTCTTTCGCGTTTCCCCGGATACGGAAACTCATCATGGCCGAGAAGTTTGCCATCTGCTGTCTGGCCAGTTCGTATTGCGGATGGGACGGCAGGCCTGGATAGAAGACGCGTTCGATCTTTGGATGGTTTTCGAGGAACTTTGCCACAGCAAGCGCTGTTTCCTGATGAGCGCGCATGCGGATAGGCAGTGTTGCTGCGCCACGGGCAATCAGCCAGGCATTGAACGGGCTCATAACGCCGCCATAATGAATTGCAGCGTCTCCCTGCAGAATCTGGATGAGTTTTTTTGACCCGGCTACCGCACCTCCCATGGCGTCACCATGACCACAGAGATATTTGGTTGCCGAATGCATGACCAGATCAGCACCAAGCTCCAGCGGTCTTGTGCCGACCGGTGTTGCGAAGGTGTTGTCGACAGCGACCAGTGCACCGGCTTCATGGGCCAGCCGCGAGATTGCCCGAATATCAGTCAGGCGGATAATCGGGTTGGAAGGCGTGTCAATGAAGACCAGGCGCGTGGTGTCGCGCAGGGCCGAGCGGAAGGCGTCTTCATCTGACAGGTTCACATAGCTGACTTCAATGCCGAAGCGCGGAAGAATATCCCGGGACAATTCCGCAATGGCTGCATAACAGACATCGGCAACAATCACGTGGTCTCCGGCCTTGAGCAGGGACAGGAAGATGGCGCTTGCTGCAGCCATGCCGGATGCGAAACACTGACAGGCTTCGGCGCCTTCGAAGGCCGCTATCTTGGCTTCCAGTGCATTGACGGTCGGGTTGGCCCAGCGGGTGTAGAGATAGGGTGTGTCCTCGGTCATGCCGTAGGCTGAGAATTCTTCCGGCCCGTCTGTCAGAAAGGTTGAGGACATGACAATGGACGGACTTGATGCACCCGTCGTCGTGTCGGGCTTTTCTCCCCCATGGACGGCAAGGGTCTGCGGTCCTGCAGATTTGATATCAAGTTTCCTGGCCATGCGGGCCCTCCCGTTCCAGACAGGAGAGCCCGCACCTGCTGGTTTATCGTTGCAGTTCTTCCCACTGCGGATGGATCCATGCCTGCTGATTGGATGGCGCAATCGGCTGTTGGCCCAGAATGTGATCCGCTGCCTTTTCCCCTACCATAATGGATGGCCCGTTGAGATTTCCATTGGTGATTTGCGGGAAGATGGAGGAATCGGCCACATGCAGATTCTCGATGCCAATAACCTTTGTTTCCGGGTCGACCACAGCCATTGGATCATTTGCATCGCCCATCCTGCAGGTGCCGGACGGGTGGTAGGCACTTTCCACGTGTTCCATGATAAAGGCATCGAGCTCATCATCACTCTGTACATCTGATCCCGGCTGGATCTCCTTGCCACGGAATGGCGCGAATGCATCCTGGCTGAAGATTTCCCGGGTAAGGCGGATGCAGGTGCGGAAATCCTCCCAGTCTTCCGGCTCGGACATGTAGTTAAAGAGAATGGACGGCTTTTCTTTTGCGTTCGCCGATTTAACCTTCACGTGCCCGCGGGACTTGGACCGCATCGGGCCCACATGGGCCTGGAAGCCATGTCCCTCTGCTGCAGCCTGACCATCGTAGCGCACGGCCATGGGCAGGAAGTGATACTGGATGTCAGGGTAGCGAATGCCAGCCTTTGAGCGGATGAAGGCGCAGCTCTCGAAATGGTTGGATGACCCGAGACCGGTCTTGGTGAACAGCCATTGAGCTCCAATAAGCCCCTTGCTGATCAGATTCCAGTGCTTGAACAGCGTGATTGGCTGGCTGCAGGCCTGCTGGATATAGAGCTCAAGGTGGTCCTGAAGATTCTCACCGACACCCGGCAGGTGGTGGACCGTGTCAATGCCAACCGCATTCAGATGTTCGCCATTTCCGATACCGGACAGTTGCAGGATTTTGGGGGAGTTGATGGAGGATGCCGCCAGAATGACCGCACGGCTTGCCTTGATTGTCTGAACGGTGCCTTTGGTCTCGACTTCAATGCCGGTGGCTTTCCGGCCTTCCATCACCATGCGATGCACCAGGGCGCGGGACAGAAGCTGCACATTGGGGCGCTTGAGGGCATCTTTCAGATAGGCATTGGCTGCTGACCATCGGCGACCCTGCCAGACGGTCATTTCCATGGCGCCGAAGCCTTCCTGCTTTTCGCCGTTATAGTCGTTTGTGGCCTCATATCCAGCCTGCTGTCCGGCTTCCACGAAGGCCTTGTAGAGTGGGTTTGTCCGCTTGCCCCGGGTGATATGAAGAGGCCCGGATGTGCCGCGCCAGTCGGCCTGCCCGCCATGGCTGGTTTCCATCCGTTTGAAATAGGGCAGCACATCCGCGTAGGACCAGCCATGAGCGCCCATCTCGCTCCAGGTTTCATAATCGCAGGCATGGCCGCGGACATAAACCATGCCGTTGATGGATGAGGAGCCACCGATGACCTTGCCGCGCGGTGTGGCAAGGCGTCGGCCGCCAAGATGCGGTTCCGGTTCGCTTTCATATCCCCAGTCATAGACGGACATGTTCATGGGGTAGGACAGCGCGGCAGGCATCTGGATGAACGGACCGGCATCAGTGCCGCCAAATTCCACCACAAGAACGCGGTTGGACGGATTTTCGCTCAGGCGATAGGCAAGGGCGCAGCCTGCGGAACCGGCGCCGACAATGATATAGTCGGCATTCTTCATCACCTCTGTCATGGGCGGGCTCTCAACTGTATCTCGATGTAATCTTCAATGATGCGAATGGCTGAATGCGGATCAGGCGGGCCGTCTTTCAGGCCGCGCCGGATGTAGAAGCCGTCAATCAGGGCGGCAATGCCTTCGGCGATGCGAAAGGCGTGATCGTGATCTGTCAGTTCTTTCAGGTGAAAGGTCAGATTGCTGATCAGGCGTTTGGAATAGATTTTCAGCAGGCGTCTGCTGTTTTCGCTTGTCTGAGCCTGAACATAAAAGGCAAGCCAGGCTGCGATAACGGCGGGCTGAAACTGGTCTGGTGCAAAGTTGCCGTCGACAATGGCAGATACGCGGGCGCGCGGGGAACCCGCAAGGCGGACCCGCTGGCGAATGCCCTCTCCGAGATCAGTCAGCAGGCTGCGCATTGTCGCTGCCAGCAAGTCGGCTTTGGAGCCAAAATAATGGTGGGCAAGTCCGGACGATACCCCTGCGCGCTTGGCAATCTTGCTGACGGTTACATCGCAGAATCCATGCACATGAATAGCGTCTACAGCTGCGCCAATCAGCGCTTTTCTGCGCATTTCTTCCATTCCGACCTTTGGCATGATTGCCCTCCCTTCCTTGCATCTTATTTTTAATTGACTAGTCAATCAATAAAAACTTGACCTCTCGTTCAAGACATGGTCCGATTGAATTAATTCAGATCAGCGATTGTTCGGGAGATGCGGGTGGACATGGATCGCGGAATATCTGATGGTCAACAATCAAACTTTTCTGGGAGGACATTCCATGACATTCAAATCTCTTCTCGCCGGTGTTGCCCTTGTTGCGATGACTGCAACAGGCGCTGCCGCTGCAGAGCCTGAGTCCTGCAAGACAGTTCGGTTCTCTGATGTAGGCTGGACGGATATCACAGCGACAACGGCTGTTGCCTCGACGCTGCTTGAAGGCCTTGGCTATACTGCTGATGTGAAAGTCCTGTCCGTACCGGTGACCTACACGTCTCTTAAGAACAAGGATATTGACGTTTTCCTCGGCAACTGGATGCCGACCATGGAAGCGGATATCAAACCTTATCGTGAAGACGGTTCCGTTGAGACCCTGACGCTTAATCTTGAAGGCGCGAAATATACTCTGGCTGTGCCGAAATACACCTATGATGCCGGTCTCAAGAGCTTCAAGGATATTGCCAAGTTCAAGGATAAGCTCGACGGCAAGATCTATGGTATCGAGCCGGGCAATGACGGCAACCGCCTGATCCTCGACATGATCGCCGCTGATACGTTCGGCCTGAAGGGTTTTGATGTGGTTGAATCATCCGAGCAGGGCATGCTGGCGCAGGTGGCCCGTGCGACCAAGCGTGATGAGCATGTGGTTTTCCTCGGCTGGGCACCGCATCCGATGAATGCCAATTTCGAGCTCGAATACCTGAACGATGGTGATGACATCTTCGGCCCGAATTTCGGTGGTGCGAATGTCTTCACCAATGTGCGCCAGGGCTATGCGGATGAGTGTTCGAATGTTGGACAGCTTCTGAAAAACCTGAAATTCAGCCTCAAGCTCGAAAACGAGATCATGGGCGCTATCCTGAATGATGGTGAAGACGCAGGCGATGCTGCGAAAGCCTGGATCAAGAAGAATCCGGGTGAGCTGGATGCATGGCTGGCTGGTGTCAAGACCCAGGACGGCAAAGAAGGTCTTGCTGCTGTCAAGGGCTCCCTGGGTCTTTAAGGGGCTTTGAAGCCTCCAGCCCGATGCCCGGATGCTGATCCGGATGCAGACGGTGTTGAATTGAGGCCGGATGACAATCATCCGGCCTTTTCTTCAGGAACAATCAGAATCGTATGACCATGTGCTGTCCGAGGGTGGGGCGCATGCTGGTAAGCTTGTCAGGGGTGAGCAATGGAATGGCTGACTGAGACCAAGATCCCGATTGGGAAATGGGCGAAATGGGGCGTTGACTGGCTGACGGAGAACGCAGCCTGGCTGTTTGATGCAATTGCGCTCATTCTGGAACAAATGATTGATGCGGTTCTGTACATTCTTCAGGCCCCGCATCCTCTGGCGGTTGTCGCAGTGGCTGCCGGTCTTGCCTATTACGTGAAGCGGACCTTGTGGTTTCCCGTCTTTGTTGGTGCGGGTCTGTTGCTGATTATCAATCAGGGATACTGGAAAGAGACAACTGAGACCCTGTCTCTGGTCCTGTCGGCCACGTTTGTCTGTATGCTGATCGGTGTGCCGCTCGGGGTCATGTCTGCCCATCGGCCCTGGCTCTACAACGCCTTGCGGCCGGTTCTTGATCTGATGCAGACAGTGCCGACCTTTGTTTACCTGATCCCGGCGCTGATTCTGTTCGGCCTCGGTATGGTTCCGGGTCTGATTGCGACTGTCATCTTTGCGGTTCCCGCGCCCATTCGCCTGACCTATCTCGGTGTCAGCTCGACGCCGACGCAGTTGATTGAAGCGGGTGAAGCTTTTGGGGCCACCAAAAGTCAGTTGCTCTGGAAGGTCGAGCTGCCATATGCACTGCCACAGATCATGGCAGGCCTGACCCAGACCATCATGCTGTCCCTGTCCATGGTCGTGATCGCTGCACTTGTCGGTGCTCCCGGGCTTGGTGTGCCCACCTTGCGGGCGCTCAATCAGGTGAATATCGCCAAGGGCTTTGAGGTCGGCTTTGCGATTGTTCTGATCGCGATCATGCTGGACCGGTTCTTTAACAGCAATGACAAGACGGGAGGACGCTGAGATGGCTAAACCTGTCGTTCAGTTCAAGGATGTGGATATTGTTTTTGGCGACCATCCCAAAGATGCTCTGCCTTTGATGGATCAGGGCCTCTCGCGGGAGGAAATCCAGGAACAAACGGGCCAGATCCTCGGTGTGCATCGCTGTTCGCTTGATGTGCATGAAGGTGAGATTGTTGTTCTGATGGGGCTGTCGGGGTCCGGCAAGTCGACGCTCCTGCGGGCCGTCAACGGCCTCAACAGAATTGTCCGTGGTGAGGTTCTGGTTGACAGCGGCAATGGCATGATCAACCCGTCCGCCTGCACATCAGACCAGTTGCGTCAGTTGCGTCTGTCCCGCATCGGCATGGTGTTTCAGCAGTTCGGGCTACTGCCCTGGCGGACTGTTGAGCAGAATGTGGGTCTCGGTCTGGAGCTTGCCGGGCTGTCTGCGGCCAAGCGTCGTGACCAGGTCATGGAACAGCTCAAGCTGGTGCATCTGGACCAATGGGCAAACAAATATGTTCATGAGTTGTCTGGCGGTATGCAGCAGAGGGTGGGTCTTGCACGGGCGTTTGCCACCAATGCGCCGATCCTGCTGATGGATGAGCCGTTTTCGGCCCTTGATCCGCTTATTCGCAATCGCCTGCAGGATGAGCTGCTTGAATTCCAGCAGAAACTGAAACGGACGATTGTCTTTGTCAGCCATGATCTGGATGAAGCTCTGAAAATCGGCTCGAAGATTGCGATCATGGAAGGAGGGCGGATCGTCCAGTTCGGCACTCCGCAGGATATCGTTCTCAATCCGGTCAATGAATATGTGTCGGATTTCGTCGCTCATATGAATCCGCTCAACGTGCTGAGGGCCAGTGAGCTGACGTCCCCGATTTCTCCTGCCTCAGCTGGTGTGGACGGCATCAGAATTGATGCAGCCGGTCGTCTTGTCGTGGCCGCAGACAATCGGATCCTGCTGGATGGAGCGGATGCCTCTCTGTGGAACCTGAACGATGGAATTGGTGATGATGTTGACGGCCAGGGTCGTGTTGCCTGCGGGACTGCGCAAACGCCTGTCACTGATCTGATGAAGGCACGACTGGCAACCGGTTTGCCGGTCCTGATCCGGGATGGTGATGTGATAACCGGCAAGGTGGATGATGCCGATGTGTATGGTGGTCTGCTGAGAAACTGACACTTATCCCGAAAATGTCCACGACTTGAAGGCCGCCCTGAGACGTAAGGGCGGCCTTTTGCTGTCTAGTTTATGAGCAGGTCTGCTTTCATAGTCTCAGGAATTTCTGCGCCAACCCGCGAAAGGATCGTTGGTGCGACGCCGAGCTGATCGAGCACGTCGCCCTCTGGCTGAGTATTACCCTGGCCGAAATAGTAGAAGGGCACGTCACGCTCAAGCGAACCGGTGCCGCCGTGATGGCCATCTGTGTTCATGCCATGGTCGGCTGTAACAAGGACCTCGTATCCTGCTTCCAGCCAGAGTGGCAGGGTGCGGGACAGGGCATTGTCGATATGCCAGGCCTGTTTCCGGTACTCGGCTGAATCGGATGTGTAGATATGTCCGAGCGTATCGCCTGCACATGTGTGATAGAGCAGATAGTTGGGCTGGTGCTTTTTGACCAGCATGGTCACCTGAGCGCACATGTCGATTTCGGCCGGAGAGCACGGGTTGGTTTTGCCGTACCCTTCCATGGAATAGAAGCGGGCATACTGGATAGGCAGGCTCTCGTCTTCCACCTCGATATCTGAAATCGGGTCGTAGAAGCGCCTGTTGTAGAGCGTAAAGAAATAGGAATGCGCCACAGCTGCCGTTCTGAAACCCTGATCATGCAGGCTGTGGAACACATTTGGCTTGATGCTGGGTCTCAGGGCTTCGTTGCCAACAACACCATGTTCAAGCGGGGATAGCCCGGTGTGCAATGTCTCATAAAGGGGCGCTGAAATTGTCGGGAGCGCTGCCCGCATCTTCCAGCGTTTGGCCCAGCCCAGTTCTACCGCGCCTTCAAGAAAGCCACATTCACGAATGGCGGTTTCGTATCCGATCCCGTCCATGATGACGAGGATGACGTGTCCTGGCATTTTTCCTCCTTCACCGCTTCAATTCCCATGCGGCAGGTCTTGGGCAAAGCTGGCCCCTCCAACAATTCCGCATTACCTGCTTTGGCCTGATAAGCAAGTAAAATCATGTCGGTGACATGCCATTATGCGCCGCATAAACTGCTTCTCTTGATACTGCGCCTTTTGTATAAGTCAGTCACGTTACCTGCGGCCTTGCCGCATCTTATCGGGAGGTCGCCTTGCCTATCAGAAAGATCCTTGTCGCCAACCGCTCCGAAATCGCTATTCGCGTTTTCAGAGCAGCCAATGAGCTGGATATTGCAACTGTCGCCGTGTTTGCCGAGGAGGACAAGCTGGCGCTGCACCGGTTCAAAGCCGATGAGGCCTATCAGATTGGCAGGGGAATGGGGCCGATCGAGGCTTATCTTTCTATTCCTGAAATTATTCGGGTTGCCCGGGAGTCAGGTGCGGATGCTATCCATCCAGGATATGGTCTTCTGTCTGAAAGCCCGGAATTTGTTGATGCCTGTGCTGAAGCCGGTCTGGTCTTCATTGGTCCGTCAGGCGATACCATGCGGGCGCTGGGGAACAAGGTTTCAGCCCGCAATCTTGCTATCTCCGTTGGTGTGCCTGTGATGCCGGCGACCGATCCGCTGCCGGATGATATAGATGCGGTCAAGACCCTCGCGGCGGATATTGGCTATCCGGTTATGCTGAAAGCCTCATGGGGTGGCGGCGGTCGCGGAATGCGGGCCATCCATGATGAAGAAACCCTTTTGCGGGAAGTCACCGAGGCCAAGCGTGAAGCCAAGGCTGCCTTTGGCAAGGATGAGGTTTATCTGGAAAAACTGGTGGAACGAGCCCGCCATGTTGAAGCGCAGATTCTTGGTGATACTCACGGCAATATCGTCCACCTGTTCGAGCGTGATTGTTCCATTCAGCGCCGAAACCAGAAAGTGGTGGAACGTGCACCTGCGCCATATCTGGATGGTGCCCAGCGGTCCGAGCTTTGTGATTATGCCAAGAAGATTGCAGAAGCCGTTGACTATGTGGGAGCTGGTACCGTCGAGTTCCTGATGGACGCGGATACCGGCAAATTCTACTTCATTGAGGTGAACCCGCGTATCCAGGTGGAGCATACGGTCACCGAACAGGTGACCGGGATTGATATCGTCAAGGCCCAGATCCACATTCTGGATGGCGCTGCAATCGGGACTGCGGAATCAGGTGTTCCCGCACAGGATGACATCCGCCTCAATGGGCATGCTTTGCAGTGCCGGATCACAACAGAAGATCCGCAGCAGAACTTTATTCCCGACTATGGCCGCATCACGGCCTATCGCGGCGCCACCGGTTTCGGTATCCGCCTGGATGGAGGAACGGCCTATTCTGGAGCGGTCATCACCCGCTTCTATGATCCGCTGCTGGAAAAGGTGACAGCCTGGGCACCGACAGCAGAAGAAGCAGCCCACCGGATGGACCGTGCCTTGCGCGAGTTTCGGATCCGCGGCGTTGCGACCAACCTGACGTTTCTCGAGAACATTATTGATCACCCGAAGTTCCGGGACTGCAGCTATACAACGCGGTTTATCGATACCACGCCGGAGTTGTTTGAATCCGTCAAGCGTCAGGATCGTGCGACCAAGCTGCTGACCTATATTGCGGATGTTTCCGTCAACGGACATCCGGAGACGAAAAGCCGTCCGAAGCCGGACCCGCAGGCTGCCCTGCCTGTTGTGCCGGTTTTTGACGGAGAACCGAGAGCGGGGACCAAGCAACTTCTCGATGGCGATGGGCCGGATGCAGTTGCGCAGTGGATGCGCAAGGAAAAGCGGGCTCTGATCACCGATACGACCATGCGGGATGCGCACCAGTCCCTGCTGGCGACGCGCATGCGCAGTCATGACATCATCACTATCGCTGATGCCTATGCTCGCGGGTTGCCGGATCTGTTCTCACTGGAATGCTGGGGCGGTGCGACTTTCGACGTGGCTATGCGTTTCCTGACGGAAGACCCCTGGGAGCGGCTGGCGGAAGTGCGTGAGCGCGTTCCGAACATCCTGCTGCAGATGCTGTTGCGTGGTTCCAATGGCGTTGGCTACATCAACTATCCGGACAATGTGGTGAAGTATTTTGTCCGGCAGGCTGCGCGTAACGGTATGGATCTGTTCCGCGTGTTTGACTGCCTGAACTGGGTGGAAAACATGCGCATCTCCATTGATGCGATCTGTGAAGAGAACAAGCTCTGTGAAGGGGCGATCTGTTATACCGGCGATCTGCTTGATCCGAACCGGTCAAAATATGATCTGAAATATTATGTTGACCTGGCTCAGGAACTGGACCGGGCCGGAGCGCATATTATCGGCGTCAAGGATATGGCCGGTCTGATGAAACCGGGTGCTGCCCGTGTTCTGATGAAGGCTCTGAGAGAAGCAACGGACAAGCCGATCCACTTCCATACCCATGACACATCCGGCATTTCGGCTGCGACGGTTCTTGCTGCGATTGATGCAGGTGCAGATGCTGTGGACACGGCGATGGATTCCTTCTCCGGTCTTACCTCTCAGCCTTGTCTTGGTTCTATCGCGGAGGCTCTTCGCGGCGGGTCTCATGATACGGGGCTTGATTCCGGCACCATTCGCCAGATCTCGTTCTACTGGGAAGCGGTGCGTAATCAGTATCGGGCCTTTGAAAGCGATCTCCGTGCTGGCGCATCAGAAGTCTATCTGCATGAAATGCCGGGCGGTCAGTTCACCAATCTGAAAGAGCAGGCCCGGTCTCTCGGGCTGGAAAGCCGTTGGCACGAGGTGGCCCAGACCTATGCTGATGTGAACCAGATGTTCGGAGACATCGTCAAGGTGACGCCATCCTCAAAAGTGGTCGGCGACATGGCCCTGATGATGGTGTCGTCCGATCTGACGGTTGCTGATGTGGAAGACCCGAACAAGGATGTGGCTTTCCCTGAATCCGTGGTGACATTGTTCCGTGGTGATCTGGGACAGCCGCCGTCCGGATGGCCGAAAAAACTTCAGGCCAAGATCCTGAAGGGCGCTGAAGCACATACGGTGCGGCCTGGCTCTCTGCTGGATGAAGCCGATCTGGAAGCAGAGCGGGATGTGGCCAGAAATGCCATTGGCCGTGATGTTGATGACCGTCAGCTCGCGTCCTACCTGATGTATCCCAAGGTCTTCACCGAGTTTGCGAAAACCGAAAATACCTATGGCCCGACCTCCGTTCTGCCGACCCCGGTCTATTTCTATGGTCTGAAGGCCGGTGATGAGATTCTGGTGGATCTGGAGAAAGGCAAGACACTGGTAATCCGATGCCTTGGGCGCGGTGAACCGGATCATGAGGGGCAGGTCAAGGTCTTCTTCGAGCTGAATGGCCAGCCGCGTATCATCAAGGTGCCGGATCGGGCTCATGGTGCAAGCGATGCCCTTGTTCGGCGCAAGGCTGAGGACGGAAATGGAGACCATGTGGCGGCACCGATGCCTGGTGTCATCTCCACGCTGGCTGTTAAGTCCGGGCAGGAGATCGCTGCAGGTGACGTGCTTGTCTCGATTGAGGCGATGAAGATGGAAACCGCTATTCACGCTGAACGTGGCGGTGTGATCGCTGAGGTGCTGGTGAAGGCCGGTGATCAGATTGATGCCAAGGATCTGCTGGTGGTTTTTGAGCCAACAGAAGGCTGAGGTTGCAGAGACGCTTGAATGTGAGGCGCTCCCGAAATTTTTGGGGGCGCCTTACTTTTAGAGCTCCTGCTCCTCATAAAGGCTGGTCTCAAAATTGGCGGGAAGACTGGCTTCGAGAAACTGCAGATCATCTGAACAGGCGCAAAGTCGGGTTTTGGTGTCGGGTGGAATCACGAAAGCATCACCTGGCTCAAGGGTCTGAGGTGTCTGTCCTTCTCCTCTCAAGGTCATCTGACCTTCGAGTATGAAGGCAAACAGGATATCCGTGTTGTGGCTCGTGACCGGGCTTTCCGCAACACCAGCGCTGGGGCGGATGACCTGAACGGAGGCCGTGCCTCTGGTTGCCCGACCTATGCCTGTGTCCCGCGTTTCAAAGCCGGGTATCCGCCAGGGAGCCCATTCAGCAGTTTCAGCCTGATGTCGGCAGAAGATCTGGCCGCTGAAATCCTTCTCCGGATCAAGCCGTCCGGTGGGGAGCTCCATGTCATGATCAATCGTCGTGATGTGTTCCGCCGGGCAGCCAAGTTCGACAACCTGCAGCTCGTCAGAGGCTTCCAGCACTCGGTGACGGATTTCCGGTGGCTGCAGCACACAGTCTCCCGCCTTCAGAATGAAAGGCTCGCCCTGATCCTCATAGACCAGCCGGACCCATCCCCGATAGCAGTAGATCACCTGAAACCCGACGGTGTGATAATGCACCATGTCCGGTACAGGGCCGCCATCCGGAATGCGGATATGGGATGCAATCAGGCTTCCGCCCAGTCTGTCGGGCACCAGGTCGCGATAATGCATGCCAGCACGCCCGATGACCCAGGGCGCGCTGTCCTTGATATGTCGGACGTGAAATCCATGGCGGGTCTCGGGCATGATCAGGGGTGGGTTGGCGTCAACTAGCTCGATCCGCATGCCGTTGGGCGCATGAAGGACTGTCTGGCCTTCTGCAAAATTATCCGGATCGCTGACCAGAAGTCGCAGTGTTCCGGTGGGCCCTGTTCCGTCACGTTCCAGCCTCAGGCATGTTCCGTGGCCTGAAATGACCGCGATGCGAGGATCATCGGCCGGGAAAATCATATCCAGCCGGAACCCGAGCGTTTTGGTGAAAAATCCGAGTGTCTTGCCGAGATCGGAGCAAGGGACAACCAGCTCCGCTCCGACAATATCTGATGATCTGTTCGGCATTTAGAGTATATCCAGTCTTTGTTGGTTCACTTGAGCCGTTTTCTGCGTCTGCTGTCAAGGCGAGAAGTCTGCAATGATCTGGTTGATCATAAAGGACGCTCAACGCGGCTCGGTGGGCGTAGAAAAGGGGCCTTCGGTGGGACCTTGGAATCCATCAAGTGAGTCAACAAAGACTGGATAAACTCTAACCCCCGATGAGTAATACTCATCAGGGGCCATAAGAAGTCAGATGTGAAATCGAGCAGGATTTGTCCGCCTGGACAGGCCTATGCGGCTTCAGATTCAGGTGCCTGTTCCTGGCTCCTGGTAATCTGAGCCCCAGCCGCATCATCCTTTGCCCAGACAATCGTAACGTCATACAGCATGTTTTTAGTCTCAATGGAGACGGACTGCCCGGCCTTCAGGCTGGAAATGCCTGTGAGTTTCATGCCCGCTTCGCTGATATCACTCATATTGGCATCTGTACTGTGGCCATTGGCAATGACGCGCACAGGCTGGTGAGCGAATTCGCGGGTGTTTTCGCGACGGTCTTCCACGTCCCGGACAACTTCTTCAAGGAACTGATTGACTGATTCCGTGAAGCTTGATGTGACGGACATCAATTGGGTTGCCGCGTGCCCCACATTGGCGGACTGATCCCGTGTGCTGCCGATGGCGTTTGAGACAACACTGACATTCTGCGAGGCTTCTGTGCTGCCGTCTGCAGCACGTCCGATACTGGAGGAGATTTCAGCTGTTGTTGCCGATTGTTCCTCAACCGCGGCTGCGATGGCATTGGTAACTTCCGTCACATTGTCGATATGTTTTCCGATGTCCTGAATGGCGGCGACGGTTGACTGGGTGGAGGCCTGAATATCACCGATCTGATCGGCGATTTCATCGGTTGCCTTTGCCGTCTGGGTGGAGAGTTCCTTTACCTCTGCGGCGACAACAGCGAACCCCTTGCCAGCCTCACCAGCACGGGCGGCTTCGATTGTGGCATTCAGGGCCAGCAGATTGGTCTGCTCGGCAATCGCCCGGATCATTTCAACAACAGCACCAATCTTGTCTGCTGTCTCAGCCAGCTTCAGAACATCTTCATTCGTCTTGGCTGCTGTTGTCGTGGCGTCGTTGGTGATCTGTGTCGCCCGGGCCGACTGGTTGCTGATCTCGCGGATTGCTTCTGTCAGATCTGTGGCGGCTGTGGCAACAGTCTGGACATTCTCGGAGGCTTCGCCTGATGCGCCATAGGCTGTATCAGCTGCTGAAGAGGCTTCATCAGCCAGGCGAACCAGGCCTTCTGATGTTTCGGTCATCAGGCCGGTTTCAGCCTCCAGACTGTCCTGTATTGTTGAGACTTCCGAGCGGAAGTTAGCAATGAGACTGCTCATGCGTTTCTGACGCAGCTGGTCCAGATCCCGTTCGCGCTGCACGTTCTCTTCCAGGGACCGGCGGGCGATGGCATTGTCTCTGAAAATGAGGGCGGCTCTTGCAATAGCGCCGATATCATCTTTTCTCTCAGTGCCGTAGATTTCGATGTCGAGCTCACCCCGGGCAAGTTTTTCGATGCCATCCTTCTGGGTGCCAAGGGCTTTTGTGATCCAGCGCATCTGAACGAAAACGAAAATCCCTGAGCCAATCAGCGTCACAACAGCCAGAATGGTCAGCAGCTGAATTTCATTGCTCAGGCGAGCCGTGTCTGCATCTGCTGCTGCTTCGGCCCGATGAATCAGATCATCAGAGAATGCTTTCAGCAGGTTCAGGCGTTCTGTGGCCATTGCAAACCATTCCTGCCCGGTAAGAGAACCAATAGACTGATCCTTCGGCAGGTTGAGAAGCTTCTCGCGTGTTTCAATGGCACGTGTAAAGGCTGGTTCCTGCTTGACCTTTTTGTACATGTCTTTCTGTACCGGGGTCATAACGACCTGGAGCTCTTTCAGGAAGGCCAGTTCGCCGCCATAGAATGACATATAGTTCCGATAGATATCGAAATTGACCTGTCCGGTCAGAGCGTACTCATTCAGCAGAGCGGCACCATTGGCGCGTTCAAGCCCGCCGGACTCCATGGCTTCCACCACTGTGAGATATGGCAGAAGTTCGGACCCTATTGCGTGGGACGGGCTCTCCTCTGTGGTGATTGCGATGATGTGGATGAACTTCTCGATCGTGCCAGTATAGTTTTTCACCACATCCTTTACAGAGAAGCTTTTGCTGTCGACGGAACTTCTGTAGCCAGCAATATTGCTGAGGGATTTCAGGATGCTGTTGAGGTCAGCCATGATGACCTCATTGTCCAGAGACAGGGATGAGACATGCTCTCTGAAAATTGCGATCTCTTTGTCTGCGACTTTACGGTGGGCCTGTAGCTTCTGCAGAATACCGGCATCATAGCCAGATTTGATATAGCTGACGCTGAGGCCGCGTTCCTTTTGCATCACATGAACAGCATTGCCGGAATCCTCGGCAATCCGCGTCAGAGGGCGCATATGTTCATAGTGACCATACTCAACGACCTTCTCATAAACAGACAGGCCGGAGAAGAAGAGGACAGCAACCATCGGCAACAGTGCCAATGCGGTAATCTGTAGGCGAATATTCTGCATCCTGAAGCCTCGAACACTGATATCCAAGTATGAAGCTTCTATTTTGAAATGCGAATATTAACAAATACGCCTGATTTGGTTTTTTATTGAATGAGAAATTGCACAAAAAATAGGCAATACCTCAAAATGTGACGTTAATATTATAATTATTTCAGATAAAGTTGTATTTCTCAGTTTTATAAAAATTCTTCTTTCAACTTAAGCGTAGAGTTCTTGCCGATCTGATCGAAATTCAGTTCAAGCCAGTTTTGACCGGCTCTGTAACCAAGATCTCTGAGATGAGACAGGAAGGCCCATTCAGCATTCAACTTGCTGGACGCAGAAAGAGGTGTGATCTCATCGTTGGATTCAATGCGATGCAGATTCACACGCATGTAATCCGTGCTGTCCAGACGGCCTTCGTCGATCAGGCGGGTGACGAAATCGATAGCGCGCAGTTCCCGGGTGAGCGTTGCATTGAACGTGATCTCATTGACCCTGTTGAGGATATCCCGGGCGCTGCGCGGTGTTTCCTGCCGCTCGAGCGGATTGATCTGAACAATGATCGTATCCCGGGTTTCTGTCTTGTAGAACAGGGGGTAGAGGGGAGGGTTGCCCATATAGCCGCCATCCCAGTAGGCTTCGCCATCAATCTCGATGGCCTGAAAGATAAAGGGCAGGCAGGCAGATGCCATAATTGCTTTGGCAGTCAGTTCTTCCTGCTCAAAAATCCGGATTTTGCCCTTCTGCACATTGGTTGCTGCAATGAACAGCCGGATGGGGCTGTCTGCTCTCAGAGCCTTGAAATCCACCAGCTCGTCCAGCTGCTGGATCAGAGGATTGAGGTTGAGCGGATTGAGATCGTAAGGTGAGGCCAGCCGACTGACCAGGTCGAAGAACAGGTAGGATGGTGACTGGTCCAGGCTCCAGTTGCCGGACAGCACATCAAAGACAGTCCGTTGCATGGGACTGTAGCGGCTTGCATCTGAAATGCCCTTCCAGAAGGCTTCCAGATGGGCACATGCTCCATCGCGCCCGCCGAGGCGATAACCTTCTGCCAACACCACCGCGTTCATTGCGCCAGCGCTTGTGCCGGTAATACCGTCAATCTCCACTCGCCCGTCCTGTAGCAGCGCTTCGAGGGTGCCCCAGGTGAATGCTCCGTGAGCGCCGCCACCCTGAAGGGCCAGGTTGACGCGTTTTGTGCCAGCAGCCATCAGAGTGCCGTCCAACCACCATCAACCGAGATGGATGTACCGGTGATCTGGCTGGCCGCATCAGAACAGAGGAACGCTGTGGTTTGACCGACCTGCTCAATGGAGACGAAATCACGGGTCGGCTGCCGCTGCAGCATGACATTCCGCACCACATCATCCCGAGACATCTTATGGGCTGCCATCTGTTCGGGGATCTGCTTCTCAACAAGTGGCGTCAGCACATAACCCGGACAGACGGCGTTACAGGTTACGCCCTGCTCGGCCAGTTCCAGGGCCACGGTCTTGGTGAGGCCGAGAACCCCGTGTTTGGCTGTTACGTAAGCTGATTTGTAAGGAGAAGCCGTCAGGCCGTGAGCTGATGCGATGTTGACGATACGGCCCCACCCGGCAGCCTTCATGCCCGGGACTGCGGCACGAATGGTGTGAAAGTTCGAGGTCATGTTGATGGCGATGATCGCGTCCCATTTCTCAACGGGGAACTCATCCACCGGTGCGACAAACTGGATGCCCGCATTATTGACAAGAATATCAACGGCTCGATCAAACCGGTCTGCCGCTTTCTCAATCAGAGCCGCACAGGCCTCACCATCCGACATGTCGGCGGAAATATAGGCAGCCTGGATGCCATGATCAGACGCTATGCGTGCTGCAAGAGCATGGTCTGCATCCGTATCGGTAAAGGAGTTGAGGACGATGTTGCAGCCCTGCTTTGCAAGCTCTTCAGCGACACCGAGGCCAATGCCTGATGTGGAGCCTGTAATAACTGCGGTTTTACCGTTCAGCATATGTCTCACCTCTGATGGGATGTGTCTGTCATGGCAGAAAGTCGGACTGACTATGCCACAATCATGCTGCAATGCACAATATTTCCCTTTGGCGGAGTTTCTTGTCCCTGATTGCTTGCGCCGGACGACGAAACGCGCCATCTAGGGGCAAAGTTTACTGCTCAGCACTGGTTGTTCCATGATGTATCAAAGCGAGCCATTTCCCCGTCGGGTTTCGGTTGCTGTCAAGGTTGGCGATGTTGTCGTTGGTAGCGGTCATCCCATCGTCGTGCAATCGATGACGAACACGGATACCGCTGATGTGGATTCGACCGTGGCTCAGGTTGCGGCCTTGCACAAGGCGGGTTCCGAACTGGTCCGGATTACGGTTGACCGGGATGAATCGGCGGCTGCCGTGCCAAAAATCAAGGATCGCCTCGACCGGCTTGGCGTTCATGTGCCGCTGGTGGGTGATTTCCACTATATCGGCCACAAGCTTCTGGCGGATCATCCGGCTTGTGCTGAAGCTCTGGCCAAATATCGGATCAATCCGGGCAATGTGGGTTTTGGCAAGAAGAAGGACGTGCAGTTCTCATCCATTATCGAAATGGCCATGCGCTATGACAAACCGGTTCGCATCGGAGTGAACTGGGGGTCTCTCGATCAGGCTCTGCTCACAAAGCTGATGGATGAGAATGCCGAGGCTGCCAGTCCGAAGCCTGCCGAAAAGGTGATGCATGAAGCCATTATCCAGTCGGCGCTTTTGTCAGCGGATCACGCAGAAGCCATGGGCCTGGGGCGTGACAAGATCATCCTGTCTGCCAAGGTCAGTCAGGTTCAGGATCTGATTGCGGTTTATGCAGAGCTGGCAACCCGATCGGATCACGCCTTGCATCTGGGGTTGACGGAAGCGGGTATGGGCACCAAGGGTATTGTTGCGTCCTCTGCGGCCATGGGCATTCTGCTGCAGCAGGGCATTGGCGATACAATCCGGATTTCCCTGACGCCGGAGCCGGGTGGTGACAGAACCCGTGAAGTCCAGGTTTCTCAGGAATTGCTGCAGACCATGGGGTTCCGGACTTTTATTCCCATTGTGGCGGCCTGCCCGGGATGTGGCCGGACCACGTCCACTGTCTTTCAGGAACTGGCGCAGAACATCCAGGCTGACATTCGCAAGAATATGCCTGTCTGGCGGGAGAAATATCCCGGTGTCGAGAGCCTCAATGTGGCTGTGATGGGCTGCGTGGTGAATGGCCCGGGTGAATCAAAGCACGCGGATATTGGCATTTCCCTGCCGGGAACCGGCGAGACCCCGGCCGCGCCTGTTTTCATTGACGGCAAGAAGGCGACCACGCTCCGAGGCGATGCCATCGCAGAAGAGTTTCAGGCTATGGTGCAGGACTATATCGAGCGCCGCTTTGGCCAGTAAGGCTCAATAAGTTTCTGTCTCAGTGCGTTCGGGCGGCGATGAAACGTGCCGCCTCCAGAAGGCATTGTCCCTTGTCACCGAACGGGGTGAGCAGGTCACGGGCTTCTTCCACCAGCTTCTGGAGCCGCGTCTTTGTGCCGTCAATACCATAGAGGGTGACGAACGTGGCCTTGCCTGCGGCCCGGTCTTTCCCTGTGGCTTTTCCTACGGTTGCCTCTGTCGCGGTTTCATCCAGAAGATCATCAGCGAGCTGGAAGGCAAGGCCGACGATATCGCCGAACCGTGTCATCTGCGCAATGTGTGCGGATGAAGCCTGCCCGATGCGTGCTCCGGCCTCACAGGCGAAACGCAGCAGCGCGCCTGTCTTCATTGCCTGAAGCTGGCGGATATCCGGCTCGGTCAGCTGTGGGACAGGGGTCTTTTCGAACCGCCCTTCTGCAGCCAGATCTTTCATCTGGCCGCCGATCATCCCGCCTATACCGGCTGCCTGGGCCAGCAATCGGACCAGGGTGATCCGGAGCTGCGGGTCTGTCAGCTGCTCGTCAGATGCCATGATCTCGAATGCCAGTGTCAGCAGACTGTCACCTGCAAGTATCGCCGTGGCTTCATCAAAGGCGCGATGAACGGTCGGCTTGCCGCGCCGCAGGCCATCATTGTCCATGGAAGGCAGGTCATCATGGATCAGGCTGTAGCAATGGATGCATTCAAGAGCGCAGGCTGTATTGAGGCTTTGCGTGTCTTCCGCACCAAACAGGTGGGCCGTCTCCATCAGCAGGAAAGGCCTGACACGCTTGCCGCCATCAAGAGCGCCATGCCGAAGCGCTGCCATCAGCCGTTCGGGCCGAGCCATTTCACCGCTACGAACGCTATCCGACAGCAGATCCTGTAACCGGTGCTCGACATTGTCTGCGATCTCGATCAAACGTGCTTCGAATGTTTTCGACATCTGTTTCCGACCCTGAATACAAAACGCGGTCCGGGTCTCCCCGAACCGCGCCCGACTTCAGACAGTCGGTAATCGTTTAGGCACTATCAGGTCAAGCGGAATCACCCGCATCCTGACAATGGTCTTTATGCAACCTGCAGAACGTCGCCGCCAACTTCACGGCTGCACGGGCAGAGTTCTTCGGTCTGCAGAGCGTCAAGGACACGCAGGGTGTCTTTCGGGGAACGACCGACATTCAGGTTGTTGGCGTAGACGTGCTGAATCACATTCTGCGGATCAACAATGAAGGTATAGCGATATGCGACACCGTCCGGAGAACGAACGCCCAGACCGTCAATGAGAGAGCCGTTGGTATCGGCAAACTGCCAGATCGGCAGACGGTCAAGGTCGGCATGATCACGACGCCAGGCCAGCTTGACGAATTCATTGTCGGTGGAACCGCCGAGAACAACCGCATTGCGTTCTTCAAACTCGCCGCTGAGGCGCGCAAATTCTGCAATCTCGGTCGGGCAGACAAAGGTGAAGTCTTTCGGGTAGAAGAAGATGACCTTCCACTGGCCTTCAAAGCTCTGCTCTGTCAGTGTTTCGAAAGCGGATTCGCCGTTTTCGTTGATGTTGTTGAAGCCCGGCTTGACGCCGACAACTTCGAATTCCGGAAGGGTTTCACCGATACCGAGCATGGTGTGTCTCCTGACTCTCGCTAATGTCTCATATCCATCTGGATGAATATGAAGAACCATATTGAGTTTCAGTGGTCCAACCGATAATTTCGAACGACTCTATCGATTTTATCTCTATCCGGTAAGCTACGTAGGTTCTGCGGTATTCTGATGGTTGTTCTCCCGAGTTTGCGGCAATTGCAGTATTTCTCCGTGTTGTCGGAGACCCGTTCATTCAGTGTTGCGGCGGAAAAATGCGGTGTGACCCAATCGACACTCAGCGCAGGAATCCGCCAGTTGGAACAGGTTCTGGGTGGTTCGGTCGTTGACCGCTCCCATCGTGACCTGCCCCTGACCCGCCTTGGAGAGGCGGCACTTGGTCGCATCCGGTCTATTCTTGTGGATGCAGAAGCCCTGACCCGCCTGACAATGCTGAATGAGGGGCCCTTAACGGGGCCGCTCAAGCTCGGGGTGATTCCATCCATTGCGCCCTTTCTTCTGCCGCGGGCCCTACCCGCGCTTAGAGCCAGATATCCCAGGCTTCAGCTGGTGTTGCAGGAGGATCTGACCCGAAACCTGCTCCGGGATCTGCGTGGAGGGCAGCTTGATGCGGCTTTGCTTGCATTTCCCCACTCGATTGACGGGCTGGATGACTACCAGGTTTTGCGGGACCGGTTTTATTTTGCCGCACCATCAGGCCACCGGCTTCTGACCAATGGATCAGTCTCCCCACGGGATCTGGCAGATGAACCTCTTCTGCTGCTTGAGGACGGGCATTGCCTCAGAGACCATGTTCTGGATGCTGTAGGGCGGGATCACGCCAATGTCTTGTCTGATATCCGGGCTTCCAGTCTCCTGATGGTCGTTCAGATGGTGGATGGCGGGCTTGGGACCACTGTTCTGCCGCAGATTGCTGTGGATAGCGGTGTGCTCAAAGGGACGGGGCTGGATGTGACACCTGTTGACGGCCCGGCTGCATTTCGTGATATCAGGCTTGTATGGCGCAAGCGATCACATCGATCGGAGGACTACAAACTGCTGGCTGAAGGTTTGACAGAGTGGCAGATTCGCACATGACCGATGAGAGGCCGATGTATCGACGCCTGTTCTGGCGCTGTGTCCGCCTGGGTTTGGTGGCCGTTCTGCTGATTGCACTCCTGCCGTTTGGCCTGACGGTTCTTTACCGGTATGTCGACCCGCCCGGTTCAACTCTGATGATGGCGCGGGTTCTAACCGGCGAGCCCGTTACGCATGACTGGGTGCCTCTCGAGCAGATGTCGCCAAGGTTGATCGCATCGGTGATCGTCTCAGAAGATTCGCGTTACTGCAGCCATGGCGGAATTGACTGGCAGGCCATTGAGCTGGTGCTTGAACAGGCTGAGGAAGGAAAACCTCTGCGGGGTGCCAGTACGATCACGATGCAGACGGTGAAGAACCTCTTTCTCTGGCATGGCCGAAGCTATCTGCGAAAGGCGCTTGAAGTCCCATTGGCGCTCTGGGCCAATCAGGTCCTGTCAAAACGGCGGTTGCTGGAGATCTATCTGAACATTGCGGAATGGGGGCCAGGTATTTTTGGCGCAGAAGCTGCCGCGCGGTATCGTTTTAAGCGCTCCGCTGCAAAGCTCGGACGTGAGCAGAGTGCTTTGCTGGCGACCAGTCTGCCGAACCCTGCCTTGCGAAACCCCGCCCGACCCGGTAGAAAACACAAGAGGTTGGGCCGTATTATTCAGAAACGTGCGGCGCAATCCGGCGGGTTGCTGGACTGTCTTTGACAGGCCGTTTGGCTTGAATGCAAAAAAGTTGCGATTGCCGCTGGTCAAACCCGGTTTGTGCCTGTATAAGACCCGCCATTATGAGAGTTTCGAGCCCGCGACGGTGGATTTGTCCGGAGGCGCGGGTTTTGATCGTGGAGTGATCACTATGGCTGTACCTAAGCGTAAAGTTTCGCGGATGAAGCGCGGTTTCCGTCGTTCCGCTGACGCCCTGAAGCAGCCGGCTTATGTCGAAGACAAGGATTCCGGCGAACTGCGTCGCCCGCATCACATCGACCTGAAGACCGGCATGTATCGTGGTCGTCAGATCCTGGAGCCGAAAGAAAACTAAGGTTTCCAAAAGCGTTTATGTAAAAAGGCCGGTCATTGACCGGCCTTTTTCATGGTCTATACACTCCGGAGGCGCGGGTTTTGACCCTAGGAGGCCAGTTATGATCAATATTCCTTTGATGATCGCGCCGTTGATTGTCTTCAATCTGTTTGCTTTCGGGTTTCTGGGTGAGCCGTTTGGTGACCCCTGGCTTTTGCCCGTCTTTACGGTGACCATGGTTTCAGAAGCGCGCTGGACCCTGACCGTCGGGGATATTCTGATTGTTGGCGCGCTTGTCCTGTTGTTCATTGAAATCCTGAAAGCCACCAGAACAGGGGCAGGCAGCATTCTTGATCACATGCTGTCGACGCTGGTCTTTATTGCCTTTCTGGTTGAGTTTCTGCTGGTTGGAGAAGCGGCCAATTCGGTCTTTTTCATCCTGATGATCATTGCCCTGATCGATGTTGTGGCCGGGTATTCCGTTACGATTCGCTCCGCCAGACGCGATTTTTCTGTCGGCCCGGGCGGGGACCTGTGATCCTAAAATTGACGGTCTGATAGTTACCCTCTCTTAGCGATGTGGTGTTCTGCTCTGCGCGCTGGCTTGCATTCTCAGCCTTAGCCCCCTAACGTCTCCGCATTGAGGACGGCTTTCTTCTGCTCTGTTGGGGGAGCGAAGAAAGGTTTGCAAGGAGGAGGCTGGTTGATTGCGTGACTTTCACGGCCCCGGCAGGTCGCCCGTTTATGCATTGAACGGCATGGCTGCCACATCTCATCCCGAAGCCAGTCGTACTGCGATTGATATTCTCAAGGCCGGGGGCAATGCGGTTGATGCTGCTGTTGCTGCCTCGGCGGTTCTGGCAGTTGTTGAGCCGCACATGACCGGCATTGCCGGTGATTGCTTTGCTATTGTGACAGAACCGGACGGGACCATTCATGGTCTGAACGGATCTGGCCGCTCGGCCCAGGCCGGGACGCTTGAAAAGCTCCGCGCTCTGAGTGTCTCCGATATGGGTGAAGACAGTGTGCATGCGATCACTGTTCCCGGATCGGCTCTCGCGTGGCAGACACTGGTGGAAAAGCACGGCCGGTTTGGTCTTGATCGTGTCATGGCGCGTGCGATCGATCTTGCCGAAGGCGGATATGTGGTTGCGCCGCGTGTGGCAGAAGACTGGCGCGGCCTTGAAGAGCGGCTTTCCCGCCACCCTGGGGCAGCGAAACACTATCTCAATAACGGATCAGCGCCAGCCTGTGGTGCTCGTCATGCTGTGCCTGCACTTGGCAAGACATTCCGCCGCTTTGCTGAAAAGGGAGCCATGGAAGGGTTCTACACTGGCGAGGTGGCAGAAGACATCGTGGCAACAGTGCGTGCGGCTGGCGGTTTGCTCAGCCTGGATGATCTGGCCGCTGTTGACTGCCTTTCCGTTGATCCGGTCTACAGCACCTATCGTGGTGTTGAAATTGCTGAGCTGCCGCCCAATGGCCAGGGCATTACCGCGCTTATCCTGCTGAATATTCTTGAGCAGTTTGATCTCGGCAATCTCGATCCTGAGGGATGGGAACGTCACCATCTAGAGATTGAAGCGTCTCGTGTGGCCTATGCTTTGCGTGATCGGCATATCGCCGATCCGGATTTCATGACGGAATCTGTCTCCGATCTGATCAGCAAGGACTTTGCGCTCAGGTTTGCCAAAGACATCAGACCGGATCAGCGGAATGATGTGATTGCAGATCATGTGCCAAAGCAGTCCGATACGGTCTATCTGTCCGTTGTGGATGAGGAACGCCGCTGCGTATCGTTTATCAACTCCGTCTATCGCGGGTTTGGCTCGGCAATCGTGACCGAGAAAACGGGTGTTGCCCTGCAGAACAGGGGAGCGTGTTTCAACATGATCGAGGGGCACCCCAATTGTGTTGATGGTGGCAAACGACCGCTCCACACGATTGTTCCGGCAATGGCCCGCAAGGATGGCAAGACGCTCTATTCATTTGGTGTGATGGGGGGTGCCTATCAGGCTGTGGGTCATGCGCATGTACTGGTGGATATGCTCGACTTTGGGCGTGATCCGCAGGAAGCGCTCGATTCTCCGAGAATCTTCTGGAGCGATGACGGAACGCTGGAAGTTGAGGAAAGTATGCCGCTTCTGACCGATATTGGCCTGCAGCAGTGCGGACACAGGATAACCCGCACCACAATGCCGCATGGTGGCGGTCAGATCATCGCACTGGATCACGACAATGATGTGCTGATTGGTGGCTCGGACCCACGCAAGGACGGATGCGCTATCGGGTACTAGAGCATATTCCCGAAAAGTGTATGTGGTTTTCGGACAAGAATATGCTTACAAATAGACAGAGCATCCAGTCAGATAAAACTTCCTGCGTGGTCTAAAGTTCCGCAATTGCCGAGCTCATCACAGAGCCAGCTTCCGCAGAGCCATAGCGGCGCATTGCGTGATAGGCTCTCAGGGCATCGGTATTGCGTGTGGATGCGGGGGTATGCATCAGGCGCATGTTGGATGCAATCAGCTGAGCTGTGTAGGCCGCTGTAACGGTTGAAGCCGTCGCGATTCTCATTTCTGATACAGGAATAGCGCGCTTCTGGCGTGATGCAGACGCGTGGTCACGACCGGGATCCTGTCGGTTGTCATTATCTCTTTGAGACGGGAGTGCTGGCTGTACCAACCGCACACCGTGCACAGACTGAACCATAATGCCTCACCTGACGCGGACTCTGTTTCATTTTGAAACGTTTTCTGTGTGAGCCGCGCTTCTGAGGATTATATCGCAAATGCCGTGCCATTCGGTAACGATTTGTTAACGATTTCGTCGGTGCGAGTGATTCATCTGATGCGAATCTGAACCCTGATTGGACAAGGACAAACAAAAACGGCCAGCGCAGTGCTGACCGTATTCATCGTTCAGAGCTTGAGATTGGTGATTACTTGGACTTGTCTGACAGGGACTCGATACGCTTCTGCATTTCTGCGAGCTGGGTCTTCAGAATGTCCAGTTCCGACTTCTCGGCATCACTGTCCTTGCCGTCCGAATCCTGTTCGGGAGCTGTTGTGTTGGCAAAGGGGACAAACATCTGCATGGCGTGCTGGAACATCTCCGTATTCCGGCGAACCTGTTCTTCCATCGCACCAAAACCGGGGACGCCGAAAGACTGTGCCATTTGTTCGCGCAATTTTGCCTGATCCTGGGTGAAGGCGTTCAGCGAATATTCGAGATAGCTCGGCACGATGTTCTGCATGCTGTCGCCGTAGAAACGGATGAGCTGTCTCAGAAATGCGATGGGCAGAAGATTCTGACCCTTGTTCTCCTGCTCGAAGATAATCTGGGTGAGAACAGAATGCGTGATGTCTTCACCGGATTTGGCATCGACGACGACAAAGTCTTCTTCCCGCTTGACCATCTCTGCCAGATCTTCCAGCGTCACATAGGTGCTGGTGCCCGTGTTATACAGGCGGCGATTGGCATATTTCTTTACAATCGTAGGCTGATCAGTCTGAGTCATGGGCCTTGCTTTGTCGGTTTAGTCTGAACCTCAGCTTACACATTAAAGAGATTTTCGCATCGGTAAACCGGTTTCCTAAACGAATTGCCTAGCTATAGCCGTTGGAATTACGCATAGAGGTGAATTGACGTGGGGGCAGTTCATCTGTTTGTTGTACTCACATCCTATGCATGGCCGATTATGGGACTCGCGTGAGTCTTAATCGCCATTTTAATTCTATCCGGAGGTTCAATATGGGTAATGCTAAGGAAATTGTGATCGCAAGCGCAGCGCGCACACCGGTCGGTTCGTTTAACGGGGCTCTGTCCAGCGTCCCCGCCCATGAGCTCGGAGCGGTTGCTATCAAGGCTGCTCTTGAGCGTGCCTCTGTTGATCCGGCAGATGTTGATGAAGTGATCTTTGGTCAGATCCTGACGGCAGGCTGCGGTCAGAATGCCGCGCGTCAGGCAGCCATGGCCGCGGGTGTACCGGATACATCAACAGCCTGGGCGCTGAACCAGCTTTGCGGTTCAGGTCTTAGAACGGTTGCCGTCGGCATGCAGCAGATCCTGTCCGGTGATGCCGATATCGTTGTGGCCGGTGGTCAGGAGAACATGTCTCTGGCTCCGCACGTGGCGCATATGCGCAATGGCTATAAGATGGGTGATTTCAAGCTGGTCGATACCATGCTGAAAGACGGCCTGATGGATGCCTTTAACGGCTATCATATGGGCAATACAGCTGAGAATGTTGCCAATCAGTGGCAGATCACCCGCGAAGCTCAGGATGAATTTGCGGTGAAATCCCAGAACAAGGCTGAGGCGGCGCAGAAGGCTGGCAAGTTTAAGGATGAGATCGTCCCTGTCACGGTCAAGGAACGCAAGGGTGACCGGATTGTTGAGGATGACGAATATATCCGTCACGGTGCGACGCTTGAAGGCATGCAGAAGCTGCGTCCGGCGTTTGACCGGGAAGGAACGGTTACAGCAGCGAACGCATCAGGCATCAATGACGGTGCCGCTGCTGTGGTGCTGATGACGGCTGAGGAAGCTGAAAAGCGTGGTATCACACCGCTTGCCAGGATCGTGTCCTGGGCGACGGCCGGTGTTGATCCAAGCATCATGGGGACCGGCCCTATTCCGTCATCCCGCAAAGCGCTTGAGAAAGCCGGCTGGAGCATTGATGATCTTGAACTTGTTGAGGCCAACGAAGCCTTTGCGGCACAGGCCTGTGCTGTGAACAAGGATCTCGGCTGGGATGAGAGCATCGTCAACGTCAATGGCGGCGCAATTGCGATTGGCCACCCGGTTGGTGCATCTGGCGCACGTGTTCTGGTGACTCTGCTTCACGAAATGGGACGTCGTGATGCGAAGAAAGGCCTTGCCACGCTGTGTATTGGCGGTGGCATGGGCGTTGCCATGTGTGTTGAGCGCGCCTGAACCTGAGAATTTGGCCCGGCTGCAATGTCGGGCCTTTTGACTATTGAAGCGAATGGAGGCTCGTATGAGCAAAGTTGCAGTTGTTACAGGCGGAACCCGGGGTATTGGTGAAGCGATTTCACGCCGCTTGCAGAATGCCGGTTTTACCGTCGCCGCTATCTATGGCGGGAATGTTGAGCGTGCTGAAGCTTTCAAGGCTGAAACCGGTATCGCAGTCTACAAGGCCGATGTCGCAGATGCGGATGCCTGTGCTGCTGCCATTGCCCAGATTGAGAGTGATCTCGGTCCGGTGGCTGTTCTGGTCAACAATGCGGGTATCACCCGTGACGGCATGTTCCACAAGATGGATTATCAGCAGTGGTCTGACGTGATCCGCACCAACCTCGATTCCATGTTCACCATGACCCGTCCGGTGATTGACAGCATGCGCAATGAAGGTTTCGGCCGGATCATCAATATCTCCTCGGTCAATGGCCAGAAAGGTCAGATGGGCCAGGTGAACTACTCCACGGCGAAAGCCGGTGTGGTCGGTTTCACCAAGGCTCTGGCTCAGGAAACTGCACGCAAGGGCATTACGGTCAACTGCATCTGCCCGGGTTATATCAACACGGAAATGGTTGCAGCTGTTCCGGAGAAGGTGCTTGAGAGCATTATCTCCACCATCCCGGTTGGCCGTCTGGGTGAAGCGGATGAGATCGGTGCTCTGGTCGAATATCTCGCGTCTGATTCAGCAGCCTTTGTCACAGGCGCTGTTATGAGCATCAACGGTGGTCAGTATATGGCAAACGGTTGATCGGACACGGGTCTCCCGCTCCGCAGGTCCAGGTCGCAGGCACAAGCCTGCGGCCTTTTCTTTTATGGCCTGATGAGATAGCCCTGAATGAGTCTTGACCCTAGGAGGGGACATGTCACGCAGTCTGGCTACGATCATCGGGTTTTCCGCCGTCCTCATGTGGGCGCTTCTGGCCTTGTTTACGGCTGCCAGCGGATCAGTGCCGCCGTTCCAGTTGACCGCCATGAGCTTCTTTGTCGGCGGGTCACTTGGGCTTGTATCCTGGATATGGCGTCCTGAGGCCTGGGCGGCAATCCGGCAGCCCTGGCAGGTCTACCTGTTCGGGACGGTCGGACTGTTCGGCTATCATTTCTTCTATTTCACAGCGCTTCGTGCGGCACCGCCGGTGGAAGCGGGATTGATCGCCTATCTGTGGCCGTTGCTGATTGTGCTTTTCTCGGCACTCCTGCCCGGTGAACGGCTCCGCTGGTTCCACCTGGCAGGGGCTGTGATGGGGCTGGCCGGTTCGGCACTTATCGTGACAGGGGGCAAGGGGTTTGACCTGAACAGTGACTATGTGGGCGGATATGCGGCTGCTCTGCTGTGTGCTCTGATCTGGTCAGGCTATTCGGTTCTGTCGCGTCGCCTGCCGCATGTGCCGACTGATGCGGTCACAGGCTTCTGTTATCTGACGGCACTCCTGTCCTTCTGCGCACATCTGATGCTTGAGCAGACAGTCTGGCCTGATGCACTGACGGAGTGGCTGGCGGTTCTGGGTCTTGGACTGTTGCCAGTGGGGGCTGCTTTTTATGCCTGGGATCTCGGTGTTAAGCGGGGAGATATTCAGGTTCTGGGCGCGGCGTCCTATGCCGCACCGCTTTTGTCGACGCTTGTTCTGCTCATGGCGGGATTTGGCACACTCACCACATCGCTTGTGCTGGCTTGCCTGCTGATTACCGGTGGAGCCGCTCTGGCTGCCAAGGACATGATTGGCCGTAAAGACTGATGTGAAGGTCTCAGCTCTGATTCTCTCCGGGTTCCCAGCCCGGAGGTGCCATTTCGAAACCTGAAAACTCGAAACCGGGTGCAACAGTGCAGCCGACCAGCGTCCAGTCACCGGTTGAGCGGGCAGATTGCCAGTGATCGCGCGGGACAACGACCTGAGGATGCTGACCGCTCTGCAGATCCGGGCCAAGCAGATGCTGAATGGCGGCTTCTGTTCCGTCAGACAGGGACAGGGCGAGCGGTGCTCCGGCATAATAATGCCAGATCTCGACGGCATCGACCTTATGCCAGGCAGACTGCTCCCCTCGCTTCAGCAGGTAATAGATGGCGGTTGAGCAGGAGCGGTTATCCGTTGTCTGCTCATCACGAAACGTTTCCCTGAAATAGCCGCCTTCCGGATGAGGCTGGAGTTCAAGGGCTATGATGATATCGTCTGCAGTCATTTTGATCCTAGGGTCAAAACTCATCGCTCACGTTCATTCTGCGATGGTCATTTTTTCGTCCGGCGCGGCGGAGGTTCGCAGGAAACCTTCCGGTTTTCAAGGACTTCCAACAAAGCCGGGCGGTAAAATGACCCCGCCCGTTGGGTTCATCAGGGAAGCGCAGCCTGACCACAAACACAAGCTTGAATAGGATCCACCTGTCCTGCGCTCTTGTTTGCGCACATTCTGCCCCTCCCTGATGAACAGAATGAGCGTGAGCGATGAGTCTTGACCCTAGAAATTATCCTTGCGCCGCCGGATCTCGGCGAATACGGCAGAATGTTCAGCTCCGGCCATGGACAGGTTTGCCTGAATGGCCGGGTTGTCGACCCTCAGGAACGGATTGGTTTCAAGCTCGATTGCCAATGTGGTGGGAACCGTTGGCAAACCGTCAGCCCGCTGGGCCTTGATTTGCTCATAGCGGTCCTGAAGAGCGCTGTTGTCCGGGTCCACCGTCACCGCAAAACGCGCATTGGCCTCAGTGTATTCATGGCCGCAATAGATGATGGTTTCCGGTGGCAGGTTTCTCAGGCGGTCAAGGCCTTCCCACATCATGTCGGGTGTACCTTCAAACATCCTGCCACAGCCCAGCGGGAAGAGGGAATCACCAGCAAAGGCGAGGTCATCAGCCGGTGCATGATACGTGATATGGCCCAGTGTATGTCCGGCGGTTTTGATGACATGGAAGGTTCGCCCGCAGACATTGACCGTATCACCATGGTTGACACCCACATCCATGACTTCAATCTTCGATCGCTCTTCTTCAGGGGCGATAATCGTACAGTTGAACGCCTTTTTGAGCGCTGCATTACCCTGGGTATGATCAGCATGGTGGTGTGTGTTGAGGATATGGGTCAACTGCCAGCCTTTTTCCTCCAGAGCGGCCTGGATGGTGCCCGCGTCTGGTGTGTCGATAGCTGCTGTCTCAAGGCTCTGAGGGTCGTGGATAAGCACGCCGTAGTTATCTGAGAGACAGGGGAATTGATAGATTTCCAGATCAGCCATCACCATATCCTTTGTGATCTTTACGATAACCGCGCGGACTTCTTGCGCCTGTGTCCATTCACAACTACCATTTTCCCCTGCACCGTCCAATCCCGTTATCCAGCGTCACCAGAGCTCTTTATGTATCTTGATGTTATTGATTTCCGGAATTTTTATTCCGAACAGCTTGGCCGGACGGTGAGGCGGGAGATCCGGACAACAATTGCCCGGCGCTGGTCATCAGTGGGCGATCAGCGCATTCTCGGTTTTGGCTATGCAACACCGTTTCTTGATCCTTTTCGGACGGATGCAGAGCGGGTCTTTGCCTTCATGCCGGCGCAGCAAGGGGTGGTGAACTGGCCATCGTCAGATGAATCCGCGACCGCTCTGGTGGATGAGGATGCGCTACCGCTGCCGGATGCCTGTCTGGATCGTATTCTGGTTGTTCACGCGCTGGAGCATTCCGATCGCCCCCGCGAGCTGTTGCGCGAGTTCTGGCGGGTTCTCGCACCGGGTGGGCGGATCCTGATAGTGGTGCCAAACAGGCGGGGATATCTGGCACGGGTTGACAGGACACCATTCGGGTTCGGCAGGCCGTTTTCCCGGGGGCAGCTGACGTCACTTCTGAGAGAAACCCTGTTTTCGCCGGTAAGCTGGGGCCCGGCGCTTTATATGACGCCTGTCCCGCGGTTCATGTCGATTGAACTGACCCACCGCCTGGCACGGGTTGGGGCGCTTCTGTCTCCGGCCTTTGCTGGGGCCATCTATGTGGAGGCAACCAAGCAGATGTATCAGGGGGTTACGGAAAGCCGCAGGAAACGGCTGGCCAATGCCCTGAAACCGGTTCTCGTCCCAGCACCGTCAGCAATGAGTCTTGACCCTCGAAAAGATCAGGCTGGCTGATCAGTCTGCAGACAGCAGCAGCACGGCCTGTTCACCAAGAAGGTTTCTCAGTTTCCAGGGCATTGTCTCGGGCAATTGCATGCCGCGACGGCTCAGCACAACACTCTTTTCGATTTTAACGCCCACGGCTTTGCAGAGGTCGAGAAAATCGACAATCGTGCAGAAGTGGATGTTTGGCGTGTCATACCAGGTATAGGGCAGGTTTTTGCTAACCGGCATTCTGCCGTGAGCGAGGACCTGCAGTCTGAGTGTCCAGTGACCGAAATTCGGGAAGGAGACAATGGCCTTCTGACCTATCCGGAGCAGATGTTCCAGCACAGCGCGCGGATCATGTGTTGCCTGGATGGTCTGGCTCAGCACTGCATAATCAAAGGACTTGTCCGGATAGTAGACGAGGTCGATATCGGCATCGCCCTGAATAACGGAAAGTCCGCGCGCAACGCATTCATTGACGCCTTTCTGACTCAGTTCAATGCCGCGCCCGTCAACGCCTTTGGTGGTCTTGAGCAGAGACAGCAATGTGCCATTGCTGCAACCCACATCCAGCAGGCGGGTATTCGGTTCAATCAGATCGGCAATCACCCGGTGATCGACACGGTTCGGATCTGCGGCCATGGTCCGGCCACCATTCTGGTTCAGCAGGTTCATGCGGGCAGCCCCAGATCCTTCGCTCCAGAGGACAGAAAGCCGCTGAGCGTGTCAAACATTTCAGGCTCGTCGAGCAGGAACGAGTCATGTCCCCGGTCGGTCTCGATCTCGACGAAGGACACATTGGCATTGGCCGCATTCAGGGCATGGACGACCGAGCGGCTTTCTGCTGTCGGGAACAGCCAGTCGCTGGTGAACGAAATCAGGCAGAAACGCGTCTTGGTGCCCATGAATGCATTGGCCAGCAATCCGTCATGCTCCGCAGCCAGGTCGAAATAGTCCATGGCGCGGGTCACATAGAGATAGGAATTGGCATCAAACCGGTCGACGAAGCTCATGCCCTGATGGCGCAGGTAGGATTCGATCTGAAAATCCGCATCAAAGCCGAATGTCAGTTCTTCCCTGTCCTGCAGAGAGCGTCCGAATTTCCTGTGAAGGGAGGATTCGGACATATAGGTCACATGGGCTGCCATCCTGGCAACCGCCAGACCTTTCTTGGGGCTCAGGCCTTCTTCCGCATAGCGGCCGGCGCACCAGTTGGGGTCGGCCATGACAGCCTGCCGTCCAACCTCATGAAAGGCAATGTTCTGCGATGAATGACGCGCGCCTGCAGCGATCGAAATGGCATTGTGGACCCGATCGGGATAGGTTGCCGCCCATTGCAGCACCTGCATTCCACCCATGGAGCCGCCGATCACTGCAAACAGCTTGTCAATGCCGAAGCTGTCGACAAGCATCGCCTGGGCCCGCACCATGTCGCGAATGGTGATGACCGGAAGATCGAGACCATAGGCCTGTCCGGTTTCAGGGTTCGTCGACCCGGGCCCGGTTGTGCCGAGGCAGCCGCCCAGCACATTGGAGCAGATGACAAAGAAGCGATCTGTGTCGATGGGTCGACCCGGGCCGACAACAAGCTCCCACCAGCCCCGTTTGCCGGTGACCGGATGGATGTTGGCCACATGCTGATCACCGGTGAGCGCATGGCAGATCAGGATCGCATTGCTCTTGTCTTCGTTCAGCGTGCCATAGGTCTGATAGGCAATCTGGAAAGGCGCAAGCTCAACCCCTGCATCAAGGTGCAACGGGTTTGATCTGTCGAATGTTGCTATCTCGCTGGTGGGCGTATCAATTTCCCGCCGGGCTGCAGCATCAACATCACTGGGCTGTACACGTTCGCTCTCGGACATGGGTCTTGAGAACTCCGTTGGTTCCTGATCGCCTATAAGGGACTACTTGCTAGAAGCCAGCCCATCTGTCTGTCAATGTTTTCTTTTGATTTTGGCTCCGGGCTCTCCTATGTATGGGCGCCTGTAAGAAATTTTCACGCAAACGTGTGCCGTATGCCGCTTTGTCCAGCTTCGGATGGCGGGTGCGGAGTTCTGGAATCTGGAGTTCTCCAATGAGTGCCGAGCAGTCCATCAAGCCATTGCCGCAAGCTGGTATTCTGGATATTGCGCCGTATATCCCGGGCAAGTCCAAGGCTTCGCATGGTGTGAAGACGCATAAGCTCTCTTCCAATGAATCCCCGCTTGGCTGCAGCCCTGCAGCGCGCAAAGCTATGATTTCTCTTGCGGAAGGGTTGGAACTCTATCCCGATGGCAGTGCGACAGCCCTGCGTCAGGCGATTGCAGATGTTCATGGTCTCAATGCGGATCGTATTGTCTGTGGTGCGGGCTCTGATGAACTTCTGACACTTCTGGCCCAGGCCTATATTGGCCCAGGCGATGAAGCGATCTATTCCGAGCATGGCTTCCTTGTCTATCCGATTGCGATCAAGGCCTGCGGCGGCACCCCTGTTGTTGTGCCGGAAAAGGATTTTGTCGCTGACGTAGATGGCATGCTGGCCGCGGTGACAGAGCGGACCAGAGTTGTCTTTCTGGCCAATCCGAATAACCCGACGGGAACCTATCTGCCGTTTGATGAGGTGCGGCGTTTGCATGAGGGGCTGCCGAAATCGGTTCTTCTGGTGCTTGATGCAGCTTACGCGGAATATGTCCGGCGTAATGATTATGAGAGCGGGATTGAGCTCGTCACCAAAGCCCAGAACGTGGTGATGACCCGGACGTTCTCAAAGATCTATGGTCTGGCTAATCTCCGGATTGGCTGGATGTTCGCACCGGATCACGTTGTTGATGTTCTCAATCGTATTCGTGGTCCCTTTAATATGAACGGCCCGGCGATTGCAGCTGGTGCTGCGGCAATCCGGGATCAGGGTTTTGTGGACGAGGCGATCACCCATAATGAGCGCTGGCTTGAATGGGTCTCTGCGGAACTGTCAGACCTCGGTCTTGGTGTGACGCCCAGTGTCGGCAATTTCGTGCTTGTGCATTTTCCTGATGAGGATGGCCGGCGCGCGTCTGATGCCGATGCCTATCTGATTGAACGGGGCTATGTGTTGCGACAGGTCGGTGCCTATGGCCTGCCGAACGCCCTTCGTATGTCAATTGGTGACGAAGAGGCCAATCGTGGTGCCGTTGCCGCCATTCGTGAATTTCTGAAACGATAGTTCGATGTCTGACAAGCATTTCAAACGTGTTGCATTGATCGGGATTGGTCTGATCGGATCGTCTCTGGCTCATGCAATGCGCGCCTACAAGCTGACCGATCATATTGCGATTTCCACCCGTCGACAGGAGACGCTGGCGCGGGCGGAAGAGCTGGAACTTGGTGATTCCTATCATTTGTCAGCGGCTGAGGCAGTTTCTGACGCGGACCTGATCATTGTCTGCACGCCCGTCGGCGCCTGTGAGGCTGTGGCGCGTGAGATTGGTCCTCATCTCAAGCCCGGGGCCTATGTTTCCGATGTGGGGTCTGTGAAATCGTCCATCGTGGCCCAGATGAAGCCTCATCTGCCGGATCATGCTGTTTTTATCCCCGCTCACCCGGTTGCCGGTACCGAACAGTCAGGCCCTGACGCGGGCTTTGCGGCTTTGTTCCGGCAACGTTGGTGTATTCTGACACCTGTGCCGGATACGCCGGATGAGGCGGTTGAGAAAATGCGCCTGTTCTGGGAAGCCTGCGGCTCTGATGTGGATGTGATGACGCCTGAACACCACGACCTGGTTCTGGCGATCACAAGTCATGTGCCGCATCTGATTGCCTATTCCATCGTGGGCACCGCTGCTGATCTGGAGCAGGTGACCCGTGGCGAGGTGATGAAGTATTCTGCCGGTGGTTTCCGTGACTTTACCCGTATTGCCGCCTCTGATCCGACCATGTGGCGCGATGTCTTCCTCAACAACAAGGAAGGCGTTCTGGAAATTCTGGGCCGATTTACGGAAGACCTGATTGCCCTTCAGCGGGCGGTGCGCTGGGGAGATGGTGACCAGTTGTTCGACCTCTTCACACGGACCCGGGCAATCCGCCGGGGGATCATCGAAGCGGGTCAGGATGCTGCAGAACCGGATTTTGGTCGTCAGCTGGCAGCAGAGGCAAAGCCGGACGAGGATGGGCTTTAAAGCACCAGACCTTTAACCTGAACTGGTGGTGGTACTTTAGCGAACCAGACGCGGAGCCGGACCCAGATCCAGGGTTTCCAGGGTCATGCGACCGTTCTCAATGCGGAATTCGGCTTCTGTGCCTGGCTGGCCATCGCGCTCGGCTCCATCACCCAGAAATGTCATCAGGGCTGAAAGTTGTGTCAGGGCAGATGCTCCTGCACCGGTGATGGCTGTGAACAGAGTTCCACGTCCGTTCAGGGCCAGTTCCGGGTCCAGCAGGAAGGTTCCGGAGAGGTCTGCGAGGCCGCTGTCATCAGACAGGGTTGCCTTGGACAGTTCAAGCTGACCACCTGCATCATGCCAGATCCGGAGTATTTGCGGCAGAGATCCCGCTGGCAGGCGCGGGGCCGCCTTGATCTGTGCCTGCATGTTGAGGCGGGCATTCTGCAATGGGGCAAATGGCTCTGTGGACCGGATGGCTTCTGCTGAAAGTGCAATGTCGATGTCGTTCGACCCGGCTGGCTGTTCCGGCGTTGGCCGTGCATGAAATTCGAGCGCTTTTATCTCGGTGTGCCTGCCGGTTCCGTCAGGCGCGGAATAATCCACCCTGGGTTCTGTTGCCACGACAGAAAGACGCTCTATCCGCTGGTCGCTGAACCGCAGGCTCCCCTGAAGGCCTGACCAGCTGGCTGTGATCTTGCCGGGTGTTACAGGACTGGAGATCTGAAACGGGCCTTCCGCCTCAAACAGGATATGTCGGGGTGCATAGATCTGGGCAATTGCGAACAGTCCCTTGCCCTGAATGCTGACCTGTTCCTGTCTGAACTGCATGTCGACAGATTGGCAATGGGCGGAGAGGCGGAACGGAAACCCTCCAATGTCGAGTTTGACACAGGTGATCTGGCGGTGATCAGGATTGTGCGATACAAGCCGGGCTTCAATCTCGGACTTCAAAAGCGACGCGGCATAGAACCAGATACCTGTCCAGCCTGCAAAAAGAATGGCGACCACGACGATCAGCCACTTGATCTTGGTATTGATGCCCAAAACGTTTCCCCAAAAACCAACCGATAGAATAAACAAGTTGCCGACCGAGTTTAGCCCCGGTTTATACCTGATTACTGTTGCGGATTGAATTCACCCTCAGAAACTGATAGCCCAAAGTGGCTGTCTGTCAACTCCGGTTTCTCTTCCCGCATGAGGTTCTGTCGCACGCATGTCTGATCTATGGGTCTTCGGATATGGTTCGCTGATGTGGCGACCGGATTTCCCTTATCTCGAGCGGCATCATGCTCTTCTCCGCGGTGCGCACCGGGGCTTGTGTATTTATTCCTGGGTTTACCGGGGGACGCCTGAGGTTCCGGGGCTGGTTTTTGGTCTCGACCGGGGTGGGGCCTGCCGGGGGATCGCGTTTCGGGTTGCCGACAAGGACAAGGATGACGTTGTTGCCTATCTGAGAGACCGGGAGCAGGTGACGAGCGTCTATGTGGAAGTCACCCGCCCGATTACCGTTTATGCTGATGCGCCCAAGCGGGTGGATGCTCTGTTCTATGTGGCTGATCGGAAGAACGAGCAATATGCCGGGCATCTGCCGCTGGATGAGCAGGAGCGCCTGGTGCGTCAGGGATATGGCAAATCCGGCCCCAATTGTGACTATGTCATCAGCACAGCAGAGCATCTGCGTGAACTCGATGTTCACGACGCCAAGCTGTTCGAGCTGGCACGTCGTCTTCAGCAGGGGTGAGAGCTTTCAGGGCTGCAGGATTAAACAGCTGACAGTTTGTGTGTCAGATCCTGCGCAATGCGATTCCGCTCTTCGTCATTGGCGGCCAACAAGTGAATGAACGCTTCTTCAGCCTGGTCAATAAGAGATGACAATGTCTCATCGCCTATCGTGCCGGTCCAGAGAACATGACGCTCTTCTTCGCCGCGGTTCTGTGTCAGAAGAACCACGCCGTCCTCATAATCTCTCAATTCATCCGGCTGGATGACGCTGAATAGGTAGCGGCGACCGGAGAATCCGGTCCAGTAGCGAAAGCGACGCTTCAACTCGGCTGCTTCTGCCGCTTTGGGTGTTCCTGAGTCTTGCAATAGTCTATACCATTGTTGAGGAACAAAATTAGAACAAAATCCAGATCAGATCAACTGAATTTCATTTGCACTACATGATGTATGCGTTTGAGTGCAAAATGGCAATATGTGGACTGTAAAACTTCAACAATTTGGCGTGCCGATCATCAGATAATATCACGCCGGAGCCCCTGTTTCGGCGCTTTGGCGGATAAGATCGAGGCGCGACCGGGTCAGTTCGGGCAGGATCAGATCCGGGTTTTCTTCCAGCGCTTCCAGGATCAGGGCATTGGATGAAGCCTCGATTGTATCAGCGAGCTCTGTGGTGAAGGTCCGCTTGTCCAGCCCGGCTTTGATGCTCGGTCTGATATCGATGACGATGGTGCCTTTCTGACGCATGAACGTTCGTCTCGGCCAGAACAGCCCGGCATTGACGCCGATCGGCAGACATTCACAGCCCAGTTCGTGATAGAGATGACTGACGCCGTACTTGTAGGCTGGTTCATCGCCCGGTGTGCGGCGCGTTCCTTCAGGAAAGATGATAACCTGGCGACCTTCAGCAATTGCCACTTCCACATATTCCTGAAGAGCCTTGAGTGCTGCGCCACGGCGTCCACGATCAACCGGGATCATTCTGAATTTGACCAGATACCAGCCGAACATGGGAATCCAGCCCAACTGTTTCTTGTAGATGTAGGCAGGATCCGGAAACAGGTTGGCAAGAGCAAAGGCTTCCCAGAAGGACTGGTGCTTTGATGCAACGATAAAGCCGCCTTCAGGAATATTCTCGAGACCCCGGATCTCAATACGGTTGCCGATGATCATCTGCTGGAGCCAGAGATTGCCTTTGACCCACAAGCGGATCAGGAACCATGTCAGCCGCGCAGGCAGGACGAATGCGGGGATGATCATCAGCATGACAAGGATCATCCAGGCATAGAAGGCCACGTTGAATATGAGGGATCTTAGAAACATAAGCGTTCAGCACTATCGCGGATGAGGCCTTGATGTGATTGATGATCACTGACCTGTGGAAACAACTCTGATACGGACAAGCATATACTTCAGATATTCCGTCAGGAGAAGACGCATTGCGGCGATATCGAGGTACCAATGCTGTAAATTGAGCTGATCATGGACAACCGGATAGGGAATCAGCTCCATCTCGGGAGCTGTTCGGTTGATTTCAAGCAGGCTTCGGGGAATATGATAGGCACTTGTCACGACAATCAGCGACTTGAAATTGTGCTGACGGGCCCAGTCACTTGCGGCTGCTGCATTGCCGACTGTATCGAGTGCCGTACGATCCAGATCGATGCAGCATGATCTCAGACCTTCATCGGTTCTCAGAAGGCTGAACAGGTTGTTGTCGGAGATCTCCAGATCAACCCCGGTAATCAGCAGACGTTTGCCACGCCCTTCCGACAACAGCAGAACAGCATCAGACAGGCGTTTTGCGCCGCCGGTCAGTGCAACAATTCCATCAGCCTGAACAATCTGGGGTGATGCAGTTGTCGAGATGATACTGGCAAAGCGAAGAAACCCTGCAACCAGTAAGGCGCAGACCATCAGGCACAAAACAGCCGATATCTTCAAAAAAGCCCTGGGAAATCCCGACATGACCATTGTCCGTGCCGCCATCGGATCATTGACCGAAGCGCTATGGTCGAATTCCTGCGCCACGCGCCTGTTCCCCCTGATTCTCTAAACCATATTATTCTAGCAAATTATGGTTTCATCAGGACATCAGGAAAATTCTCGACTGTTAACAACTTCATTTATGGGTCTGAACCCTGATATCAGTCGATGGTCTTCAATGTACGCCTAACAGTAAGACGTGTGGTGAGACTGGTAAAAATGGCGACAATAATGACCACGAAGGCAATACCGGCAAATCCCCAGAGCCTGAGCTGGATATCACCAAGAAAGGCGCGCTCCTGAATGCCTGACGGTGTATTGGCTGATGGCTCGATGAGATTGAGGGAAAGGAAGACGGCTGCTGCAGCCAGACCACCGACGGACGAGCCTTTCAGACCCTGAATCAGAAAGTGTCGCTGGAACTCGCGGGCAATGAAGTCGTTAGCAGCACCAACAAAGTGCAAGACTGCAATGGTCTCCCGGTTGGATGTCATCGCACCGCGTGTGGCAAAGATCACAATGAGAATTGTGGCGGCAAGAACCAGTGCGAGCACAGCCAGACCACCTGCAGCCGTTGTCCCGGCCATGGCCTGCAGGCGCTCCGCCCAGACCCTGTGGTCATCCATCTGGGCGCCCGTGATTTCTTCCGACAGGCGTTTCCCCAGCCCTTCGAGATCTGCGCCAAGCGGGTCGGACAGCTCCACAACAATCAGGCGGGGTACAGGCAGATCTGCGAGGTCGACATTGTTGCCGAGCCATGGGGACAGCAAGGCCTTTGATTCCTCTTCCGAGAGGGCGCGTACGCCGCCCACCCCTCTCGTGCTGGAAGCAATGGCGATAGCCTTGGTGAGCTCTTTCTCGATATCCCTGCCGACGACCGGTTTGAGCTGCACCGTAATCTCGCGTGCGACATCATTCTGCCAGTCCTGAACGGCTGTCTGGACGATGGCAACAGCTCCGACCGTGAGCGCTGCGAGAAAGCTCATGATCGCGATCACCACCAGCAGGGCGCTGCCGGAGATAGATGCAGATGGTACGATGGAGCCGGATTGGGACCGGCTGATCAGCATGTCCGGATCTGCATCATCAGATTCGGGAGCTATTCTCATGTGCTCTGTTTCACTCATCGATTTGCATACGCCCATCATGGAGAACGAGGCGCTTTGCGGCATCATAGCGCTTCATTAAGTCAAGATCGTGAGTAGCAATCAGAACGGCGGTGCCAAGGCTGTTCAGTTCAATAAAAAGCCTCAGCAGTTTACGCGCCAGAGGCGGGTCGACATTGCCGGTTGGTTCATCTGCCAGCAGCACCTTGGGCTGCGAGATCAGGGCCCGGGCAATGGCCGCGCGCTGCTTTTCTCCGCCTGACAGGACCGGCGGATAGACATGCATACGGTCACCGAGGCCAACCCATTTCAGCAGCTCGATGACATCGGCTCTGTAGGTGGATTCCTCCTTGTCGAGCACTCTCAAGGGCAAGGCGACATTCTCGAACGTGGTCAGATGGTCCAGGAGGCGGAATTCCTGAAAGATCATGCCGATATTACGACGCGCTTTCGGCAGGTCATTTGACGTCATGGTCAAGGTGTCCTGCCCGAAGATTGTTATTCTTCCGCGGGTTGGCTGGTGAGCCATGAACATCAGCTTGAGGAGGGATGTCTTGCCAGCCCCTGATGGGCCGGTCAGGAACTGGAATGACTGGGGTTCTATCCTGAAACTGAGATCCCGGAGAACTTCGGGTCCCATTCCGTAGCGCAAGCCCACATTTTCGAAATGAATCACCGGTCACTCCAGACTTCAATCTTCCAACCTGCTGTCTGCCAGGTTGCTGTCCTGTCTTTTCGTCGCTAATTGCAGTCTCAAGGGTTTTGTTCCTTCATAGAAGGAAATCAAGCCTGTTTCCTGTCAAATCGCAGCTTGGCGGGTTAATATTAATCAATCGTTAAGACTTATTACCTGCCATTAAGCATGGCGTAATTTTATGTGATTCGACCTCTGCCGTAAGGGGTTAATCACCGGACGGATTAATCGTTATCCGGGAAAGCAGAAGGCATGAAGATCGATTGTCCGTCCTGTGACGCAAGTTACACGATTTCGGATGACAAGATCGGGCCCGACGGTCGCAAGGTTAAATGCGCCCGTTGTGGGGATGTCTGGCATGTGAAGCTTTCTTCTGAAGAGCTGAACCAGGATGATGTTGAGGCACTGTTTGCTCAGGAGACGGCAGCTTCTGTTGCTGCTGCCGGGGGTGGTGGTGGTTCTTCAAGTCCTGCTCCCGCACCTGCGCCGCCGCAAGATCCTGACGTGACTGCGGAAGAGAGTGGTGATGATAGCGAAGATGGTGCCGGGTTCTCGGCTGAATTCGACGCCTTCAAAGCCGCACTTTCTGACCAGCCGATGGAAGAAGCGTCCGCTACTCCATCTGATGATACTGACGCAGATCCGGGCGAAGGAGCTGTTGTCGAAGGCCAGAAGGTTCAAAAGCCTGTTGAGCGTAAACGGGTACGGGTCGATAAAAAGGTAAAACGATCCTTCAGCCGTGAAGACAGGAAGAAGCTGCTGTGGAATTCCGGTGCGGCCGTTCTTGTTCTCCTGTTCATCGCTCTGACCGTGGTGATGCGGAAGCCGCTGGTGATGATAGCACCGGATCTTGCGTCCTTTTATGAGACGATCGGGCTGGATGTGAACCTGCGCGGGCTGAGCATTGAAAGCGTACGGACCCGGCGGGATATCAATGATGGTATTGTGTCCCTGCATGTGGAGGGCAACATCAAGAATGTTACTGATGCCGTTGTGGCTGTGCCCTACATCCGTATCGCTCTTCAGGGGGAGCAGTCTGGCGAGCTCTATGCCTGGTCCATTGCGCCGCAGTCGCGTACCTTGCCGCCGGGGGAATGGCTGAGCTTCAAAACCAGTATTCCGACGCCGCCAGCAGGTGCCAAGAGCGTCGAAGTGCGCTTCTCAGATGAACAATCCTTACAGACAGGGTCCGGGCTCCAATGAACAAGACCATCCAGGAGGACAATCTCCATGTCCTGTATGATGAAGACACGCTTGCGGGTTGTGTGAAGACGCTGGCTGGAAAGATTTCCGAAGCCGGGTATGAAAACCTGTTGGTAATTTCCGTTCTTAAGGGAAGCTTCATCTTTGCAGCCGATCTCATAAGAGCACTGCATTATGCGGGTCTGGCTCCGGAGGTCGAATTTATCAGCCTTTCGAGCTACGGCGCTGGCACGACATCATCAGGCACTGTGCGTGTGGTCCGGGATATCGAAAGTGATGTGGCAGGGCGGGACGTTCTGCTGATTGATGATATTCTCGAATCAGGCCGGACAATCAGCTTTGCCAGGGACTTGATGCTGAAACGTGGCGCACGCCGGGCGGATATCGCAGTGCTTCTGGACAAGGCCGAAAAGCGGGTTGTGCCGCTTGAGGCCGATTTTGTTGGTTTCTCATGCCCCGACCTGTTCGTGGTCGGATATGGCATGGACAAGGCTCATGCCTATCGGCAATTGCCCTTTGTGGGATATCTGGACTCATAAAGGCCACAATTGCAGGCGGAAATTGAACCTGACGGGAGGGTGACATGGCGCGAATTCTGGTAACGGAAGATGACGAAGCGGTCCGCACATTCGTATCCCGTGCGCTTGAACTTGATGGTCATGATGTGACCAGGGCGGAAGATGGCAGCGAGGCCCTTGATCTTCTGACGGAACGTGACGGCGCATTTGACCTGCTGCTGACCGATATCAAGATGCCGATCATGGACGGTATTGCGCTTTCACTGAATGTGGCGCGCGACTGGCCTGAGCTGACAATTCTCATGATGACGGGTTATGCGGACCAGCGCGAGCGGGCCAATGGCCTTGATGCGCTTGTTCATGATGTGATCAACAAGCCGTTTTCTCTGGCGGAAATTCGCAAGGCTGTTGCAAGTGCACTTGCTGGTGATGAGCCTGAAACGGTTTCTCTTGCCTTTGCAGGTCGTCCTGCCTGAGGAGAGACGCAGAGCGGTCAGCCATTCTGATGCGGGTTACAGCGTGCTTCTGAAAAGTTGGCAGACTTTTCAGATAAAAGCTCGTGCTAGGCTGAATCGACATTCATCTCATCCATAGTATTGCAGCTGCGATTTGGACGAAACTGAGGAAGTATATGGCCCTTCGGTCGAAGCGTGTTGCGATACGTCGGAAGTGCTTGAGCTTGTTGAAGCATCGCTCCACCGTATTACGGACTTTATAAGCTTCGAAGTCGTAGGGGATGCGATGTTTTCGTGTCGGGTTAGACGGGATCACCGGCTCAGCCCGCATTGCGCGGATCAAAGCACGGATCGCATTGGAATCATAGGCTTTGTCCGCCAGCACACGCTTCGGTGTCAGGCCGTCCAGAAGATCAGGTGCAATCGGTGCATCTCCACGCTGGCCTGGCGTCAGGATGATACGCAGAGGACGGCCAAGAGCATCCGTCGCGAGGTGGATCTTTGTCGTCAGACCACCTCGGGAATGCCCCAAAGCCTGGTCCCCCCTTTTGAGCCCTTGCCTGTCGCCGCCTGTTGATGCGCGCGCACAAGGCTGCTGTCGAGCGAGACGTAGCTGTTATCAGGGTCCTTGATCAGATGCTCGAACACCCGTTCCCACACGCCCGCCTCGGCCCAGCGAGTGAAGCGTTTATGCACTGTCTTCCATTTGCCGTAGCGTTCAGGAAGATCATGCCAGTGCGCCCCGGATCGTAGAACCCACAAAACACCGTTTACGAACAGCTGGTTATCTCTGCCGCTACGTCCTGGATCTCCAGGCTTGCCCGGCAAAACCCCTTCAATCTTACGCCATTGCGAAACCGTCAATTCATAGCGCTTGGGCATCAAAGCATCTCCAGTTCATCGAATCTGGAAACCTATGAATCACATCTGTACCCAACTTGGGAAGACTGAATGTCGATTGAACCTAAAGCAAACTCTTAGGCCGCTTCTGAACCCTAGTTAAGCTTCAAAAGGCGTTCCAGATAATCCAGCTCGATTGTCGGCCTGTCAGGGTCGGAAAACCGCTTGCGCAGTTCGCGCAGGATTCTTCTGGCGCGCTGGATATCAATTTCATTCGGCACTTTGACGTTGAAACCTGGATTGGTGCCGTCTCCGTCCTGTTGTGCACGACCCAGCGGGTCTCGCGCCGCCTGGTCAGGCTGGAGCCCGCCGCCACGCTGCCTTGCGGCTTCTGCAAGCTGGTCAGTCATTTGCTGTGCCTGCTCCCGGAGAGCGGACAACGCGCGTTCCTGTTCTGTCAGGGCTTCATCGGTGCGGCCGCGACCAAGGGCACGCTCAGCGTTTCTCATGGCTCGTTCTGCCGAACCCAGAATGCCATTCTCCCCATTGCTGCCTGAACCCTGTGACTGGTTGCCGCTCTGACCCTGACCTTGGCCGGGGCCCTGGTCCTGACCGGGCGTCTGGCCCTGCTGGCCGAATTGCTCTCCGCCCGGCTGCTGGCCATTCTGGTCACCCTGTTGTCGACCCTGCTCCTGAGCTCTGCGTTGCTGATGTTCTTCAGTCAGGCGACGTGAAAGATCCGAGAGATCCTCCTTGAGGTCGCGCTGCTGGGCTTCCAGCGCTTCCAGTGCTCTCTGCAGTTCATCCTTCAGAGCGTTCAGATCCTGATTGTCCTGATTGCGATCAGCCTCATCCAGACGGCGCTCGGACTGATAAGTGCGGTCCCGCAAGGATTGCTGCTCCCGAATAATGCCTGTGAGCTCCTCAAGCTGACGCAGCATTTCATTAGTGCGCGGGTCGCCCGGCTGGGCCATACGGTCAAGGGATGACAGGAGATCCTGAAGCTGGCTCAGCAATTGCTGGGCTTCCTCTTTCGAGCCTGACTGGGCCAGTTGCTGGATCTGTTCCAGAATGCGGTTGAGGTCCTCACTATTGAGGGTCTGTTGATTCTGTGCCTGGGGAGAAGCAGCATTCTGGTTCTGCAGCTGCTGCGCCAGCTCGTTGAGATAGTTGTTCATTGCCTCGCGAAGGCGTTCGGTCAATTCGGCAATCTCTTCATTTGAAGCGCCGCGCTCAAGGGCATCCTGAAGCGCTTCACGCGCAGCATTGAGGTCACGTTCAGCGTCTCCAAGTGCACCATTCTCAATGGTCAGCGCCATGGTCCACATGGCGTCGGCAACATCCCTCAAGTCTTCCGTTGTTCTGGCATCTGTGAGAGACCGGTGCAGGAAGTTCAGGCCGAGATAGACCTTGACGGAGGGCACAAAAAGCTCGGGACCAATTGTCAGGCCGTCCAGAGCCCTCAGGACAGGTTCTGTGGCTTTGCGGTCTCTCGCAAGGATACGTCTTTGCTCGACAAGTGCACGGGGAACAGGCTTGTTGAAAAGCCGCGCAGGCAGGACCATGACCTGTTCTTCTGAAACGGCTTTCTGGCCGATTGCATCCGTGATCTCGAGCTGAAGGATAACACGGCTGCCAGCCCAGGGATGATCTATAAAACTGAGCCGTGTTTCGCCATCTCCCTGGTCGTTGCGCAGGCCCGGAACCTGAAGCCGTCCTTCCGGTGCATCATAAAGCGGCTCTCCTGCAGAAGGGGCCGTATCGGCAAGAGGTCTGACAATGACACGGGCTGTTGCGCCGGGATAATCTTCTTCAACCGTATAGGCAAAGAGGATGCCGCGGCCGGGTGTTTCTTCCGGTGGCTTGCGCCAGATAATCTCCGGCGGATTGTCTGGCAGAAGTTTGAACTGCCATTCTGCCCTGGTTGCATTTCCGGATGAGACAGAGAGAGTCTGTGCCTCGGTCAGCTCCACCTCGAAATTCTGAAAACCTGCTGCGTTCTCGCTTACTCCGGTCTTCCGGGGAGGCAATGGTTCTGAGCCGGTATTGCTCGTCAGCCTGATATCCTCACCACCCGAAATGCGGATGGTGAGCCGGCTGTTTTCGGGGATTGTCCATTCTGATGGTTCAGCGGATTTTGCCGGGAGAAAGACCGGAGCCAGTCCGGTATAGGTGGGCGGTGTCACCCAGGCGTCTATCCGGATGTTTTCCACCGCTGTTGAGCGCTGTTCCACTCTGAAGGCGTCCCCGAGCCTGAGCCCCAACTCGCCCTGACCTATGCCTGCTGACACGTAGAGCAGCAACAGCAATGCGGCGCGGAGAATATAGGGATCTCTGGCCTTGCGTCCGCTGCTCGGCCAGACCAGCTTCAGAGGTGCTGTCAACTGCTGCAGAAGGTTGACCTGATGCATTGACCAGGCCTTTTGTGTGCCTGTGTCATGACTTCCCAGTGCCAGTGTGTCCCTGAAGCTTGAAATCGGGCGATGGGTAAGGCTGTTGGCCTGCTCAAGCCGCCTGATGGCGGCCTGTCGCGAGGGGATGGGCAAGCGGGCCGTCCATATGAGACTGGCTCCCAGCGCTGTGCCAAACAGGCCGAGGATGATCACACGGGCCCAAAGAGGCACGACGAGCCAAAGACCAAGCCAGCTGACAGAGACAAACAGTCCCAGAATCAGAAGACTGATGATCAGGCGCGGCCAGAACTCTTCCCATAACAAAGCGAGCCAGGACAACGAGATTCGTCGTCTGATGCGGGGGTCGGGCGGTTCCGTCAATGGGCGGCGCTCTCTCAACATTCCCGGACTATATCACCGGAGAATGGCAAGAGATAGGCGCACACGAGGCTTTGATGACCGGTTCAGTCTCTGCGCGATCAGAGCCGGTCAGAGCCAATCCGGAACACTGTCATCCGCCAGCAGCTCATCGTAGCTCTTGCGCTTGCGGATAACATGGTATTTGTCCCCGTCGACCAGGACTTCAGGCACCAGCAGGCGGCTGTTATAAGTCGAGGCCTGAACTGCGCCATAGGCTCCTGCTGAATAAACGGCCAGCAGATCCCCGGCTTTGACCGGAGGCAGAGAACGGGCGTGACCCAGATAATCGCCGGTTTCGCAGACCGGGCCTACAATATCAGCCGTGATCTCATCTGCATCTTTGGCCGGTTCTTTCACCGGGCCAATTTCATGCCAGGCCTCATAAAGGGTCGGCCGGATCAGATCGTTCATGGCAGCATCGACGATCACAAATGTCTTGCCTTCGCCTTCCTTCACATAAACCACTTCGGTCACCAGAAGCCCGGCATTACCGGCAATCAGGCGCCCCGGCTCAAAGATTACCTTGCAATCGAGAGCCCGGACATGCCGCTTGACGATTTCCGCATAATCTTTCGGAAGAGGCGGGGTTTCCTCACCTGAGCGGTAAGGAATGCCAAGGCCGCCGCCGAGGTCTACGTGATCAATGACATGACCATCAGAACGGAGATCCGCAATCAGGCTTCCCAGTCGCGAGAAGGCAGCGTCAAACGGTTCCAGCTCCGTAATCTGGCTGCCGATATGCATGTCAATGCCCGTGACCTTGATGCCGGGCATCTTGTCAGCACGAGCGTAGACATCACGGGCGGATTTCCAGGGAATGCCGAACTTGTTCTCGGATTTTCCGGTCGAGATTTTGGCATGTGTCCGGGCATCCACATCGGGGTTGATGCGGAAGGAGACATGGGCCTCACGACCCATCTGTTCTGCAACAGATGACAGGACCTGAAGTTCCGGTTCGGATTCGACATTGAAACACAGAATGCCCGCTTCAAGTGCGAAGGCCAGTTCTCCGGCTTTTTTGCCGACACCGGAGAACATGATTTTCTCCGCCGGAACGCCCGCGGCAAGAGCGCGACGCAGCTCCCCTTCAGAAACCACATCAACGCCTGCGCCTTCCTTGGCGAGAAGCGTGAGCACAGCCTGATTGGAATTGGCTTTCATTGCGTAGCAGACAAGGGAGGGGATATCGGCAAAGGCATCTGCAAAGACATGATAATGCCGCCGCAGGGTTGCCGCCGAATAGCAGTAGAATGGTGTTCCGACGCTTGCAGCTATATCTTCAAGCGAGTGGTTTTCGGCGTGCAGGACGCCATCGGCAAAGTCAAAATGATGCATTGGGTCTGTCCGTCAGAGCAGGCTGTCGAGAATAAACGGGCGGTCTGAACTGTCTGCCTCGGAGCCTGTCTCGGATGACTGGTCCGCTGCTGGTGTCTCAGCCGTAACGGCCTGAGGTGATTTCAGCTGTGTTCGTTTGCCGCATCCGCTCAGACCTGCTGCTAATCCAAGTGCAATTGCGAGTGTCAGCATGAACTTCATGACCGTATATCCTGTCCTGCGGATCTGTTCCTCTTCAAGCTATAAGGCCAGCGTGCACGTCTTGCAAACGGAAGCTGGCTCACGGCTCTTACTTCGCTTCCCGGGCAAGGCGGGATTGCCAGCGCTTGGCCTGTTTGCGCACATTGACCGGAGAGGTGCCGCCATAGCTCAAGCGGCTGCGGACGGACTTGTCGACGGACAGAACGGTAAATACGTCCTGTGTGATGCGGTCATCAATGGACTGAAGGTCCTCAAGAGAGAGCTTGTGCAGTTCAACGGACCTTTCGGATGCAAGCGCAACCGCACGGCCTGTTACGTGATGGGCATCGCGGAACGGCATATTGAGAGCACGGACCAGCCAGTCAGCCAGATCGGTCGCGGTTGAGTAACCGGATCCGGCAGCTTTCTTCAGCACCTTCACGTTCGGCTCAAGATCGGCAACCATCCCCGTCATCACGGCCAGAGTGACCATGAAGTTCTCAAGCGCATCAAAGGTCTGTTCCTTGTCTTCCTGCATGTCCTTGGAATAGGTCATCGGCAGACCCTTCATGACAACAGACAGGGCGTTGAAGGCACCCAGAATCCGGCCAATCTTGGCGCGAACCAGTTCTGCGGCATCCGGATTGCGCTTCTGCGGCATGATGGAGGAGCCAGTGGTGAAGCGATCACTCAGGGTGACAAAGTTGAACTGGGCCGAACACCAGATCACGATCTCTTCGGCAAACCGGGACATATGGAGCGCTGAAATGGAGGCCGCAGCCAGTGCTTCCAGCGCAAAATCACGATCAGCGACAGAATCGAGCGAGTTTGCGGTCGGGCCATCAAAGCCGAGCAGACCGGCAGTCCGGTGACGGTCAATCGGGAAAGACGTTCCGGCAAGGGCAGCGGCTCCGAGCGGGCATTCGTTCATCCGTTTGCGGGCGTCCTGGAAGCGGCCGCGGTCACGGGCCAGCATTTCCACATAGGCCAGCATGTGATGGCCGAATGTGACAGGCTGAGCGCTCTGCAGATGGGTGAAGCCGGGCATAACCACTGATGCATGGGCGAGCGCTTTTTCGACCAGAATGGTCTGCAGCTCACGCAATTGGCCTTCAATCGTATCAACAGCATCGCGAACCCAGAGGCGGAAATCCGTGGCAACCTGATCATTGCGTGACCGGGCCGTGTGAAGACGACCGGCAGGTGTGCCAATCAACTCCCTGAGGCGGGCTTCCACATTCATATGGATGTCTTCAAGGCTGCGGGAAAAGGTAAAGCTGCCGTCTTCGATCTCGCTTGCGATCTTATCAAGGCCATTCTTGATTTCAGCCGCGTCAGCCTCTGTGACAATGCCCTGTTCTGCAAGCATGGTCACATGGGCCTTGGAGCCTTCGATATCCTGGCGATAGAGCTTCTTGTCGAATTCGATGGATGCATTGATTTCTTCCATCAACGCGTCCGGGCCTTCAGAAAACCGTCCGCCCCACATCTGGTTGCTCATGCTCGCCTCTTTCGTGTTCGTTTGTTCAGAGATCCGTATGTGTGAAACACGGATAAAGCCCGGGTCGCGTATACGCAATCCGGGCCTGAAACTCAATGAGGCATTTATGAGAGCATGATCTCAGGCATGGTGCAATGAACGGGGTCACGCAACATGCGTCATGTCTGTGCCGCGTGTTTTATGCGGAGCGGTCCACGACGCCGCCGACACCCGGAGCGGTGGGGGAGCTGGATTTGCCGCTCTGAACGGCCTGGCTGACCAGATCGACGATCTGCTGGTCCTGCTGGGCGGCTTGCTTCAGAATGGTGTTTTCGATCGCAAGGCGTGTCTGTGCCTGGGTAAGCGCAACGGCGCTTTGTGCTGTAGAACTGACACTCATGACCTGTTCCCTTCGTTTGATGCTTCAATTTGCAGCAAAGATCTTAAGAAAGGATCAACTATGTTCCCGGCAGCAAGTCATAATCAGAAAGCCCGGATTACTGATGCAATCCGGGCTTTTGTCTGAAAACGGTCCAAAGGTGCTCTATGCGGAGATGTCGACCACATTTCCGACACCCGGAGCGGTGGGGGATGATGACTGGCCTGCTCCGGAGGCTTCTGCAAGCTGCGCTTCGGCCTGCTGTTCCTGCTGACCTGCCTGTCTGACATTATTGGTTTCAACGGCAAGACGGGACTGTGCCTGGATCTGGGCTGCTGCGGCAGCGCCTGCTTCGATAGAACCGATACTCATAACTTTCCCTTTCTGTTCGCCATTCCAAACTGCGCTGGAGTTTTTAACAAAGGGAAAACCGCAATTATCCGCTGTTTTCCTGTCTTAAACGCTTCCGCATCAGTTTGCCGGATGCTGTTCTGGGAAAATTATCTCTGATAATCCAAAGCCTTGGGCGCTTGTAGTCTGCGAGACGTTCGGCAGCATAGGCGTTGAGAGCCTGCTCGTTGAAGCATTGATCCCTCTTCACAATGACAAAGGCGGTAATCAACTCCACGTCATTTTCCGTGATTGTGGTGGTTACGGCAATTTCCTCAATGACAGGATGACCCGAAAGAGCCTGTTCAACCTCTTCGGCAGCAACCCGATATCCTGATGCATTCATCACGTCATCAGCGCGGCCGGCATGCCAGACATAACCGTCTTCATCCATTGAGGCGCGGTCTCCGGTCAGGAACCAGTCATCCAGTGGCTTTGGACCGTTCTGATCCGCGTCCCAGTAACCGAGCATCAGACCAGCTTCGGATCTATGGATGGCGATAAGACCGGTGTCTCCTGCTCTGGCTTCAGCTCCGGGATTGTCTTCGTCCAGAATTGTGACCTTGCGTCCTGGTTGGATATGACCTGAGCTGCCGGGGCGGACCGGCATGCGAGGTGATGCAGAGATATAGGTAGAGCATTCAGACATACCGAGCGCTTCATAGATTTCCCGACCTGTGGTTCGGGTCCAGGATTCATAAAGTTTTGCGCCCAGGGATTCCCCGGCACAAAGGGCATGTCGGAGGCTGGGCATGCTGTCAGGGCTGAGAGCGTTGTACTTCAGAATACGCCGATAGAGGCTAGGGACAGCGGCAAACAGGCTGATCTTGTGATGTTCGATCAGGTGCGGCCAGATTTCAGGTGTCTTTTCTCCGGTAAACACAACGCTTGTGGCACCCCCGGCCCAGGGGTCCATAAGCCCGACGCCGAGGGTATAGGTCCAGTTGAAAGCGCCAGCATGCAGGAGCTGGTCGTCCGGAGAGAGACCGAACCAATGCTCCGCCATCGGACGTCTGCCGAAAATGGTTCGATGTGCGTGAAGCACGCCCTTCGGATGACCGCTGGTTCCGGATGTGTAGATGAGAAATGCCGGGTCATCTTCTCCCATCTCTGTGTGTGCTGAGGCGGGAGTATGATGTGTCTCGAAATCTGAGGGGGTCAGGCAGGGGAGGTCAAGGTCATGATAGGTGGTTGGATCATGACAGACCCCCAGGCTTGCACCGCTGTTCTGCCGGATAAAGGCGCGTTCGCGCGGGCTCAGCTGGTCAGACAGGGGAACCGGTACGAGACCGGCTGAGATGGCCCCGAAGAAAACAATCGGGAACAGGCTGCAATTGCCCAGATCCACCAGAACCCTGTCGCCACGCTCAAGGTGGCCCGCGAGCACCTGATGCGCTGCGAGAATACGTTCTGACAGGGCTTTGTAAGTATAGAGTTCCGGTGAAAAGCTGTCCGGGCCGGATGTTACAATCAGCGCCGGTTTGTCTGGAGTTTCAGACAGGCCCTTCCTCAGGCAGAATTCGATCAGGTTAAAGGGAGCCGGGGTAGCCCCGGCTCGGATGTCCCGCTGGGATATCATCGGGTCGGAACGGGAATCTCACCACGATAGTCATAGAAACCGCGATTGGTTTTTCTGCCAAGCCAACCTGCTTCCACATATTTCACCAGAAGCGGGCAAGGGCGGTACTTGGTATCTGCAAGACCGTCGTAGAGTACCTGCATGATGGACAGGCAGGTATCAAGACCAATGAAATCGGCCAGCTGCAACGGACCCATTGGATGATGGGCGCCGAGCTTCATGGCCGTATCAATCGCTTCAACGGTGCCTACACCCTCATACAGTGTGTAGATAGCCTCGTTGATCATTGGCAGCAGGATGCGGTTGACCATGAAAGCCGGGAAATCCTCGGCAACAGCCACCTTCTTTTCCAGAGATTCGGCAAAAGCCTTGGACAGTTCATAGGTGTTGTCTTCGGTGGCAATACCGCGGACGAGTTCCACCAGTTCCATCACCGGCACAGGGTTCATGAAGTGAATGCCGATGAACTGTTCCGGCCGGTCCGTGGACGAGGCCAGTCGCGTGATGGAAATCGAGGACGTGTTGGTCCCGATAATGGCTTCCGGTTTCAGAACAGGGCACAGAGCTGAGAAGATCTTGCGCTTGACGGCTTCATCTTCGGTTGCGGATTCAACAACCAGATCACAGTCGGACAGATCGTCCATCTTTGCGCTGGTTTCGATCCGACCAAGGGCTGCATCCCTGTCGGCTTCAGTGATTTTACCTGAGCCGACCTGACGGTTCATATTGCCGGTAACCGTTGCGAGGGCAGCTTCAAGGCGTTCTTCAACAGCATCATGGACCACAACATTGTAGCCTGCGAGAGAACAAACATGGGAAATGCCATTTCCCATCTGGCCTGCGCCGATCACACCGACCTTTTTAAGTGGCAATGTCATTTTCGGGATCCCCGATCTAAACCAGTATCGACGTTATCCCGAGTTCCTCCCTGCCAGCAAGTCGGGCAGTACGGTACGGGACAGTTCTTCATAGGGATAAAACATGGACTTATCCCCGATTTTGTTTCCGAACCGTATCGGGCTGTTCTCTATTCGTCAATTGGCTTGTGCAGTGCAATAAGTCGCACTTATTGCCGTGCGTATTGGTGCGGGGGCTTATCCGGAACAGGATCCGCCGCCAAGAACGCAGAAACGGGCGCAGTGTGGATGGTTGAGCTGAACCGGCTCCGATCCTTCAGCAAGGGTCTGGCCCATATCAAAGGACTGATCATAAGGCAGAAGTGTACAGGGCAAAACAGTCGGTGCGTTAGCACCGCGCCGTTTGACCACCATGCGCGATGATGCGCACATCATTGCCTCGGGAGATACATTCAGAATACCCCAGCAATCGGTCGTAATCTCCGGGACATCAGCCGTCTCGTCCATTTCCGGGAAGAGAACAAGCTGCCAGGGATCATCGCAATCAAGTGTGATGCCTTCCTGTTCGAAGAGCGCTTTATAGCCGCGTCTTGCATCGGCGTCAGTCTCGTTCCAGCAGGTACGCCCGGCGACAGCCAGTTTGAACTGATTGTCGGACAGCCATTTGAACCCGTCCATCATCGGCTGCCAGGATTTCGGGCCGCGCATCTTTTCATGATTGGCCGGATCATAGTGATCCATGGATACACGGATGGAAAGCTTGTCCGGATAGGCATTCTTCAGTGCGAGCAGCTTGTCCTGTTTCAGATGCATCGGCTTCATGGCATTGGTCAGCACAAGGACGTCAAAGCCGCGGGACAGACCCAGTTCCAGGATAGGGATCATGTCCCTGTTCATGAAAGGCTCGCCGCCGGTAAACCCAAGCTCGCGGACGGGCAGTTCATCCCGTTCGATCTCATCCAGATAGGTTTTCACTTCGTCAGTGGTCAGGTAAACAAGCCGATCGTTTTTCGGGCTCGATTCCATGAAGCAATTGACGCATGTGATGTTGCACAGGCTGCCGGTGTTGAACCACAAGGTTTCCAGAGTCTTCAGACGAACGCTTGCGCGCTGTTCACCCTTGGCAGTGATGAATGGATCAACAAACTTGCCGGGTTTTTCTTTCGCTTGCGGTTGCGCCACTGGCATGTTCCTAAACTGTTGTCGTCGAACGAGGTCTACGGCCTAACACATCATGGTTTCAAAGAATGAGAGCAACCGACATTGTGCTCACAATCCCGTGATGCCTGTCAGCGATTTTGCCCCGGGACCCAGAGTACGTCATCTGTTCCCTTGTTGTTGACCCAGCGGCTGGCGACAAACAGGAAATCCGAGACGCGGTTGGCATATTTGCAGGCTGCATCACTGACCTCCTCGCCATCCTGATGACGGAGTTCGACCATACGTCGCTCTGCCCGCCGGATCATGGTGCGAGCCAGATGAAGATAGGCTGCAGCCGGATGGCCGCCGGGGAGGACAAAAGACCGGAGCGGTTCCAGATCGGCATTCAAGGTGTCGATTTCCTGCTCGACCCGCTCGACCTGAGCGTCAACAATCCGCAAAGGTTCGTAACCAAGATCCTGACCGGTATCCGGTGTTGCGAGGTCAGCGCCAAGGTCAAACAGATCATTCTGAATGCGTTTCAGCATATCGTCGATTTCAGGGAATGCGTCGCCAGTATGAAGGCGGGCCAGGCCGACAGCGGCGTTGGCCTCGTCGACGATACCATAGGCATCCACGCGCACATCGTATTTGGTGCGTCGGCCTCCGGCTCCCAGTGCCGTGGTGCCATCGTCACCGGTCCGCGTGTAGATCTTGTTGAGTTTTACCATGAGAAATCCCTGCTGGCCGGTTCCCGGTTCTTTGAACTGATGGAGGAAAACAGGCGTGCGAGCCCGCTATTGGAAGCCTGATCAAGCCTTTGCGTAAAGTGCTGCCATGACGATGATGATGGCGAAGAACTGGAGCAGCACGCGCCAGCGCATTAGTTTCTGAGACAGATTGGCGTTGCCGCCGCGCATCATGGTCCAGAGCCCTGCCAGCAGCACCAGCGTCACGGCTCCGAGTGCGAATGGTATCAGGGAATTCAGAATATCTGCCATAGTCATGTCCTGTCCCGGGCAAGGTCTGTCACCGGATCTTGTCTGATTTTATGCACAAAGTGCCGATCTGGTTCAATCTGATACACGATCACACAGATTGTCGAAAGCCCGTGCCGGGAGCAGACGCCTCATCGCGGCCATAAAATAGGTCGGAAAGGTAACGTAATAGTGCGGTTTGGGTCTTGGGCTCTCCAGAGCGTGGAGCAGCTTTTTGTGGACGGCCTCCGGGCCCAATTTAAAGCGTGTGGTGCCGCCGCGGTTCATGTTGCTCATGCGGGACTTGTAAATTGCATGATGCGCTGAGTTTTCGATGTCGATATTGTCCTGAAACTTCCTGAGAGCATTCTCTACGAAAGCACTTGTGATGGGGCCCGGCTCGATCAGGGAGAGATGAACCCCGCTTCCCCGCAGCTCAAGGCGCATGGTGTCAGACAGGCCTTCGAGTGCGAACTTCGTCGCGTTATAGGCCCCGCGATACTTCAGGGCGACCAGACCCAGGACGGATGAGTTCTGAATGATACGGCCACTCCCCTTCTTGCGCATGGCTGGGATCAGACGGCACGTCAGATGGTGCCAGCCAAAGAAGTTGGCCTCAAACTGAGCACGAAGAATATCAGTCTCCAGATCTTCAACCGCCCCTGGCTGGCCATAGGCACCATTGTTGAAGAGAGCATCAATGTTACCATCGGTGGCTGCCAGAACATGATCGGCGCAGGCATCGATAGAGGCCTGATCCGTGTAGTCCAGATAAAGGCTTTCAAGCCCTTCTGCTTCAAGGCTGGCCAGGTCCGCTTCTGTGCGTGCTGTGGCGAAGACCCGCCAGCCTGCTTTTTTCAGTTCAAGTGCGCAGAAGCGACCGATGCCGGTTGAACATCCGGTAATCAAAATTGTCTTTGCCATGAAAATGCCCAGTATCGAAACTCTGATTGGTTACAGGTTTGAGAGGTTGAGACCCTATCATAACCTGATACAGGCCTGCGGGGCATTATGCGAGCCTGTCATTTTGCAATGAAGGGATCAGGTGGCTTTATGATGTCACCTCGATGCGTTCTTAAAGTTATTTGAGGTCGTAAGGAGTATTATTATGGTTTCTCGTTTTCTGACAACTCGCCTGACAACTCGTCTGACTGCTGCTGCCCTGCTTCTGAGTGTTTCAGGTGCTGCTGTTTTTGCTGAGGGCTGGTCTTATTCCGGGGCAGCAGGGCCAGCACAATGGCCTGTTCTGGCACCTGACTATGCGGCTTGTGGCGGTGTGGAACAGTCTCCGGTCGCCTTGGAGACTAATACAGCGGTGACGGCTGAACCTCTATCGCTTTCAATTCGCTGGAAACCCTTCCATCCAACCCTTGAGGACACGGGCCATTCCATTAAGGTGAACGCCAGCAAGAGCGCCGGTTATGCAACGCTTGGGGATGAGAAATATCGCCTCCTGCAGTTTCACTTCCACCATGGCAGCGAGCATACGCTGGATGGCAGGCAATATGATGCCGAATTGCATTTCGTGCATCAGTCTGAAGCCGGTGGTCTTCTTGTTGTCGGCCTGCTGATTGAGGAAGGGCCCTCCAATGGTCTGATCAAGATGTTGTGGAACGAGTTCCCTGACCGGGGGCAGAGCAAAAAGATCTCTTACCCGATCGCTGCAACGGATCTGCTGCCAGGCAACAGGACATTTTTCCGATATCAGGGTTCTCTGACGACGCCACCCTGTTCGGAGATTGTGACCTGGCATGTGATCAAGGAGCCGATGACCCTGTCGAAAGAGCAGATAGCCGGTCTGGCTGAGCGATATGCGGATAACTTCCGGCCCGTACAGCAGTTGAACCGTCGCTATATCCTGTCCGGCCAGTAAGATTGGTTATGGGCGACAGAAACAGAAAACGCGCCATGTGCTGACACTATCGGATCTGCCGATAATGTTCCGACCATAAGGGTCGGGCAGACATGGCGCGTTCTTTTGTTGACTCTTGCATTTACGCGGATGCGGCTTCCAGTTCCTTGCCACAGACAATGGCTTCAATATCCGCCACCGTGTGGTGGGTCAGGTCTTTTGACAGCTCACCGATAAGACGGGCGCTGACTTCCTTATGGAGCTCTTTTCTCAGGTCACCGAGAACGCGCGGCGGAGCCACGAGTACCAGGTGTTTGAAGCGGTTCTTGTGCGCAGCCTTATAAAGAAAGTCGGACAGCTCGACTGCAAACCGGTGCTTTTCAATATGATACCAGTTGGAGAGTTCAGCCTTGCCGGTTTCATGTCCGTCAGACGGGGCGTCGGACCCGTCATGTTCCATCACGCGTTGCACGATAAAGTTCGGAAAAACCTCATCGCCTGCATTCTTCAAGAAGAGCGCCTTTTCACCGTCGCAAACCAAAATCCAGGCATCCTGCTTGATCGTAATGGATTTCATCTCACACCTCTTTCTATAGAGACTAACACTTAGAATCTCATCCTATGCTTCATGTGAGTGGTCTCCCTGATCTGGATCAAGTGAACATTGTTTTCTGAAGCGTGCCCAAAGAAAAAGCCGGACTGAAAAGCCCGGCCTGTGAATTTCTGTTGTCGGATATGTCAGTTGCTTTCATCCAGAAGGCGGCGGGCGATCACCTGAGCCTGAATTTCTCCTGCGCCTTCAAAGATGTTGAGAATACGGGCGTCGCAGAGAACGCGGCTGACCGGGTATTCCATCGCGAAACCGTTGCCACCGTGGATCTGAAGGGCGTTGTCGGCGGCGGCCCAGGCTACACGGGCTGCCAGCAGTTTGGCCATACCTGCTTCAACATCACAGCGCTTGTCCTGATCCTTCTGGCGGGCCGAGAAATATGTGAGCTGCCTTGTGATCAGGATTTCGGCTGCCATCATCGCCAGCTTGTCAGAGACGCGTGGGAAACTGATCAGGGGTTTCTTGAACTGTACGCGTTCCTGGGCGTAGCGTAATCCCAGGTCCAGAGCCGACTGTGCAACACCGACGGCGCGGGCGGCGGTCTGGATACGGGCTGATTCAAAGGTTTGCATGAGCTGCTTGAAGCCCTGTCCTTCGACGCCGCCAAGCAGGTTATCGGCCTTCACTTCAAAATCGTCGAAACCGATTTCGAATTCTTTCATGCCCCGATAGCCGAGCACTTCGATCTCTCCGCCGGACATGCCATCAGCAGGGAACGGGTTGTCATCGCTGCCTCGTGGCTTTTCGGCCAGTAGCATGGACAGGCCCCGATAGCCCGGCTCATCGGGGTTGGTGCGGACCAGAAGCGTCATCAGGTCGGCCCTTACGGGGTGGGTAATCCAGGTCTTGTTACCCTTGACCTTGTAAACGTTGCCATCTTTGCTGGCCCGGGTTTTCAGAGATGCCAGGTCAGAACCTGTATTCGGCTCGGTGAACACGGCGGTTGGCAGGATTTCGCCAGACGCCAGCATCGGAAGCCATTTGGCTTTCTGGTCCTCGGTTCCGCCACAGAGGATCAGCTCTGCGGCAATTTCTGACCGTGTTCCAAGAGAGCCGACACCGATATAGGCACGGGAGAGCTCTTCGGAGACCACGCACATGGATTCCTTGCCCAGGCCCAGGCCGCCGAGTTCCTCAGGGATGGTCAGGCCGAAAACGCCAAGCTCAGCCATCTTGGTGATCACATCCATGGGGATGTAGTCGTTTTTCAGATGCCATTCATGGGCATGAGGCGTGACTTCCGCGTCTGCAAAGCGGCGCATCTCATCCCGGAACGCTTCAAGTGTCTCATCAAGGCCTGCATCGCCAAAACTGCCCTGTCCTTCGGCTGCAGCAATCAGCTCAACGGTTCTGGCGCGTATCTGAGGTGTCGAGCCTGCATCGATCAGGGTTTTAACGGCTGAAATCCGGGCTGCTGCAAGATCCGTATCATCAAGAGCAAGGTCTGCCGGGCGGACAAATTCCCCCTGGTTCATCGGGATGCCGCCGAAGATCTGCTGCAGGTATTCTGCTGCGCCAATCTTGACGAGGCAGTCCTCGAATTCACTGAAGCGGTCTTCGCTGGAGAGCCGGGTTGTATAGTCCTGAAGCTGCCGGATGGCTTCCACATAGGTGGCAAACCAGGCAAGACCGTGTGTGGCCTTCTGCTCTTCCTCCACACGGGCACCGGAGATCCGGCCATCAACCAGAACATTGGCGCGAACGCGCTGGGTTGCCGTGCCGAGCAGCACGTCAAGCGCCTGAACGGTTTCAGCCAGCAGGTCCGCAAGAGCGGGAGCGGATAGGTTTTCGGCAGCGGCAGACATTGTGCTTTCCCTCGGGCTACAGTTCGCGAGCAAGTAAACTTGCGGTGCATCATTGAGGAAAAGGGGTGTGGTTCTCAATCCGTCTTTTGACCGAGAAAGAGGCCTGAGTACCGTGTTATGTCCGGTTCAGGCGTGTTTGCGGGTCGCGAGGGCCACAGCAGCCGATATCAGGAGCATTCCGACCATCTGAATGAGAGTCAGTTCTTCATCGAACATCAACCAGCTCAGAAGAGCGGTTGATACGGGCACCAGATAGAACAGGGCCGCAATATTCGAGACAGCGCCTGTCTGGATAAGGCGCATCAGAAGGAAGATGGCACCAATAGACAGAACGATAATCAGCCAGGCCAGTGCGAAAATGAACTCTGCCGTCCAGGTGATATCAAGCTGTTCGCCGAACAGTCCGTAAGGGGCTGTGATGATCAGGGCTCCAAGATACTGGAAGATGCCGCCTGTTCTGAGATCAACGCCTGTTGCAAAGCGTTTCTGATAGACCGTGCCCAGCGCAATGGCGAAAACGCCGATGACGCATGCGCCGATGGTTTCAACGGTGAGAACGCCGCCGTCTATCCCCGCTTTCTTGCCTGAGACAATCAGTGAAAGACCGAACAGACCAAGGGCCAGCCCGCCCCAGTGCCAGCGGGTCGGTTCTTCTCCCAGCAGCTTCCAGGCAAACAGGGCCGTGAGAATGGGCTGAAGGCCGATGATCATCACGGAAATATTCGCAGGCATGCCCCGATCAATGGCCCAGAAAACACCGCCCAGATAGATGCCGTGGATAAGGGCGCCGACCACGAGGCTGTGGGCGGCTGTTATCCGATCCGGCCATTTCGGTTTACCGAGCAATGACAGACCAATCAGCAAGACAACCAGAATGGCAAACCGGACTGTAAGGAACGACATGGGTTCCGAATCCGGCGCACCATATTTCGCTCCGAGAAAACCGGTCGACCAGAGGAAGACAAAGAGCGCCGGAAAGCCGAGCGATGAGGCTGATATGGACTTTTGATCGGTCATGAACCGGACTTATCCGGTCTTGCAACCAGCGTCCAATGGAAACTTGTGATGGTTTGCGCTGATCGGCCTGATGAACGGGAGGGTGTGATTGCCCGTCAGATTTCCTGTCCTTTTTTCAGCAGCTTGTCGATCAGATCGCGCTGAATGATGGCGCGGCTGTCACCCCCGCCATAAGAGAGCAGGCCGGATGAGTAGGTGGTGCCATAGGTCTTGGCAATGTTGACGGTCTGACCGATCCCCTCAATGAACTGCCGCTGGTGCAGGGCCTTGAACGGATGGAGGAACGTGGCCCAAAGCACGCCACGGGCTATGGCATAGCGAGCATCAAGGGCAGTATCGAAGTTAGCCTGCAGAACGCGTGTCATATCCTCTGCTGACAGCTCGGAGGCGTTGGCGACCGGTGTCATGATCCGCATGCGGTTGTTTCTCGGATCGGCGATAATCACCAGTGGAACATCTTCAACACGGAACTGCCAGGATGGGCCGACGCGTTCGGCCTTCTCATCAAGCTTCTTGATGATGGAGCCCATGAGTTTTTCGGTCATTACACCTTCGGCCAGCTGCTGAGGTGCCTTTTGGGGTTCTTTCCGGGCTTCAGGTGCGCCTTTGGGAGCCTCGGACCCGGCCGCATCATCGGGCAATCCCTCTGGTTCTGTGATTTTGGGTGTTTCCGGTGCTGTTTCCTGGCTGATGACCGGGCCAGCGATAAACAGGGCCGCAAGAACGGCGGCGGTACTGAGTGAAACGGGAGCAAGAAAACGACCGGTCATTGGAAATCCCTCAAATTATAGCCTGAACCCCGTGCAAGGATAGTTTGGAAAGGGGGATATCGTCTCTTCACATTTGCGCAATTACGCGCCATCTCGGGCGGGCGTTGTTCCGGGGTTGCGTGTCAGACATGACAAAGGCCAACCCGGAGCGGGTCGGCCTTTGCACGAGTTTTATCTGAACTCTTTTATCTGAATTCCAGGATCGGAATTCTAGCTGGCCTTGAGTGGACCTGCCTCAATGACGTCTTCCAGGGTGCGCAACCCGGCCTTGGTGGCATTGACCAGAACAGCCATATTGCCCGGAGCATGCTGGTTGTTCATCATCATCGTGTGAGACTTCGGGATCTGCGACCAGGGGAAGACCTCTGACATGCAGGGGTCGACGCGACGCTCGATGACAAACTTGTTGGCGGAGGACGCCTGTTTCAGGTGAGCAAAATGAGAGCCCTGAACCCGCTTCTGGTGCATCCAGAGATAACGGGCATCCATGGTCAGATTGTAGCCTGTTGTCCCGGCGCAGATGACAACCATACCGCCGCGTTTCACAACAAATGTTGACACAGGCATTGTTGCCTCGCCCGGGTGCTCAAACACCATGTCCACATTGTTGCCCTTGCCGGTGATATCCCAGATGGCCTTGCCGAATTTGCGAACTTCGGAGAACCATTCCTTGTATTCCGGTGAGTTGACGGTCGGGAGCTGGCCCCAGCAGTTGAAGTCCTTGCGGTTGATGACGCCCTTGGCACCGAGGCTCATGACGTAATCGCGTTTGTCTTCATCCGAGATAACGCCAATGGCGTTTGCACCGGCTGCTGCGACAAGCTGAATGGCAAAGACGCCAAGGCCGCCGGATGCACCCCAGACCAGAACATTCTGGCCCGGCTTCAGGTCATGTGGCTGATGGCCGAACAGCATGCGGTATGCAGTTGCGAGCGTCAGGGTGTAACAGGCTGATTCTTCCCATGTCAGGTGACGCGGGCGCGGCATCAGCTGCTGAGCCTGAACACGGGCATATTGAGCGAAAGACCCGTCCGGTGTCTCGTAACCCCAGATGCGCTGGGAGTTTGAGAACATCGGGTCACCGCCGTTACAGTCTTCGTCGTCGCCATCGTCCTGGTTACAATGGATGACCACCTCATCGCCGACTTTCCAGCGGGTAACCTTTGACCCGACAGCCCAGATGATGCCGGACGCATCAGAACCGGCAATGTGAAACGGCTTGTCGTGAACATCGAAAACGGAGATCGGGGTGCCGAGAGAGGCCCAGACACCGTTATAGTTGACGCCTGCAGCCATCACCAGAACGAGGACTTCGTTGCTGTCCAGCTCCCATGTGGGCAGAACCTCTACCTGCATGGCCTGTTCAGGTTCGCCCTCACGCTCCCGGCGGATCGCCCAGGCATACATGTTTTTCGGCACATGGCCGAGGGGCGGGATTTCTCCCAGTTCGTAGAGATCTTTTTTCTCACCGTCCTGAGGGGCGGCTTCGGCGATTTCGGCAGCGCTTGCGGCAGACATATGGCAGCTCCGGTTCGTCAGAAATACTGCGATGCAGCATTTTTAGGTCAAAGTCGATCTGTGTCTGGGAATGATTATCAGCCGAGATCTGCCGGAGTGCTATTATACAGATTACGAATTTCGACTGATTGAGAGGATGGGCACTGATAGGGTCAATGGTCGCGCGGGTTTTGGCTTGCGTGCGAAGTGCTATGTGAGCTGGGAGAGAAACCATGACAGACGGCCCCAATCGTGACAGGCCCTGGATTTTCCGGACCTATGCGGGACACTCCACCGCAGCGGAATCCAATGCGCTTTATCGAAAGAACCTGTCCAAGGGACAGACGGGATTGTCAGTTGCTTTCGATCTCCCAACCCAGACCGGGTATGATCCGGATCATGCTCTGTCGCGGGGCGAGGTCGGCAAGGTTGGTGTATCCATCGCTCATCTCGGTGACATGCAGACCCTGTTTCAGGATATTCCGCTCGACCAGATGAATACGTCGATGACGATCAATGCGTCCGCCGCATGGCTTCTGGCGCTCTATGCGGCTGCGGCTGATGCTCAGGGTGCTGACAGGACAAAGCTCACCGGCACGACGCAGAATGATCTGATCAAGGAATACCTTTCGCGCGGCACCTATGTATTTCCTCCGCAGCCATCGATGAAACTGACCACGGACATCATTGCCTGGACCTACAGCAATATGCCGAAATGGAACCCGATGAATGTCTGCTCCTATCATCTGCAGGAAGCGGGGGCGACGCCGGTACAGGAACTGGCTTATGCTCTTGCCACAGCGCAGGCGGTGCTTGATACGGTCAAGGCTTCGGGCGCTATTCCCGAAGAGGATTTTCCCAAGGCGGTCAGCCGGATTTCCTTCTTTGTCAATGCGGGCATGCGGTTTGTTACCGAGATGTGCAAGATGCGCGCCTTCGTCGATCTGTGGGACGAGATCTGTGAGACCCGCTATGGCGTTGAGGATCCAAAGCTGCGCCGGTTCCGCTATGGGGTGCAGGTGAACTCTCTGGGGCTGACGGAGCAGCAGCCGGAAAACAATGTCTATCGTATTCTGATAGAGACGCTGGCTGTGGTGCTGTCGAAAAAAGCACGTGCCCGTGCGGTTCAGCTTCCGGCCTGGAATGAGGCGCTTGGCTTGCCGCGTCCATGGGATCAGCAATGGTCTTTGCGGATGCAGCAGATTCTGGCTTATGAAACAGATCTTCTTGAGTTTGCAGATATTTTTGATGGCTCCCGCGAGGTTGATGCCAAGGTTGAAGCCCTGAAGGACGAAGCCCGTGCGGAGTTGCGCCGGATTGATGATATGGGCGGGGCTGTTGCTGCAGTCGAGACCAGCTATATGAAACGGGCTCTGGTTGAATCCAATACGCGACGGCTTGAGCAGATTGAGGCCGGAAACCAGATGGTCGTTGGCGTCAATGCCTATCAGACCACGGAAGATTCACCGCTTTCATCCGGTGATGGCGACGCGATCATGGTGGTGCCCGAGGGTGTCGAACAGGACGCGATTGAACGTCTTCAGCAATGGCGGTCTGACCGTGACGGACAGGCTGCGGAAGCATCGCTTGCAGATCTGCGACAGGCTGCCCAGGAAGGTCGCAATATCATGGAACCATCCGTTGCTTGTGCCAAAGCCGGGGTAACCACCGGTGAATGGGGCGCTGTCCTCAGGGATGTTTTCGGAGAATACCGGGCACCCACCGGTGTCGGGCGGGCGGTTAAGCAGGATGTCGGCGATCTGGATGACCTCCGTGGCTCCGTGGATGCGGTTTCAGATAAACTTGGTCGCCGGCTCAAGTTTCTCGTTGGCAAGCCGGGGCTTGATGGCCATTCAAATGGTGCCGAGCAGATAGCCGTCCGGGCGCGAGATGCGGGGATGGAAGTTGTTTATGAAGGCATCCGCCTGACACCCGCGGAAATCGCCAATGCGGCGTTGGAAGAAGGTGTGCACGCGGTTGGGCTTTCCATTCTGTCAGGGTCCCACCTGGCTCTCGTGCGGGATGTGCTGGAACGGATGAGGGCCAACGGACAGGATGATATTCCGGTCTTTGTCGGTGGGATTATTCCGCAGGAGGATGCACAATCTCTTTTGGCTATGGGTGTTGCAGCCGTTTACACGCCGAAAGACTTCCAGCTCAACGACATCATGGCCGATGTGGTGCGGATCGTTGATGGACGGTTTGATCGGGCTGCCTGATCAAACCGGTATCCCCGTTTAACGGTCGGATGAGTGCTGACTTGCGGACCGCGCCATGATTTCGGCGTCCAGAAGCGCAATAATTTCGGAGACGGAGGCCGGTTTTGGTGCGACGGATGAGGGCTCGAACCCAAGATCACGCACGTCCGACGGGTTGCTGGTCAGAGCGATAACCGGCTGGGTACGGGCCGTTGCTCTCAACAGGGCCTGCCAGTCGTTTGGAAGATCGTCTGTCATATCCCGATCAATGATGATTGCGCTGATCTCGCCAGGGCTGACGATCGGCATATCCGGCTGGTAGTCCAGACAATCAAGTCCGCAGCCACGCAGAAGAGCAGAGAGCGTTGTACTGAGTGGTTGCTGTGAGATGACAAGGCAGGAGCCGGTCTCGGTGAGATCAAATCGGGACTGGATCGAGCCGCCCCGCTTTTGCCCTCTGGTCTCTGTCCGTCGCGCCGGGACCGTAATGGTCCAGCAGCGGTCCTGGTCTGAAATACGACGTTCCAGAAGAGAGCCGCCTGCCTGGCCAAGGCCCGCCTGAATGCCGTTCAACACAGCCTGATCTGACTTTGAAAGATCTGCGCTGGCCGACAAGGTTATGGTCAGGGTAAGGGATGCGGTTTTGTGTGGCTGAAACCCGGACAGGTCCAGCATGAGAACACCGCTGTCGCAGAGTGACAGGGCATATTCAGAAATGGTCAGCGTTGCCAGTATAAGTGAGGATGTGGGAGCGGCCAGCTTTGATGGCAGGGCATTATCGACCTGCCAGGCCGTGGAATGACCGGTCTGCACTGACCGGGTTTCCACCAGTGCTGCGATATCGGTCATCAGATCCTGTGGTCGTGTGATGGTTGTCATGACCACGGATTGTGCCGCATCGCGCATCAGTTCCGTTTCAAGCAGGGCAAGTGTTGACGACATAGCTTTCTCAAGCCGCTTGCGTCGTGTGACAGGCAAGGAGCCAGCAAGGGCTTCAGCGCCATAGCGGGCATAAGCCAGCAGGATCTGCCTGCCTTTGTCGGCATCGGGATTGCGATCTGTTTCCATTGTCCTGCTTTCACGCGCAACGCATTTGTTCAGTTCAGCAATGACAGGCTTGGTTTAACGGCTTACTAAGACAGAGCTGTAATGAGGCGGAAAGTCCGGAAATGGTTGATACTCTCTCATTGATTCTGCCGATTTTTGGCCTAATCGCACTGGGATACCTGATTGGCTTGTTCTCAATCCTGCCTGATCATGCGGGAGAGGCGCTCAGTGATTTCGTTTTCAAGATCGCGATGCCGCTCTTTCTGTTTCACAAACTGGCCGTTGCTGATTTCTCCATTGTCAGGCCCTGGTCGCTCTGGGCTGTCTATTTTTCTGCGGTTCTTGTTGCGTGGATTGTCGGGCAGTTTGTCATCGGACGTCTGTTTGGCAGGAATGCACGGGCGGCCGTGATCGGAGGCATTTGTTCCGGCTATGGCAACCCGGTTCTCATTGGTATGCCCTTTGTGCTCTCAGCCTACGGGGATGAAGGGGCTGTACCTGCTCTGCTGCTGATTTCGGTTCATCTGCCCCTGATGATGCTGGTCAGTGCCATTCTGATGGAACGGGCGGCTTTGGCGGACGGGGAGCGGGATCTGGTTCGGGCACCAACAGAGACTGTTCTCAGGGTTTTGAAATCCGTGCTGACCAACCCAATTATCATTGGTCTGATGGCTGGCGGTTTCTGGGCTGTTCTCGGATTGCCGATGCCGGATCTTATGGGGAGTGTTCTCGATCGCATAGGTGTGACGGCTGTGCCTCTGGCGCTTTTTGCGATCGGTCTGGTTCTCCAGTCCTATGGAATATCTGAAAATCTGCCGCAGGCTCTCTCTCTGATGCCGATCAAACTTCTGCTGATGCCCGCACTGGTTCTGTTCACCGCAACCATGATGTCTGACCTGCCGCTGCTCTGGGTCAAGGTGATTGTTCTGATGGCAGCTGCACCCACGGGCGTGAATGCTTATCTGATGGCCAGCCATTTCCGGACCGGTCATGCTCTGTCGTCAAATGCGGTGACACTGACAACCGGCCTTGCTGCGGTCAGCATGGGGCTCTGGTTCAATATTGTTGAAATGCTCTGAGGTCCGGTTCTGAAAACCCGACCATCTTTCTGATGTCGTCAGGTGTTTTTCCATCTCTGCGTAGACTGTCCAGGCTTGTGCTGGCCAGAGATTTGGAGAGCTTGCGACCATCTCCATCCAGAACCAGACGATGATGATGATAGACAGGTGGTTCGTACCCGAGCACTGTCTGCAGCAGGCGATGAACAGAGGTGGCATGATAGAGGTCATGCCCCCGGACCACATGTGTCACGCCCTGTTCGGCATCGTCCACAACAACACTGAGGTGATAGCTGGCAGGGAAATCCTTGCGAGCCAGAAGCACGTCTCCCCAATCTGCCGGACTGGCGGTGATGAACTGCTCTTGCCCTGTGTCAGAAAGCTCCCTCCAGTTAAGAGAAGAGGGGCATGAAGCAAGAGCGGCCTGCATATCGAGCCGCAGCGCGAAGGCTTCGCCAGCAGACAGGCGGGTCTTGATATCGTCCTGCGATCTCAGGCGGTCCATGGGCGGATAGTGCGGCGCGCCGTCCGGGTCATTGGGCCAGGGTTGTTCGGTGTTCTGACCCTCGATTGCCGCGCGGATTTCCTTGCGACTGAGGAAAGCGGGGTAGAGTCGGACTGTCTGTTTCAGCGTTTCGAGGGCTGCAGCATAAGTCGTTCTGTGCTCGGATTGCCGCCTGACCGGTGTTTCCCAATCGAGGCCCAGCCAGTGAAGATCCTCGTAGATGGCTTCCTCGAATTCAGGCCGCGATCTGGTCACGTCAATGTCTTCAATGCGGAGCAGAAAACGGCCGCCGAGCAGCTTGGCTGCATGGAAGTTGATCAGTGCTGACAGGGCATGTCCAAGATGCAGCAGGCCGTTTGGGCTGGGGGCAAAACGGAAAACGGGTTGTCTTGTCACGGCACTCTTGTCACTGTCCTGTTGGATTTCGAAAGGGACGATACTCCGTTGGCAACTCAGGATGCAATCAGAACAGAGGCAGATGTGGCGGCTGGCCTTGCAATTCTGCTGGCGCAGGATCCTGCACTCGGGCCTGTTGCGGATGCTGTATCTGAGGTTCCGCTGAGATTGCGAAAGCCCGGTCTTTCGGGGCTTGTCGAGATTATCATTGCCCAGATGGTGTCAAAAGCCAGTGCGTCAGCTCTGACAAAGCGGTTTTATGAGCATTTCCCGGTTGTGTCTGCTTCAGAGCTGGCTGCGGCAACCGATGAAACCTATCGGCTTTGCGGCTTGTCGGGGCCGAAAATCCGTTCAATCCGTGCGCTTGCAGCAGCAATTGATGAGGGTACCCTCAATCTGGAAACGCTGTCTCTGTTTTCTGCAGAAGAGGCCTTGGCCGCGCTGACGCGTATCAAGGGCATAGGTCCCTGGACCGGGGAGGTTTATCTGATGTTCTGTGAGGGGCATCCGGATATCTTTCCCGCAGGCGATCTGGCCCTGCGTATTGCTGTTGAGGCAGCTCTTCAGCTGCCAGAGCGTCCAACAGACAGGGAGCTCAGAGAAATCGCCATGCGATGGTCGCCGCATCGATCGGTAGCCGCCCGGCTGTTCTGGGCCTATTATCAAACACTCAAACAGGGGCGGGATGTGATTCCCCTCTAGACTGACGTAAGTCTGCGGCCTGGGGTCAGGCGGACGCTGGAGAATGAATGTCTGAACTTGACGAATTGATACTGGAGCCGGTTTCCGGTGGGGAGCCCGCGTCTCTTGTGGTTCTGCTGCATGGATATGGTGCGGATGGTAACGACCTGATCTCTCTGGGTCGGGACTGGTGCATGAAGTTTCCCGATACCATGTTTGTCGCGCCCAATGCGCCCGAAGCCTGCGAGGATGGCCCTTATGGCTATCAGTGGTTCCCGCTTCACGACCGCAGTCCCGAGCAGCTTTGGGCCGGGGTTTGCCATGCCCAGGATCGTCTTGATTCCTATCTTGATGACCTTTTGAAGCGGCAGGGTGTCGAGGATGCCAATATGGCGCTTGTGGGTTTCAGCCAGGGCACCATGATGGCGCTGCATAACGGTTTGAGACGGGCAGCCTCTCCGGCTGGAATTCTGGGGTATTCAGGCCGCCTGGCCGGAGCGGGCAAGCTGCCTGAGGCCGTTGACACCGCTATTCCGGTTTCCCTTGTGCATGGCGACCAGGATGATGTGGTGCCTCTTGGTGCCATGTTTGAGACATCCAATGCATTGCAGGCGGCAGGCCTTCAATGTGAATGGCATATCGCGCGCGGGACAGGGCATGATATTGATGATGATGGTATCGCCCTGGGAGAGCGGTTCCTGCGTCGGGTTCTTGCGGGCTGAATGGTGATAATGTCACCGCTCTGTCAGATGTTTTGAGCTTTGTTCAATTGAAATCACGGTGTTGATACCCCATCTGTGGGACGTTCCTGGGAGAAGGTTGAGTTCATGCCGTTGGCGCGGTTGGTCCGGTCAGGACTTTTAATAGTCAGTATTGTTCTGTCTTCACCGGTTTGGGCCGAGGAAGAAGCCGGTGATATATCAAGATCACTTGACAGGATCCCGGAAGGGGTTCACCTCACAGAGGATCAGCGACGGTTTGTCCGAGAGCAGCTGGAAACAACGCTGAAGCTCTATGATGAGCATTTCAGGGTTCCGGAAACCGGGCAGTATCTTGATCTTCTGCGCATTGATGCAGAGCATCAGGAGCGGCGGATATCCTCTATTGCTGCGACAGGTATCGGCCTGATTTCACTGGCTATTGGCGATAAGCTCGGGACGGTTGCGGACGCGGAGAAGAAGGCTGCATTTACCCTGCGCAATCTTCTCAATGATGATCCCACAGCCGGGTTTTATACAGAGCGTTCAAAGAGCGGCTGGTATCATCATTTTATCAACGGGGATACGGGGGCTGCTGAATTCGTCAGCAAGTATACCTATTCCACCATTGATACGGCATTGCTGGCAGCCGGTGCGGCCATGGTCGGCAATCATTTTGCCGGAAAAGCAATGGATACCGGTCAGACCGATATGCCGGAAGTGGTCGACCTTGCCTGGAAACTGGTTTTTTCCGTCCGCTGGAACACAGCCATTCGCGAGACATTCCGCCCCAGCATCAATCAGGTCTTCTATGGACGGAATGAGAAGCTGGAAGACCGGTTCTGGTCTCTCCTTTACGATGAATATGTGCTGTTGCCCTGTATCGGGCGGTCCGTTGAGGGAATGAGCCGCGCTCCTGATGTGGCGCACAGATTCTGGGACAAGTATCTGACGGATGTCCGGAATCTGCCGCAGCTGTTCTTCAGCGGTAAAACGGTTCTGGCCACAGGCGGGAATAACTTCGTTTCTCACTTCACGCTGCAGTTTGGTTACTACATGTGTCGTGATCTGCTTACCAATCCGACCTATGGTAAGGAACTTGCCGAAGCCATGGAGGCTGATCGTGACTGGTTCCGCTGGCGCGGTGGCGGCAAATATGCGGATCGCTGGTGGGGTCTGGGTGCCGGTGCCGAACTGATGTGGAATCACGAGACGGGCGAGCCCACGGGTGAGCGCTATGCCGCGAACAGTCTTGGCGATAATCCCAACCACACATTTTCACCATCCATTATGGGTGGGTTCCTTCCGATTGAGCAGCGATATGTGCCAAACCGTCCGGAAGGGTCACAGATTGTCTCTGAACTGATGGAGATGTATCGGCGCGATGAGTGCCTTTATGACCATCGGGGGCTGAAAGTATTGTGGCGTTGTGGAGCGCTTGACCCGTCCAAGCGTGTGGTCAATCTGCAGGGTATCGACCTCAGTACCTATATGTTTGGCCTTGCGGCTGTTGACCGCGGTGTGGGGCTTGATTTCTTCCGTGATACGGCCCCCGGTATCGGTGGTGCCATGGAACGGAGCATGTCACTTCTGGACGGCCGCGACAAAGCGTCTCTTTCTCAGAAAGATGAGGTAAAGACTGCTGATAAAAATCAGAATACACTTCGTTAACAGGAGGTTACCACGGCAATATTGAGCCGTGAGAGGAGGCTGCAAAAACCGCTAAAGCTTTAAAAAGACTTCACAGATCTGTCACGTTCCTTGTAAAATATAAGGGCGCTTTCCGGGATTCCTCCGAATCAAAGCGTAAAGGAGCGTGAATTGACTGTACACGTCTCGCTTGATGCCCATCCGGCTCTTGTGCTGAACGCAGACTTCCGTCCGTTGAGTTATTACCCTCTGTCTTTATGGTCGTGGCAGGATGCCATCAAGGCCGTCTTTCTGGACCGGGTCTCCATTCTCTCTGAATATGATGTTGTGGCACACAGCCCGTCTTTCGAGATGAAGCTGCCAAGCGTCGTTTGCCTGAAATCCTATGTGAAACCATCGCTGCACCCGGCCTTTACACGCTTCAATGTTTTTCTGCGCGATCGGTTTGAGTGCCAGTATTGCGGTTCACCACATGATTTGACCTTTGATCATGTCATTCCGCGCTCCAAGGGCGGGCAGACCACCTGGGACAATGTTGTTGCGGCCTGCTCGCCGTGCAATCTGCGCAAGGGCAACAAGGATCCGCATGTGATTGGCATGGTGCCGCGGCAATGGCCTTACATGCCGACGGTTCATGATCTGCATAGAAATGGCCGTTCTTTCCCCCCCAACTATCTCCATGACAGCTGGCTGGATTATCTCTACTGGGATGTGGAACTGCAGCCTTAGAGTTCAGACCCATAAAGCGTGTCGCGTGACCCCGGTTTAGCGCAACCTGCTCTGGAACTAGAACTCTGGAGTGTTATGACTTGACCGGACGCAGGGCCGCAAAGAGGGCAAGCAAGGCAAGTCCACCTGAAATCACCGCGTTCCAGCCGGCAAATGACAGGCCGAACATGCGCCAGCTTGCTTCCGTGCAGGAAACCAGTTTCGAGGTCTGCAGCTGACTGAAGAGCTGGGTCACATCGAGGGTTTCTGATGTTCCAGCCCCGCAGTCGTTCGGTCCAAGCCAGAATCCCCATTCAGCACCTGCCTGGTAGGCACCGGTCAGCGCGCCGAACAGCATGGCAAGACCCGCAATGCCAAACAGCAGGCGCAGACAGGCTTGCGGCCACTGCTTGAACAAACCAAGCATGGCTATCAGAACGATGGGCAGGGCGAGATAGTAGGATTCACGCTGCTCAAGGCACAGTTTGCAGGGGATGTAACCGCCTATCAGTTCAAAGCCCCAGGCGGAGGCAATAGAGGCACTGCCACCCAGCAGGAATATGAGGCCCAGCCATTTGTGATCCATCAGTGATGGTGATCTCATCATCTTCTATCCCCCGGGGATTCCGTTCCTTGGTGTCAGAGCAGCTTGATCGCCAGGAAACCGCCGACAAGACAAATTACGAAAATGGTAAAAACGAGGCCAAGCCGTTTTTCGATGAAATCCTTTATCGGCGGGCCGAACACATAAAGCAGGCCTGCGACCGCGAAAAATCGTATGCCGCGCGACAAGACACTGGCCAGAATGAACACCGGCATGGCCAGCCCGACGGCACCGCTTGCAATGGTGATCACCTTATAGGGAAAGGGCGTAATGCCAGCGGTGAAAACAATCCATGGGCCCCATTCTGCAAACCAGTCTGCGAAGTCTGCGAACTTGTCCTGATAGCCGTAAAAACCGAGGATCGGAGCCGCAACCTGTTCATAGAGAAAGGCACCGATGATATAGCCGAATATCCCGCCAAGAACTGATGTAATTGTGCAGAGTGCGGCAAACTGAACGGCCTTTCGCCTTTCTGCCAGAACCATGGGAATCAGAAGGATGTCGGGCGGAATCGGGAAGACGGAACTCTCCGCAAAAGAGACCCCGCCAAGTGCCCAGGGGGCCTGCTTTCCAGACGCGAGAGCCATGGTCCAGTCATAGAGTCGCCTGAGCATGTTTGATGTCCTGTTGCTGATCTGAAATCCTCTTATGAGGGCAAATGCAGTTTTTCTCAACAGACCTTTCAAACTGGTTGACCGGAGCGCCGCCATCGCTATGATCGCCCCACTTTCTTCCGTGCCCCTGTGGCGGAACTGGTAGACGCGACGGATTCAAAATCCGTTTCCTTAACCGGAGTGCCCGTTCGAGTCGGGCCAGGGGCACCATCTCTTCCCTCACGATATTTGCTTTATTGAGGTCTCTGATGGAACTGGCCAGGCTCGGCAAGCGGATGCCCTTGCGCGCGCCATGATATTATCCGCTCTTATGCGGCGAATAGAAAAGGCCGGAGCGTGTCCGGCCTTTCTGTCTTGTGCTGATGATGTCTCGCAATCAGGATTGACCTTTCCAGGGTACCAGCCAGTTTTCTGCCATCCGCATCAGAATATCGATGCCGTAGCCGATGACGCCGATCAGTACGATACCCATGATGACGATGTCGGTCAGCTGGAACTTGGAAGCAGCGATGATCATCATTCCGGCTCCCTTCTGGGCGGCCACGAGTTCCGCGGCCACGACCGTTCCCCAGCAGACGCCCATGGCAACCCGTGCGCCGGTGAAGATTTCCGGCAGGGAGTTCGGCACAATCACATGGCGCATGATCTGCCACTTGGAAGCGCCGAGTGAATAGGCGGCGTGGATCTTCGAAATGTTGACACCTGACACACCGGCGCGGGCCGCAATGGTCATGATCCACAAGGCTGCAAGGAACAGGAGAACGATCTTGCCTGTTTCCCAGATGCCGAACCAGATGATTACCAGCGGAATGAGAGCCAATGGTGGTACCGGGCGCATGAATTCCACAATCGGATCAAACCACCCACGGAACCAGCCGGACAGCCCCATGGCATATCCAAGTGGAATGCCAACAACAGCACCAGCCACAAAGCCGACGATGACACGGATGAGAGACCAGCCCAGATGTTCCCAGAGGGTAAAGTTCTGATAACCCGTACTGGCGATCTCGAAGAACCGGGTCACCACATTTTCAGGTGCAGGCAGCCAGATATCTTCCATCTGCCAGCCTTTGTCGGGTGCGAAGTTCAGAGACCCTTTCCGCGTCATGGATACGGTGCCGTCAGCAACGCTGACTGACTGGCCGGGCGCAATGGTCTGGCCATCAATGGCGGTTACCTTGACGTCATCTTCCCTGTAGTTCTCGTCATTGCGAACCGCCTTGATCAGAACACTGCGCCAGACTGCCACCTTGGCGCTGTCATTCTTGGCAAAGCCGTCACCGGCGTCCACATCCGGGGCTTTTGCCTTGCTGTCAACGCCATGGACGAGCACGGTAACTGTAGCCTCGTCCGTACCCCCGTCCGCTTTCTTGGCGGTATAGGTGAAGGTGGTCGAGCCTTCAAACGGGCCAGGCATGTGGATGGGCACCAGCTTGGAGCCTGTAAACGCACCCCAGATCAGGAAAATGACCAAAATTGAAATAATGGATGCAGCCCGATCAGGAGAAACAGCACTTTCATCACCAAAAGTGACGGTCTTCAGATCTGTGAAGCCGGTATGGGATTGCAGTCGTGACCGGATCAGATGAACGATGGCAAAGGCGCCAATAAAAAGGGCGCAGTAGAATAACAGAACAATCATGCGGCCCCCTCGACGCGTCCCATGATTTCCTCTTCCATTTCCCAGATCATGGACAGGATCTCATCGCGTGTTTCTGCAAATCCTTCAGACTTCTTCACGTCGCGCAAATCGGCATTGACGCCGCGCTCGGCAAAGGGAAGGCGATATTCCTTATGAATGCGGCCCGGTCGCGGTGCCATGACCAGCAGCCGTTCTCCCAGAAGCAGAGCTTCCTCCACGGAGTGTGTGATCAGGATGACCGTCTTGCCGGTTTCTTTCCACAGCTTGAGCACCAGACCCTGCATCTTCTCACGTGTCAGGGCATCAAGAGCACCCAGTGGCTCATCCATCAGGATGACATCGGGCTCATTGGCCAGACAACGGGCCAGGGCGACGCGCTGCTGCATACCGCCTGACAGTTCATAGACTGCCTTTTCCTTGAAATCCTGAAGGCCGACCACTTCCAGAAGATGATCGGAGATTTCGTCACGCTGGGCCTTGGGCATACCTTTCATACGGGGGCCGAAATCGACATTTTCCCGGACGCTCATCCACTCAAAAAGCGCGCCTTTCTGGAAAACCATGCCACGCTCGGCATCCGGCCCTTTGACCAGATGTCCGTTTAGCTCGACCTCGCCTTCGGTCGGTGACAGAAAGCCTGCCAGAATGTTTAGAAGTGTGGTTTTTCCGCAGCCGGATGGACCAAGAACCGACATGAGCTCGCCCGTTCCGAGCTCAAGAGACACATCTTTCAGTGCCTGGACAGATGTTCCATTCGGCAGGTCAAACCGCATGGAAATATTATTAATCTTCAGACCTGACATAGTGCAGTTCTCCCCAACTGGTCAGATTGGCAGCCCGATGGATTCCGGGCTGCCTTTTCATGAAGGGGATTGACTTACTGTCCGTTAGCAGAAGCCAGAGGGCCTGAGTTGACGGCAGAGTCATAGCTGTCGCGGGCGGCTTCGATGCTGCCAGCCTTGACGAAGACATTGGCGACACCGCCCATGAAGCTCTGTGCACCACCGCCGAGCCATTTTGCTGACAGCTGTTCTTCAACAGATGGGAAGGCAAAGGTTGCAATGGTTGCCTTGGCGGCATCCACTTCCATACCGGCATCCTTGGCGATAACCGGCAGCATTTCAGCTTCATAATTGCCCGAATTCCACTTGGCATTCATTTCTGCCGTAACTTTCAGGAACTTGGCAAGAAGCTCACCTTCTTCCGCGGCAAAGTCAGCCGGAACGCTGGTGACGTCAAAGACGAGAATACCCAGCTCTTCCTTCTCGGCACCTGTCAGAAGAATGTTGCCGTGCTCTTTCATGCGACGCAAGGCGCCGCCCCAGCCGCATACCATGTCCAGGTTGCCCTGTGCGAAGGCTGCAGCGCCGTCAGCCGGAGCCATGTCAACGATTTCCATGGAGCCTACATCGACGCCAAAATGGGACATCTGGGACAGGAAGCCATAATGCGCTGCGGTGCCGATTGGTACACCAACCTTCTTGCCGTTCAGTTCCTTGGCGCTGTCCTTGTCGATTTCCAGCGATGATGCGACAACACAGTTATCGTTCTCGGAATAGCTCACAGCCACATCGACAATCTGAAGATCCTGACCGGCAGATGCCGCGACCACGAATGGCGGCACGCCTTGGCTTACGGAGATCTGCACATCGCCGGATGCCATTGCAGCAGACATAGCTGTGCCGGTGTCGAAGGATACCCAGTTGATTTTGACGCCCAGTTCCTTCTCATAAATGCCTTTGACCTTGCCGTACTGGAAGGGCATCGGCCACTCCAGGAAGTAGGCAACGGTGATTTCATCCGCAGCAAAAGCATTGCCAGCACCTGCCAGCATGGCAGCACCCGCAATAGCACTCATAAGCTTTGATTTGATCGGCATGTGTGTTCTCCCTTTATTTATTTTGTTGGTGATCCCGTGAAGTCTAGCAAACAAAACCGGTTTTGGAAGGATGCAACTGATGAAGATACTGATTTTTCTTATCTTCATCGGCAGTGTTGTGTTTCAAATGGTGTTATGTGCCCCCTCAGAATTCTCAATTGTCTTTCAGGAGTTGATCCGAAACACAAAGGCAACAGCGAGACCGGTTCCTCCTTCCGCTCTGCTGTTAAAGGCAGCATATCATGATTGCATCGATCAGACCGATTGATGTTGTTGAGCCCTTGGCTGGATGATGCTAGCTTTGGCCTGTTAGGTCGTAGGGCCAGTTTCTCTGAAAGCATCCGACCAGTTCATGCGTGACTTTATCTTCTCACTCGATCCTGACTCCAAGAAGGGACTTCAATCCCAGATCCGGGAGTTTCTGGTTTCGGCCATCCTCAATGGCCACCTGAAGCCCAATGAACGCGTGCCGTCCTCGCGAAAGCTGTCCGAAATGCTCGGGGTGTCGCGGAACACGGTCATGCTTGCCTATCAGTATCTGATTGATGACGGATATCTCGTTACCCATGAGCGTAGCGGATATTTTGTCAGTGAGCAGGTGCTGGAAGGCAATCTGAAGCCCCTGCCGGTTGATCAGGCGTTCGAATCCGATCCAGTTGACTGGACTGGTCGCTTCCGGGTTACCCCATCGCATCAGCGCAACATTCTGAAGCCGGATAACTGGACTGAATACCCCTATCCATTCATCTATGGCCAGGTGGACCACAAGCTGTTTCCGATCACGGACTGGCGGGAATGTGTCTACCGTGTCCTGGGCAAGCGCTGGCTTGAGGCCTGGACAATGGATACGCTGGATGCGGATGACAGCATGCTGATCGAACAGATCAGGCAGCGTATTCTGCCGCGGCGTGGCATTCTGGCTGATGAGGACGAAATTCTGGTTACGCTCGGTGCCCAGCATGCACTCTATCTGACATCCAGCCTGCTGATCAGTTCGAAAACCAATGTGGCTCTCGAGGACCCGAGCTATCCGGATGTGCGTAATATTGTGCGTCTGAGGACAGACAATATCCGGTTTCTTGGCGTGGATGATTTTGGCCTGCCGGTTGATGACAGGCTGTCGGGGAGTGATGTCTGTTTTGTCACGCCCAGTCATCAGTCTCCAACAACGGTGACCATGCCGCATGAGCGCCGTCTTGAGCTGCTGAAAGCGGCCAGGCAGCATGACTTTCTGATTGTCGAAGACGATTATGAATTCGAGACAAATTATATGGGTTCGCCATGCCCGGCCTTGAAATCGCTGGATCAGGATGGTCGGGTTATCTATGTGGGCAGTTTTTCCAAGAGCCTTTTTCCGGGTCTGCGTCTTGGGTTTATCGTGGGATCCAAGGCCTTTATCAAGGAAGCACGCGCCTTGCGACGGCTGATGATGCGGCACCCGCCGAACAACAACCAGCGTTCGACGGCCTTTTTCCTGTCACTGGGCTATTACGACGCCTTCGTCCGGCGATTGCACAGGGTTTATCGCGGGCGCTGGCAGGAAATGGGCGAAGCGTTGTCCAGACATCTGCCGGAATGGTCGCAACGACCAAGCTTTGGCGGGTCCAGTTATTGGGTGGAGGGGCCGGAAGGGCTTGATGCGGACGAGCTGGCTCAGGAAGCCCTGAACCATGGTATTGTTATCGCGCCTGGCGGGATTTATTTCAGTGGCCCCAACAAGCCGAAGAACTGTTTTCTGCTTGGTTTCTCATCGATTGATCAGACCATGATAGAGCCGGGTATCAAGAAGCTTGCGGAGCTTATTCACAGCCGAACCGGCTGATGTGGCTCTCTTGCGGCCCAGTGGCCCAATGAAATCTGAAAATCTGGTCCTACGGGGTGGGTCAAAGCCTTGATTTGATGCTGGCACGCATAAGACAGAGGGTCGAATGCTGCCGGGAGTATATCAATGACAGGACGAGAGCAGCAGACCCTTGAGGTTTCCTCGGTGCGGATTGCCGTGGGGAGGAAAGCTCATGACTGACACCAGTCCGTTTCTGTCTTCTGATTCTGCTGCTTGCCCGCCTGAGCTTCTGGCCCTGGCGAGACAAAGGCCTCCTGTTCATATTGCTGTTGTGCGTGCCGGAGCACCCTTGCCGATGATCGCGGCCAAAGAAGCGGTTGAGGCGGGGCTGATGGTGCCTGTTCTGATCGGTGAAAAGGATGATATCCGCCGGGAAGCGGATGCACTTGACTGGGACATCTCGCCCTACGAGCTGATTGAGACCAGAGGAGAGGCAGCTGCGGCTGTCGCTGCTGGTCAGTTGATCAGGTCAGATCACGTCGGGGCTGTGCTCAAAGGGCAGTTGCACAGTGATGTGTACATGAAAGCCCTGTTGGCGCGTGAGACAGGGCTGCGAAGCGGTAATCGTCTGATCCATGTGTTTCATATGACCATGCCGGATGGTGGCAAGCCTCTGCTGATCACCGATGCCGCGATGAATGTCAGCCCGGATCTTGAAACACGCAAGGATGCGATCCGTCTTGTGGGAGGATTGTCGAAGCGTCTTGGGGCCGAACGGCCACGGATTGCGGTTCTGTCAGCAACAGAAACCCCTATTGCGTCCATGCCATCGAGCCTGGAAGGCCGGGAGCTGGAAGAATGGGCGCGAGATGCCGTGCCCGACATGGATGTGCGGGGGCCGTTGGCGCTGGACCTTATCCTGTCGCATGAGGCGGCGCGGATAAAGGGATTGGGAGATGATCCGGTCGCCGGTCAGGCTGATGCGGTGGTCGTGCCGGACATCGTTTCCGGCAATACGCTGTTCAAGGCGCTGGTCTACTGCAAGGGCGCATGTGCTGCCGGTGTCATCCTTGGCGGCAAGGTGCCGGTTCTGTTGACCAGCCGGGCAGATCCCCCGGCTGCAAGGCTGGCTTCAATAGCGCTTGCAAGTATTCTGTCTGATGGGCAGAATGACAAAAATAATTCTAATGACAGCGCCGTGTCGGGAAATAAAAACCAATGACATCATCATCCGTAGAACCTCGCGTGGAGCGCTCCCCGAAGGTTTCAGACGAGATTCGCAAGACCACATGTTATATGTGTGCCTGTCGATGCGGCATCAATGTGCATCTCCGTGATGGCAAGGTTCGGTATATTGAGGGCAACCGGGATCATCCTGTGAACAAGGGTGTTCTGTGTGCCAAAGGCTCAGCCGGGATCATGCAGCATTATTCTCCGGCACGTCTGCGGAAGCCACTTCTGCGGACGGGCGAGCGCGGCAAGGGTGAATTCAAGGAGATTGAATGGGAGGAAGCGCTTGATCTGGCGGTGTCCTGGCTGAAGCCGGTACGGGAGAAAGACCCGTGCAAGCTGGCCTTCTTTACCGGGCGAGATCAGAGTCAGTCCTTTACCGGGTTCTGGGCACAGCAGTTTGGAACACCGAATTTTGCCGCCCATGGCGGCTTCTGTTCCGTCAATATGGCCGCTGCCGGCATCTACACGATGGGTGGAGCATTCTGGGAGTTCGGTCAGCCGGACTGGGACAGAACCCGTTATTTCATGGTCTTCGGTGTAGCAGAGGATCATGATTCCAATCCGATCAAGATAGGTCTGTCCAAGCTCAAACAGAACGGTGCCAAGATTGTCTCGGTCAATCCGATCAGAACAGGCTATTCGGCCATTGCCGATGAATGGGTTGGCATCAGACCGGGGACTGACGGCCTGTTTATCCTGTCTCTTGTTCATGAGCTTTTCCGCACGAGGCAGATCGATCTCGACTATCTCATTCGCTATACCAATGCCGCGCATCTTGTCATTCAGGCAGAGGGTGAGGCGGACCATGGCCTTATTGCCCGGGACGATGCGGGCAAGCCACTGATTCATGACGCGGTTTCGGGCATGTTGAAGGCGGCCAGTGATGCTGGGACCAGACCGGCCTTGCACGGATCATTTGTCTTGCCGGATGGCCGAAGAGCGGTTCCCGCTTTCGAGCTGATGGCGGCTGAATTCCTCTCCCCTGACTATGCGCCTGATCGCGTAGCAGCACAGACCGGTCTGGATGCTGATCAGATCCGCCGTCTTGCCTCTGAGCTTGCGCATACGGCCTTTCAGGAAGAAATCCGCCTTGATGTGCCGTGGACCGACTGGAAGGGCGAACGGCATGAGCAGATGATTGGCCGTCCTGTCTCCTTCCATGCCATGCGCGGGATTTCAGCCCATTCAAATGGCTTCCAGACCTGCCGCGCGCTGCATGTGCTGCAGATCATTCTCGGATCTGTGGAATGCCCGGGCGGATTCCGCTTTAAACCGCCTTATCCCAAGCCCTGGGAAGCACATCCCAGGCCGCATGCGGAATTCCACTGCAGTTCTCCGCTGGCTGGGCCACATCTGGGGTACCCGCGTGGCCCGGAAGACCTGGCGGTCAATGAGGATGGCTCACCACAACGGATTGACAAGGCGTTCAGCTGGGAAAACCCGCTTTCCGTTCACGGGCTGATGCATATGGTGATTTCCAACGCCTATGCGCGTGAGCCCTATGGCATTGATGTCCTGTTCATGTACATGGCCAACATGTCGTGGAACTCGTCGATGAACTCCCGTGGTGTGATGGAGATGCTGGAGGCCAAGGACCCGGAGACGGGTGACTATGTGATCCCCAAGCTGATCTATTCGGACGCTTATTCATCCGAGATGGTGGCTTATGCGGATCTTGTCCTTCCGGACACCACCTATCTGGAGCGTCATGACTGTATTTCGCTGCTGGACCGGCCAATCTGCGAACCGGATGCTGCAGCTGACTCCATCCGCTGGCCGGTTGTTGAGCCGGATCGTGATGTGCGCGGTTTCCAGACTGTTCTGGTTCAGCTTGCCAATCGCCTCGGCCTTCCGGGCTTTGTTCATGAGGATGGGTCAGCGAAATATCAGGATTATGCTGACTACATGGTCAATCACGAGCGAAAGCCGGGTGTCGGACCTCTCGCAGGTTTCAGAGGCAAGGATGGCGACAAGGCCGGGCGTGGCGCTGTCAATCCTGACCAGCTCAAGGCCTATATCGAGAATGGCGGGTTCTGGATCAACCACATTCCTGAAGACGCGCAGTATTTCAAGCCGTTCAATATGGAGTATCAGAACTGGGCGGTTGAGATGGGCTTCTATGATGACCCCATGCCATACCAGTTCAATCTCTATCTGGAGGTGGCGCAGAAATTCAGACTGGCTGCCGAAGGGCACGGCGACCGGGTGCCGCCGGATTATCTGAAAGACAGGGTTCACCAGGCGTTTAATCCGCTGCCATGCTGGTATCAGCCATTTGAGGAAGCGCTGGTTGATGAGGACGCATTCCCCATCCATGCGCTTACCCAGCGGCCCATGGCCATGTATCATTCCTGGGGATCGCAGAATGCCTGGCTCAGGCAGATCCACACATCAAACCCGCTTTATGTGCCGGCAGCCTTATGTGATGAGCACGGGCTTGAGACAGGCGACTGGGCCAAGGTGACATCCCATCACGGTGAGATCACGGTTCCCATTGCCCGTATGGAGGCGCTGAACAGTTCCACAATCTGGACCTGGAATGCCATTGGCAAGCGCTCCGGTGCCTGGGCGCTCTCGCCGGATGCACCTGAGGCCACACGCGGATTTCTACTGAATCATCTGATCCATGAGCTTTTGCCGCCCCGTGGTGACGGTCTGCGCTGGTCGAATTCAGATCCGATAACGGGGCAGGCTGCCTGGTTTGACCTGCGTGTCCGGATTGAGAAAACAGATCCGCCGCCGGATGAGCTGAGCCAGCCTCATGCTGGCGGGCAGCAGACACCGGCGGGTATTCCTGCAGCGCCGGAAACTGTCCGATATGGACAGCAATGGTCGAATGGCAAAAGCGGGGGGGCGTCATGACATCGCTTCCAGACAGAACCGATAAAAAACTGGGCCTCGTGATTGACCTGGACGTCTGTGTCGGCTGCCACGCCTGTGTGATCAACTGCAAGGAGTGGAATACAGGTGGCTATGGCTCCTCGCTTGCTGATGAGAATGCCTATGGCAAGGATGTCTCAGGCTCATTCTTGAACCGGGTTCATACCTATGAGGCGGGGACCGGTCAGAATGCTCGGGTTGTCCATTTTCCAAAATCCTGTCTGCATTGTGAGGATGCGCCCTGTGTACCGGTTTGCCCGACCGGGGCGTCCTACAAGCGAGCGGAAGATGGAATTGTTCTGGTCAATGAAGACCGTTGCATTGGCTGCGGTCTCTGCGCCTGGAGTTGTCCTTATGGCGCACGCGAGATGGATCCGGCAGAAAATGTCATGAAGAAATGCACGCTGTGTGTTGACCGGATTTATAACGAAAATCTGCCGGAGGAAGACCGGACTCCAGCCTGTGTCCGGACCTGCCCGGCGAATGCCCGTCACTTTGGTGATCTGGGGGACCCGACGTCTGATGTGAGCCGCATGGTCCAGGAACGTGGTGGAATGGACCTGATGCCTGAAATGGGCACCCGTCCGGTCAACAAATATCTGCCACCTCGGGTCCGCAATGCGGGCTGTGGAGAGGGCGAAACCTCTAAAGGCAATGAGGCGGAACCGGATGCCCAGCTGGGCGGTTTCCTGAAATGGATCGACAAGGCGCTGGAGGCGATGAAGTAAGACCATGCATCCCGCTTATTCCGTCATTTTCTTCACCACACTGACCGGGTTCGGCTACGGCCTGATTGTCATGTATGGCTTTGCCCTCATTGATCCGACAACTCTTGCCGGGAAAATCGGCTATGTGATTGCTCTTGCGACAATCGGTGGCGGGCTTCTGTCGTCCACCCTGCATCTGGGACATCCGGAGCGTGCTGTTCTGGCCTTTTCGCAATGGCGGTCAAGCTGGCTATCGCGTGAAGGTGTTGCCGCCGTTATCGGCTTCATTCCAATGGGGCTTGCGGCATTTGGTGCGATTATTCTCGGAGAGAACTGGCATATTCTCGCTGTTGTGGCGTCGCTCCTGTCTATTACGACTGTCTATTGCACGTCGATGATCTATGCCCAGCTGAAGACGGTCCATCACTGGGCAACGCCTCTGACCTGTGTAACCTATGCGCTGTTTTCCTTAACGGGCGGGTATCTGGGTGCTGTGGCGATAGGGTCCTTTTCCGGGCATTCCGTTAAGGGAGATGCCGGGCTTGCACTGGCAATCCTCGTTTTCACCTGGGTGATCAAAGGGTTCTGGTGGCGCCGGGCAGATACGGACCGGGCTCCGGCCAGTATTGAAACGGCAACGGGGCTTGGCCGCTTCGGCCCTGTCCGTCTTCTCGACAAACCGCATATGACGGACAACTACCTCAATCGGGAAATGGGTTATGTTGTTGCCAGAAAGCATGCGCTTGCCCTGCGGCGGATTACCTGGATCCTCGGTCTTGGTGCGCCTGCGGTTCTTCTGGTGGCAAGTTATGCAGTGAGCGGGATTGCGGCTGCCTTGATCCTGACACTTGCGGTTCTCAGCTATCTTGCAGGCACATTCGTGGAGCGCTGGTTGTTCTTTGCGGAAGCCAGGCACACGGTCAGTCTTTATTACGGCCAGTCGCTTGAAAACGGACTTGAACAATGAGTTTCGATCCCGGCTTGGCCTCTTGACGGGTTTTCCATACAGCAAACATAGGGCAGGGTGTTCAACACGCTGCCTTTTCTGTATGAAACAGGATAGTTCAATATTGTGCCGGGCGGTGTTTTGCATCGGGGTTTCCATGTTTGTGCCCGCCAGGTCTGGGGATCGCTTTTGACCATGACAGTTCGTTCCTACCGTGCCGGTTTGCTGGCTCTTCTGATTGGCCTTGCAAGTATGGTTCTGACCAGTCTGTCGGGGTTCTCGGATGAGCATCTCTCTTCGCTGGAAGCCTGGCAGGGGCGGCTTGATCGGTTCGAGATGTCTCTCACATCAGAGGACCTTGGGGACACGGGTCTTGAGCTTGCCCGGAAGCAGATTCTCAAGATTGCTTCTGATGCCAAGGCGCTTCGCGAAGCCCAGATTCCGCAGCAGGAGCAATTGCGCGCGCGAATTGCCGAGCTGGAACCTGAGAAGCCATCTGATAATGAAGGCGTGGAACAGGCTGAATCGGATGCGGTGATTGCCCAGCGCAAGGATCTGCAGGAACAGCTGGCTGTTTTTGACGGGGTCAGTAAGCAGGCCAGTGTGATTGAAGTGCGGACCGAGCAGCTTCTGGCAATTGTCAGCGAGAAGCGGACGGACCTGTTCACCCGTGCCCTGTTTACCCGTGAGACAAGTGCTCTCAACCCCGAGCTTTGGTGGTTTGTTCTTGAACGGACACCGGATGCCATCGGCAGCCTGTTCAATACACTGGCCGGCTGGCTGGTCACGCTGATCGAGAATGCCCAGAAATCAGCGCCGCAGCTGATTGGCCTGGTGCTTGTTGCCGGACTGCTTATCGCGTCATTCGGCAGACGTTTTCTGGTACGGCTTGCCAGCAGAAGCAGCCGGGCGGAACCCGGGAGTCTGTTCGAGAAGCGGATGGCAGCTGCCGGAACAGTCTTCATCAACACCATTGTGCCTGTGATTGGCCTCGGGCTGATCATTTTCACACTCAATTCCATGGAGTTGATGCCACGGCATATCGAACGGCTGATGAAGTCACTGACCGGGGCCATTGTCCTGATTACGATGACCCAAGGACTGGCGCGTGCCTTTCTGGCTCCATTGCGGCCAGCCTGGCGGCTGGTCGATATTGACAGCCTGAATGCGCACAAGGCGTTCTGGCTCATCGTCTCGATGGCAATTGTTCAGGGTGTTTTCATCGTTCTTTCCGAAGTGCGGGATGTTCTGATCCTGCCGCTCCGCTTCACGATCGCCCTGTCTGCCCTGCACGGGGTTCTGATGCCTACGCTTGCCTTCCTTCTGGCGCGGACCATGATCGCCAACCTGCGCAGGCAGGATGCGGTTCAGGGTAAGGATGCAGGCGGTGAAACCAGAGGGCCGGTCTTGTGGCGCTGGATGCTGCCGCTGGGCTGGATGGCGTCTGTTATCGCAATTGCAGCAACGATTATCGGTTACGTGCCGCTTGGTTCGTTCATTGCAACACAGATCTTTGGTATCGGCATCATTCTGTCCATTCTGGTTCTGCTTCTCAGCGCGGCTGAAGAGCTGTTCAGCACCGGTTTCCAGTCTGATGCCCCGGTCGGGCGGATTCTGACCCGGACCATAGGACTGTCGGAAAGTCGCGCCGCGCTTCTCGCCGTTGTTCTGAGTGGCTTTACAAAGCTTCTTCTGCTGTTGCTGGCCTTTATGCTGGTGGCGGCTCCCTGGGGGTTTGAATCAGACGAGATCTTTGCGTCTCTCACCTCTGTTCTCAGCGGCTTTGAGGTCGGCAATATCCGCCTGTCTCCTGCTCTTATTGCAACAGCGGTGGCCTTGTTCCTTGTTGTTCTCGTAGCAACCAAGAGCATTCAGCGCTGGCTACAGAACCGGTTCCTGCCGAAAACGCGTATGGATGTGGGACTGCAGCATTCCATTACGACCGGGCTTGGCTATATCGGTGTCATTGTCGCGGTCATGGTGGGTTTTTCCCATGCGGGGCTTGATCTTTCCAATATCGCGCTTGTTGCCGGTGCCCTGTCCGTTGGTATCGGTTTCGGTCTGCAGAGTATCGTCAACAATTTCGTGTCCGGGCTTATTCTGCTGGCCGAGCGTCCGATCAAGGTGGGCGACTGGATCGTTGTCGGTGGCACCCATGGGACGGTGAAGCGGATCAACGTTCGGGCAACCGAGATTGAGACCTTTGACCGCGCGTCGATGATTGTGCCGAATTCTGATCTGATTTCAGGCACGGTTACCAATTATGTTCATGGCAATACGATGGGCCGGATTACCGTGCCTGTTGGTGTCAGTTATGACTCGGATCCGGATCAGGTTCGCGAGATTCTGTTTGAGTGTGCCAGAGCCCATGACATGGTCCTGTCTTACCCCGAGCCGCAGGTCTATTTCATCGGGTTCGGAGTCAGTTCTCTCGATTTCGAATTGCGGTGTTTCCTGGAAGATATCGGCTATGTGATGGTGGTGAGCAGTGATCTGCGCTTTGATATCATGCACCGGTTCCGGGAAGAGGGCATCGAAATGCCATTCCCGCAGCGTGACATTCACTTGCGTGATGTGGATCGGCTGGCAGCCCTGATCAAGGGAGAGGCTGACCCTGCGGACGGGAAAAAGTCGGACAAGTCTGCAGCCTCAATCGCGAAGCGCCCGCAAAGAGCTCAGCGTGATATGCCTGACGCCACAGGCCCGGATGCTGATGGGCGGTGACCAATGCTTGACCGCGCGTCTTCGTATGACTCTCTGGTGTCAGGGTTCTCATGGTTGATCCCTGAGCGTTGCAATATGGGGGTGGCCGTCTGCGATATCTGGGCGAATGTAGAGCCGGATCGACCGGCAATTATCTCCTGTGATGATGCGAACGTCACATCGACCACATCTTTTGGTACCTTGAAGAGGCTCTCCAACCGATTGGCCAATGTGCTGACAGGTTTGGGCCTTCGGCCGGGAGACCGGGCTGCGATTATCCTGCCCCAGAGTGTTGAGACCATCACATCTCATATTGCCATCTACAAGGCTGGCGGTGTGGCCGTACCCCTGGCGCTGCTGTTTGGGCCGGACGCTCTGTCATACCGCTTGCAGAACTCTGGTACCCGCTTTGTAATTACCAATCGGGAAGGGCTTGAGAAACTGTCTGAGATCCGGTCAGAGCTGCCTGATCTGGATTGTGTTCTGCTCACGGGAGATCAGGACGATGAAGCGGTGTCCTTCGAGGATGCCTGTGCCAGGGCTCGGGATGATTTCACAGCTGTTGCCACAGGGCCGGACAGCCCGGCGCTGATGATCTACACGTCCGGTACCACTGGCCTTGCCAAAGGGGCTTTGCATGGTCACCGTGTTTTGTGGGGCCATCTTCCCGGTGTTCAGATGGCGCATGAATTCTTCCCCCATGACGGTGATTTGTTCTGGACACCGGCTGACTGGGCCTGGGCCGGGGGATTGCTGAATGCCCTTCTGCCGTCGCTTTATTTTGGTGTGCCGGTCCTGGCTCGCAAGTTTGAGAAGTTCGACCCTGAGGCGGCTCTTGATCTGATGGCCAGACAGAACGTGCGCAATGCCTTTATCCCGCCAACCGCTCTGAAGCTCCTGAAGACAATACCTGACCCGCGGGCCGATTTTGATCTTCGTCTGCGCAGTGTGATGTCAGCGGGGGAGTCTCTCGGGCGGGAAACCTATGACTGGTCTGAAAATGGTCTCGGATTGCGGATTAATGAGGCTTATGGGCAGACGGAGTGCAACCTTGTTCTGGGGTCAATGGCAGGGCTTGGGATCAGCCGGTCAGGGGCGATTGGCAAGGCTGTCCCGGGTCATCAGGTGGCGATTATCGATGATGATGGTCAGCGATGCTCGCCTGGTGAGGTGGGGCAGATCGCCGTTGCCCGTCCTGATCCTGTGATGTTCCTTGAATACTGGAACAGGCCTGATGCGACAGAAGACAAGTTCGTTGATGACTGGATGCAGACAGGTGATCAGGGTTTTGAGGATGAGGATGGCTATATCCACTTCGTCGGCCGTGATGATGATGTCATCACCTCTGCCGGATATAGAATCGGCCCGGGTGAAGTCGAGGATTGCCTGATTGCGCATCCGGCAGTGGCACTTGCGGCGGTCGTTGGCAAACCGGACCCTGTGCGAACGGAAATCGTCAAGGCCTGCATCGTTCTGAAGCCTGGCGTTGAAGAAAGCACGGCGCTTGTTGAGGATATACAGGAGCACGTCAAACGACGCCTGGCAGCCTATGAATATCCGAGAGAGATTGTTTTTCTGCAAAACCTGCCAATGACAACGACAGGAAAGATCATCCGCCGTCTTTTACGCGATTGATTCGTGCTTTCAGCCGATGAGCCGTCCGGAGAGCAAACGCAATTGCCCTGGTCTTGAGACGGGCTGATGGTCTGGTCGCAACCAGCAGGTCGGCCATCGGTTGTCGTTCCTGCCAGATATGATTGATCATCGGATGATCCGGCACCGCGCAGGAATCCACATAAGTGATATCGGGATCATTCATAAAGGCCCGTGTGGCTTCTATCATCAACAGAACCCCCGGGGACGACCGTGACAGCTCCTCGTCATAGGCGATTTTCCAGGTCCAGACAGATGAGCTCTTCTTCAGGCTGATCATGCTGGCTATGGTGCGCTCACCCCAGACAAGTTCATCCACCAGAACAGCCTGTCGTTTGGGCAATTCTGTTGCCAGAGATCGTGCCATTGCCGTGGATCCGGGATTGGACAGAAGGGCACTTCTGGCTTTTCCTTTCCAGCCGTCCGCTTCGAGCGTCAGGAAACGCTCAACGGCCTCTGGCACATCCTTGGGGTCCCTGTGTCGAATGAACTGTACCGGCGCTTCATCCTCCAGCCGACGGCGCTGGCGGCGCAGCTCCTTCAGCTTTTTTTTCCCCAGTGACTGCTGCAGATACGTATCCGGATCTCCGGTTGCATCAAGAGCCGCCCGTTCCCAGAGGCGGATTGTCTCCAGTGCCCCACCATCCTTGCGTAGACTCTCTCGCAGGCGCGGAACAAGACTGTGCGTGATGGATATGGATGGAAGAAGCAGGCTGCCTGTATCCGAGGCCAGATCAATAAGCGAAAACCAGGTGTCTATCTCGCTGTCGTGGTTCGAAACGGGGTTGGTATATGGCAGAAAAGGATGGAACAAAAGGCTATGGATTCGAAGAGGTGCAGGGAGTATCGCCCTTATATGGGCACGCAGCATGGCCTGCCCGTCAGGATTTTGTTCGAAAATCTCTCTGAGGCCAATAGTGAGCGATGGTGCACCATAAAGTAAGGCGGCTAAAAATTCTGGCGAGGAAAAAGCATTCTTCCGATGCAAGATCATGGTTGATGATTGCTGGTTTTCTTGCTTTTTAAAATTCATTATTTATGCCTGCAGCTCCAGTACTTTATCTGTGGTGTAATCCATTTTGAGATTTAAATTTCTACGGCATTTCTCTATTTCCTGTCATTGATTGCGTTGTATTTTATCGCTCCATTTTTGGGTGAAATCTGCTTATAGGTATTTTTTACTATTATTTTTTCTCTAAAGCATTAGTAGATCGTATTGCTTAACCAGTTAACTATTTAGTCTGCCCTTTGTCGGTATCTATGTATGTAATACACAAATGATACAAGAAGGGGCCTTGTAACATGTCCATCGGACTTCATTCTTTCCGGCTTTCCAGAAAGCTGCCGCTGCTTGTCGTTGGAAGCGCGCTGCTCTGTGTTCTTGCCGTTGGTGTTGCAAGTTACATGACCGCGCGACAGAATGTCCATAAAATTGAGGCTGATTCGGTCAAGGCCCTGCTTGAATCGCGGCGGGCCGAGATTGTGAATTCCCTCACCAATATCGAGACCGACCTGAAGCTTGTGGCTGCCAACCCCATGGTAAAAACCGCGGTTGGAGCGTTTACGTCTTCCTGGAAAGCCTTGCCGGGAGACCCGACAACCTTCCTGACGGACGCGTATATCAAGAACAGCAAATATGGTGTTGGCGAGAAAGAAAAACTCGACAGCGCCAATACGGGCCAGTTCTATGATGGTGTGCACAAGAAATATCACCCCTGGTTCCGCAGTCTGCTGCAGGAGCGGGGATATTATGATGTTTTCCTGTTCGATACGGAAGGCAACCTCATCTATTCCGTGTTCAAGGAAAGTGACTACGCAACCAATCTGCAGACGGGTCGCTGGAAAGACACTGATCTTGGTAATGCCTTTCGGGCTGCACTGAAGACCGGTGCCGGGGAGATCTCCTTCTTTGACTTCCGGCCCTACGGCCCGAGCGGTGATGCGCCTGCGAGTTTCCTGTCGACCCCCATTGTTGACAATTCAGGTAAAACGATCGGGGTTCTGTCCTATCAGCTGCCCAATATTGCCGACAAGGTTCTGCAGAACCGTGCTGGTGTTGGCGAAACCGGTGAGTATTTTATTCTCCGCCAGGATGGTCTCATGCTGAACGAGACGGATAAGACTGATGGTCCTGATATGCTGGTAACCCGCATTGACAGCCCGGCTATCACTGCAGCCCTCAAAGGGGAATGGGCTCCGACTGAGATCACGTCCTACCGGAATGCAGCCTTGATGACTTTCGCAATTCCTCTGGCCTATCAGGGGCAGACATGGATTATTGCCGCTGCTCAGGAAACAGCAGAGCTCGACCAGTCGATCAACTCCATCCGTAACGGCATGCTGATTGCCGGTGGCGTGTTGCTGATTGTTGTCGGTTTGATCGGTCTGGCTGTGTCCCGCTCGATCACTGGTCCGATCAGTGCGCTTGTCTCCGACATGGCCTCGTTGGCAGATGGTAAGACGGATGTTGCCCTTGTTGGTATGAAGCGAGGGGACGAGATCGGTGATATGACCAAGGCCGTTGCTGTCTTCCGGGACAATGCGCTCGAAAATGAGAAGCTGGCCGAAGAGCGGCGGTTGAGTCATGTGGCCCGCGATAAGCGTCAGTCGATGATTTATGAGCTGGTGCAGACGTTCGACAGTGAGGTCGGGACCATGCTGGGTGAGGTGGATGATCATTCCCGTTCTATGGAAGAGACCGCCCAGACCCTCACCAGTATTGCAGATGACACGTCCGGTCAGGCCACATCGGCAGCGGCTGCTTCTGAAGAAGCCTCAACCAATGTGCAGACTGTAGCATCGGCTGCGGAAGAACTGGCAGCGTCCATCGAAGAGATTGGCCGTCAGGTCGGCCAGACCAAGCGGATTGTCGGTGAGGCAGCTGAAGCTGCAGGCGCGACCAACCAGAAAGTGGCCAGCCTTGATACGGCCGCCCAGAAAATCGGTGAAGTGGTCAACCTTATTCAGGACATTGCCGAACAGACCAACCTACTGGCGCTGAACGCCACCATTGAGGCGGCCCGCGCCGGTGAAATGGGCAAGGGCTTTGCGGTGGTTGCCTCCGAGGTAAAGGAACTGGCGAACCAGACCTCCAAGGCGACAGAAGAGATTTCTTCGCAGATTTCCGGCATCCAGGGCTCCACCAAGGAAGCGGTTGAGGCGATTGAAGCGATTGCCAAGACAATGACGGATGTGAACGAGTACACCAACTCGATTGCGGTTGCTGTTGAGCAGCAGGGTGCTGCGACGGCAGAGATCAGCCAGAACGTTCAGCAGGCCGCAGCGGGCACGCAGGATGTTGCGCAGAACATGGCGGGTGTGACCACGTCTGTTGCGGAGACCAGTCAGTCTGCGGGGCAGGTTCTGAGTGCTTCCCAGGCGGTTGCAGGGCAGGCCACCAGCCTCAGGCAGACTGTTGCACGCTTCCTTGAAGGGGTGAAAGCCGCGTAAGGGCATTTCAAGATTGTAAAAGAGGCGGCTCTGCTATCCGGCAAAGCCGCCTTTTTTGATGAAAGCTTCCTCGTCTGGACTTGATGTGCGTCCCAGTATGGCATTGCGATGCGGGAACCGGCCAAATGTGCGCACAATATCCGCATGGTGTTTGGCCCATTTCAGGCCATTGGCATCACCCAGGCGTTCATGGCAGTCAATACAGACGGTGTGATCTTCCAGATCTTCGGAATGCATGAACGGCATATAGTAGGATCGCCGATGGGGCATGGGAAGTGCGCGGTCGTCCTCTGCTTCCAGAGCCAGCCTCGCAATGCGGAGCGCATCCTGGTCGCCTGAATAGGCATCGGAAGTGCCTCTGAACATGTTTCGGGAAAACTGGTCGAGAAGCAGGACCAGGGCCAGCCGACCGGCGAACCCGCTCTCCCACTCTCTGTATGACCCGTTTAATGCCTGATGGTGCAGGTCGGAGAAACGGTCCCGCATCTCCTGATCGAGTTGCTCATCCTTGCGGAACCAGCCATCTTCTCCCAGACCCCACCAGAACTCGATCACATCAAAAGGAGACATGTCCTGTCCTCATTCTGTTCCCGGTTCAGACGCGGATTTGCCCTGACAGGATCGCCTGATAGGTTTCGCTGTCCAGAGGCTCATACTGCCCTGTCTCCGGATGGGCTACGAACATGCGATCTGAAACTGTGGACGGATCAAAGCCATCCTTGGCGAGGTCGACCTTTCGCACCTTGAATGTGCCGGTCATATCCATCTGCTCCAGGAACCTGAGGAAGAGTGGCCGTGCATAGGCGGGGAGTGCTGCGTCTACCGCGATTTTCAAATCAGCCAGAGACAGGTCATCATCTGCCACGAGCGCGGCCATGCCTGCCTTGCCGTCATGGCCCGGAACGGCAACACCATAGATGTTGGCTTCCTGAACACCGGGTACGATTGCCATGACCTCACTGACTTCCGAGGTGGCGACGTTTTCGCCCTTCCAGCGGAACGTATCGCCGATCCGGTCGACAAAATAGTAATAGCCAAGTGCGTCGCGTCTGACGAGGTCGCCTGTTCTGAACCAGCGGTCACCTTTTTCAAACACATCGGTGAGAACTTTGCGTTCGCTTTCTTCCTGATTGGAATAACCCTCAAAACGCTGGCTTGGCTTGGACGGATCATTCAGGATCTGGGCGATCAATTCTCCGGGTTCGTTCGGATCCACCTCAATGCAATAGCCGTCTGCGCCGCGCATAGGCTGTTGTTCGTCATAGTCAAATCGGACGGGTTTGATGACAAAGCGGCGTTCCATCCATTTTGGTACCCGGCCAATCGCTCCGGGTTTGCCATCGAAGTTGAACAGAACTGCGTTGCCTTCCGTTGCCGCATACCATTCAAGCAGTTTGGGGATTTTGAAACGGGTGAGGAAGCTGTCCCAGATGTCAGGCCGTAATCCGTTGCCGCTGATGATCCTGAGATTGTGTGCGGTTTCCTTCGGATGCGGTGGGCTGTTGAGCAGATAACGACACAGCTCGCCAATATACTGGAACATGGTGCACTGGTTATCGACCACATCATCCCAGAATGTGCTGGCGGAGAATTTCTCCGCGATCACCACCGAGCCACCGACAGTCAGTGCGGTTCCCACCGCAAGCACGCCGCCTGCAGAATGATAAAGGGGCAGACAGACATAAATCCGATCTGTCTCGGACGCGGCGGTTGCTGCCGAGAAGCCCGCCATGATCGACTGAACCCGGTAATGATTGATGTTGGCGGCTTTGGGCAGGCCGGTCGTGCCACTTGTATAGATATAGAGGCACTTGTCATTGATGGTGAGCTGCGGTCGTTCGTTGCGCGGAATATTATCTGTTGGCAGCAGATCAAGATCCTTGTCGATCCGCATGCGGTGCGGGCGATCCGCGCCATGGAACCAGATTGTGGGCCCGGCATTCAGATAGTCTTCCGATGTCAGGAACTGATCTCCCAGGCGGTCATCAACAATCACATGCTTCGGGCTCACCACATTGATGCAGTGGGCAAGAGACCGGTCTGTCAGATTGGTGTTCAACAGCGCAATGACGCCGCCAACCCGGGCAATACCGAGCCAGCAGGCCAGATATTCCGGCCTGTTTGGCATCATCAGGGCGACAACATCGCCTTTCTCGATACCGTTGATGCGGGCCCATCTGGCATATTGGTTGGCGCGGCCATTGTAGTCTTTGAAGCTGAACGTCTCCAGATCGGAGATAAGGGCCGTGCGATCTCCAAACCGTTCCGCCAGTTCATCCATCACATCAGGAAGTGTCCGGTTTCTTGCCTTCGCTATCGGTGTAACCCGCCGGAGTGTCCGAATAGCGCCACTGAGATAAGCATATTCGCTCTTCAATCGTGCAAGCAAACCCATAGATCCTCCCCGATCCATCTTCTGGTCGACCTTGTTCAAGGGCCTGACCTTTGTTACTTGGTGAAAGAGTAGCACTTAGGCAAGTCAGCGCCAACAGAGCAGTGAGTTTACCGAAAGTAAGAGCCTTATGAGCAAAGAGACAGATGACTTTGCGGAAAGACCAGTTGCCAGGGTCCTGGATACGCGTGGTGTCCAGTGTCCCCTGCCTGTGCTTAAAGCACGGAAAGCCTTGAAAGAAATTGAGGCCGGCCAGGTGCTGTCAGTGCTCGCAACAGACCCGATGGCGGCCATCGACATCCCGCATTTCTGTAATGAAGCCGGGCATGATTTTCTGGGTCAGATTTGTGTGGATGACACGGTAACAGACTATCGCCTGGCCAAAGGCTGAACCTGCGGCCCGGTTCAGAAGGTCTTCCCGGGCACCGCAAGAGGGTTGTCTGTCAGAGCCTGGGCATCTGGTCTGTCTATCTGAACAGTATCGCTGAACGCGTCAAACAATTCCCGGACAAAAGCCTCGTCAAGCCCGTCAACAATGAAGACAAGCTTTAGCCGCCGGTCATCGTCGGGCCATTTATCCAGAATGCGCGGCGGGTGGAAGACGTTCTGGACCCCATGCAGGACGACAGGCTTATCCGGATGGTCTGAAACAGGCACGATGCCCTTCATCCGCAGCAGTTTGGGGCCATGGGCCGAGGCCAGCAGATTAACAGCCATCTCCAGGGCTGCGCCGGACATTGTGACATCTTTCTCAATTGCGAAAGAGCGAATGCTGTCCCCGTGTCGATTGGTGTCGTGATGATGGTGGTGGTGAGAGTGCCCATGATCATGATCATGACCATGATCATGATGGCTGTGATCGTGCTCATGGAAGCCGTCAGTGTTGAGCCATTGCCTGACATTCGGTGCCTTGGTGTCTGGGTCAAACGGATCGCCCGAAAACAGAACGGATGCATCCGGCTGGTCTTTCTGATTGTCCAGAATGCGGGCTGACGGGTTGAGTGCTTTCAGGTTCGAGAACAGTTTTCCCACTTTTTCAATAGCATCCGGCAGGTCAGTCTTTGTCAGAACAAGTGTATCGGCAACGGAAGCCTGCCTCCTGGCTTCCTCGTGCTGGGCCAGGGTCTGTTCGCCGTTAATGGCATCCACAAGTGTGATGACCTGATCGACGCGGTAACGTCCCTGAAACAGGGGATGGGCCAGAACCGCCTGCAGGACAGGTACGGGATCTGCCAGACCTGTTGTCTCAATGACAATCCGGCTCAGGCTCTTGAGCTGGCCTGTGGACAGCCTGTCGAGAAAATTCTCAAGCGTGTCAATCAAATCGCCGCGCACGGTACAGCACAGGCAGCCTGACGACAGTTCAATGATGCCGTCTGTTGTTGCTTCCACAAGCAGGTGGTCCAGACCCACATCGCCAAACTCATTGATGATGACGGCGGCGTCAGACAGGGCCGGGTCAGCCAGAAGGCGGTTCAGCAGGCTGGTTTTTCCCGCGCCGAGAAAACCGGTCAGAATACTGATTGGAACGATACGCGTCATGGTCCTGTGTCATCCATTGAGGCTGTACAAGCGCTGATTTGGTCGCTGATTATCCTGCAGCCGGGCGTCGTTTGGGAAGAGGGACGCGCGGCGTGACCTGTCCGCTTGCCTGACTGCTTGTCTGACTGCTCGCCTGGGGTGCCGGTGATTTGGCCGCGGCCGGGATTGCACCATGAGGTCTTGGCAGTGGCACAGGCACGCGGCGTGGTGCCTTGCGGGTTGTTGTCTGTCCGGCGGGCAGGCCGGTACGAACCCTTACCGGCTTCATGATGCGGACCCTTGGGCCCAGATAGCTGACCTGGGTGGCAACCAGAGTGGTTCCGGCGACAGAATCCCCATTACCCTGTTTCTTTGCGCTCGGCTTGGGTTTGCGTTTTCTGTTGCAGACTTCCTGCCGCATGTTCACAGGTGCCGGGCCTGCACTAAAACCCGGGCTGAGACGCGCCAGCGACGAGGTTGCTGTTCGCTTGTTATCGAGACCGCGCCCCTTGAATCCATGATAGAGCAGGTTGGCTGTCATCTCGGCCCGGTCTTTTGCCGTAAGAGAGCCGAGCACTACGGCCATCAGTTCCGTGTTGCCGCGTCTTGCGCTTGCAACAATGTTAAAACCTGATGCGCAAATGAAGCCGGTCTTCATGCCATTGGTGCCGCGGAAATGCTCAAGAAGCTTGTTGTGTGACCTGAGAACGCGCTTTCCGGCCCGGATGGCTGGAATGCGAAAGTAATGTGCGTGGTTCGGGTAGTTGCGACGGATAGCAACACCCAGAAGCGCCATGTCCCGGGCGGTTGTGCGCATGCGCTGGTCCGGCAGGCCGTTCGGGTTGGCAAACCGGGTGCGGGTCATCCCCAGAGCCTTTGCGGCGCGGTTCATGTCCCGGACAAAGGCGTCATGGCTGCCTGAGACGGTTTCTCCGAGAGCCACCGCAATGTCATTGGCAGATTTGACGATGACCATTTTCAGTGCATTGTCGACCGTCATCACGGTGCCGACCTTGAAGCCCATCTTGCTGGGAGGTTCTGCCAGCGCGCGTTTTGAGACGCGGACCGGGGAATTGAGGGTCAGCTTGCCTGACTTGATCGCCTCAAATGTGACGTAAGCGGTCATCAGCTTGGTCAGAGAGGCGGGAAACCAGGGCTTGTTCGCGTCAGATGAATCAATCACCGCGCCGGTTCTGGTGTTCACCACAACATAGGGGCCAGCCAGAGCCGAAACGGACTGGGTAACCAGTGCTGCAAGCGCCAGAGTTGCGCCAAGCCAGATGGACCGCACAGACCGACCTGTCATTTCTGTTGCCTCACATGCCTTTTGGACGGCAGACGCCCTCTTAACCAAAGATCTTCTGCAGTATTAGAGAAGTCGGCGGGTGAACGCAAAGGGAATGGCATCACGTTGTTGAAATGGTAACGAGTGCCTGGTGACCGGTGACTGGATATTGTGAGATTTGTCTTGAGAAGCGGACTGTCTGACCCTAGCTTGTGCGCATAGATTGCAATAGCCTCGTCCATAGGGCGGAGGCACCGTTGGAGTTCAGCTATGCCTGTTATCAACCGCCTTGCCGATTTTCATGCCGATATCAAAGCCTGGCGCCATGATATTCATGCCAATCCGGAATTGCAGTTCGATGTGCATCGGACAGCCGGGAAAGTGGCGAGCCTGCTCCAGTCATTCGGTGTTGATGAGGTGGTGACCGGGGTTGGCCGAACGGGTGTTGTCGGTGTGATCCGCGGGCGCTCTTCGGAATCAGGCCGTGTTGTTGGCATGCGGGCGGATATGGATGCCCTGCCGATAGAAGAGGTTATTGACCATCCCTACAAGTCAACAGTCCCGGGCAAGATGCATGCCTGTGGCCATGACGGGCATACGGCCATGCTGCTTGGTGCGGCGCGTTATCTGGCTGAGACGCGCAATTTTGACGGAACCGCCGTGGTGATTTTCCAGCCGGCGGAAGAGGGTGGTGCTGGCGGCAAGGCCATGGTGGATGATGGCATGATGGACCGCTTCGGTATTCAGGAAGTCTATGGCATGCACAATATGCCCGGCCTTCCGGTTGGGGAGTTTGTTCTGCGGCCGGGGCCGATTATGGCGGCGGTCGATACATTCTACCTCACGATTGAAGGTGTGGGTGGTCATGCGGCACGACCGCAGGATTGTCTTGACCCGATTGTGGTTGGCAGTCAGGTCGTAACAGCCCTGCAAACCATTGTCAGCCGGACAACTGACCCGCTCGATTCAGCCGTTATCTCCATTACCCAGTTCCATGGTGGGGATGCAGACAATGTTATCCCTCATACGGTTGAGCTGGTGGGGTCTGTTCGGTCCCTGACACCTGAGGTCCGCATTGACCTCGAACAACGGATCAGGACTGTGATCGATGGTATCTGTGCAGCGCATGGAGCAAAGCCGAAACTGATCTACGAGAAGGGTTATCCAGTGACCCGCAACCATGACAAACAGACTGATTTTGCAGCCTCTGTTGCCCGTTCTGTTGCAGGTGTGCCGAATGTCTCCACTGACATTGATCCGGTGATGGGAGCGGAGGATTTCTCCTATATGCTGGAAGCGCGCCCGGGAGCGTTCATCTTTGTGGGCAATGGCGACAGTGAAGGGCTTCACCATCCGGAATATGATTTCAATGATGAAGCGATCCCGTTTGGCTCTTCCTATTGGGCGCGCCTGGCTGAGACTGCGATGCCTGTATCATCCTGATGGAACCGGCAGCATTTCTGTTCACTGTTCTGCCTGATGATCTTGGCCTCTGGCTCAGCCTGCTGCTGATCGGTGTCAGCTTTATGACCTCAGCATTGACGGCGGCTCTTGGCATCGGTGGCGGGATGGTGCTTCTGGCCGTGATGGCCAGCACTATGCCTGGTCCGGCCCTGATACCGGTGCATGGTGTTGTCCAGCTTGGGTCCAATCTGTCCCGGATGATCATCCAGCGGGCCTTTCTTCACCGGGCCACCATTGTCTGGTTTCTTGTTGGAAGTGTTGTGGGTGGCCTCATCGGGGGGCAGATTGCAGTGGAGCTGCCAGCAACTCTCCTGAAGGGACTCGTCGGGATATTCATCCTTTTAGTGACCTGGGGGCCAAAACTTCGGATGGATGCGGATTCGACCCTGTCTGTCTCCATGATGGCGGCTCTGTCGACCATCCTCACCATGTTTGTAGGAGTGACGGGGCCCTTTGTTGCGGCCAGCCTGTCGTCACGGTTCTCAGAACGCTTTGAAATTGTCGCCAACCATGCTGCCTGCATGAGCATCCAGCACCTGATCAAGATTCTGGTCTTCGGTTTTCTTGGCTTTGCCTTCGCCGACTGGCTGGGTCTGATTGTTCTGATGATCGGTTCCGGTTATCTCGGCACGCGTCTGGGTACGCATATTCTGAAAGGCCTGAGCCCGGAGCTTTTCCAAAGAGTTTTCAAGGCTCTCCTGACCATACTGGCTCTGAATCTGCTGGGGACGACACTGTGGAATGTTGTGGGCTGAGTGGCGACCCCGACACGATTCGAACGTGTGACCTACTGCTTAGGAGGCAGTTGCTCTATCCTGCTGAGCTACGGGGCCGACTGTGCGTCGCATAGCATAGAATATCAGCTGATGCAGCAGGAAGCGTTCAGATTTTTTTGTCATTGTCAGTTGTGTTAACACCTCTTCTGCTACTTCAATGCAATTCGGATTGATTGTCAGTCGGGGTGGTGTGTGTGTCTGCTGTGTTTTGTCGTTGTTGCTTTGTCCTGGTTATAGGACTTTTGACGGCAGGCTCGGTCAATGCTTCTGAGCGCTGCGGGCCATGGTTGGAACCGTTTGGGGACGGGATTGTGGAATCGGTTGATGGTGCCGGGCTGCTGACCCTGTCTGACGGGCGTGTGCTGAGCCTGGCTGATGTTGTGCCGCGCCCGGGCGTTAATGCGGATATGCGCCTTGAGGGGCTGCTGAAACCTGGGCAAGCTATCCGCTTTCGTACCTTTGGTAAGGATCGATATGGCCGCCTGATTGCCCATATTGCCCTGACGGGTCGCCAGGAACAGGACATATTCTTGCCGGACTCTTCTGACTGGTTACAGGCTCTTCTGGTGCGTATGGGAGCGTATCTTGTCATGCCTGATTCCGGTTCGGCCTGTGCTGAGGTTCTGGCGCGTTTGTCAGATAATAACCGGACAGGGCTTATGGTGATTACCACGCGAAATGCGCGCAAGGTCCTTAAAACCGAGCGTTTTGACAGTTTTATCGTGAAAGTGAATTCGGCCCACATCCGCAGCAACAGGGTATATATCAACTCGAGCCGGGACTGGTCGCGTGATTTCTCGGTGACGGTTGAACCGGGAGCCTATGCCGAATTTTTGAAACGGGCTGAGATTTCGCTTCTCGGAGAAGGTGACTATATTAAGGTTACGGGATGGGTTCGTCGCTGGAACGGTACGGTTATTCATGTTACCCACCCGGCACAACTTCGGTTTCTGGGTGAGGATCGCTGACGAATGAGCCTTGTACAGTTCGCATTCGTATCTGCGCGGCTTTGGCGTGGCCTCATGCTGTCCCTGCTGGCTGTTGCGCTTCTGTCTGGATGCCAGACGCTTAGCGGTGGCTTTGGACCGGTTACGCTGGGTGACAGGACGCAGAGCCGTGATGCCCGGATCGGGCGACAGGAACACCCCAAGATTGTTGCGGCCTATGGCGGAATTTATGAGAATGCCCAGGTAGAGCGCAGCCTTGGGGCCCTGATAGGCCGTCTGGTTGCTGCCTCTGATAATCCGGCCCAGAATTATCAGATCACCCTGCTGAATTCACCGGTCGTCAATGCCTTTGCCCTGCCGGGTGGTTATGTCTATGTGACGCGTGGCCTGCTTGCTCTTTCCAATGACCTCTCCGAGATCGGAGCCGTTATCGCGCATGAAATGGCACATGTGACAGAGCGACATGGTATCGCGCGGGAAGACAAGGTTCGAAACACGCTTCTGGCCAGTAAAATTCTCTCAACAGTCTCGATTGACAGCAAGACCCGCGAGCGCATTCTCAAGAATAGCAAAAACGAGATTGCCCGGTTCAGCCAGGCACAGGAACTGGCAGCCGACAAGGCCGGAATCAGAACCCTTGCGCGTGCCGGGCTTGACCCGTACGGAGCCTCGCGTTTCCTGATGTCGCTGGATCGGTATTCGTCCTTTCGGGCAGGGTCTGTTCGTTCGGATGATGGCGATGACTTTCTGATGACCCATCCGTCGACACCAAACCGGATTCGGGAGACCATCAATTTCGCCCGCTCATTTTCCGGACCTGAAGCAGCCCGCCGTAGTGATGATGACCGGTTCCTGAAGTCTCTCGATGGCGTTCTGTTCGGGGATGATTCCGAGGAAGGCTATGTGCGCGGCAGCACATTCTTTCATGCGGATCTGAGGATCCGTTTTGACCTGCCCGCAGGCAGCCGGATTGAGAACACGCCGCGTGCGGTTTTTGCGACCACAGAGCAGGGCACTGCCATCCGGTTTGACGGTGTGGATGTGCCGATCAGGCAGACATTGGCTGATTATATCCAGTCAGGCTGGATCAAGGGTCTGGACCGCTCCAGTATCAGAACCCGGAAGGTCGAGGGCCTGCCTGTTGCTACTGCAGATGCGCGTCGTGGCAAGTGGGCATTCCGGATCGCTCTGATCCGTATCGGGACTGCCACATACCGGTTCCTCTTTGCGACCAAGACACCGGATGCAGGCTTTTTCAACGCGGCGGACAGTGTTGTTCAGAGCTTCAGACGCCTGTCGCTGGAAGAGGCCGCCTCGCTGAAGCCTCTGCGTATCCGGGTGGTTGAGGTTCCGCGGAACGGGAATGTGCGACCGCTTGTCCGTCGCATGCGTGGTGTTGCTCAGCCCGCGCGTCTCTTCCGTATTCTGAACGGCATCAGCGCCAGTAACCCGGTTAAGCCCGGTCAACTGGTCAAGATTGTCTCCGAATAAGGAACTGGTTTGCCGTCCGGATATGAAAAAGCCCGGCAGAAAGCCGGGCTTTGTCTTAGAGCATTTTGCGATGAACGAGATTCATGCGCATGCTCTATGTTTTTGATGACGTGAGTTGTTTGTCGCCAAACCGGTTCCCACTTTGGCGCAACACGCTCTAAGTGAAAGCGAAGCAGTAACTATCCGCAAGCTCTTATCTGAAAAGTCTGTCAACTTTTCAGAAGCGCGCTCTAAGCAGCTGCTTCCTCTTCCTGATTCTCGTCGCTGGCCTTAGGTCTGCGGCTGGCGTTGGACTGAAGGTTTTTCTCCACAAGCTGAATGGCTTCAGTTTCGGAAACCTTGTTCACGGCTGCCAGTTCGCGTGCCATGCGATCAATCGCTGCTTCATAGAGCTGGCGTTCGCTGTAGGACTGCTCCGGCTGGCTGTCGGAACGGTACAGGTCGCGAACCACTTCAGAAATAGAAATCAGATCACCGGAATTGATCTTGGCTTCATATTCCTGAGCACGGCGGCTCCACATGGTGCGCTTGACACGCGCGCGCCCACGAACCGTTTCCAGTGCTTTCTTGACAACAGCTGCGTCTGACAGCTTCCGCATTCCGACGGACTCAATTTTCGCTGTCGGAACCCGCAGTGTCATCTTGTCCTTGTCGAAATAGATGACGAACAGCTCAAGCGCCATTCCAGCGATTTCCTGCTCTTCTATTTCCGTAATCTGACCCACGCCATGCGCGGGGTACACAATGTACTCGCCCGTTTTGAATCCCTGCCGCTGAGATGATTTCTTCGTAATTGCCATACGCTTTATAACTCCCGCGCATCTGGACGGACAGTCAGGTTGATGTCACCGCCCGCGTCCCTTTTGTTGGACGAGATAAACGCTCAGCAGAAATAAGGGACTTCCTGCCGTATTCCCGTCGTGTCTTTCAGCCGATGTCAGGATTTTGCGTCGAATGTCACGCCCGTGTAATACAGTCTCTGTACTCAGGCTGGCGGACATAAAAAAACTCCCGGAGGGAGTTCGACATTGACAGATATTGCCGACTGAACACGTATCCTATCATAAAATAACACTTTTCGGAACCCCAACGACGCATTGCTGCTATGCAATAACATCAGGATTCCGAAAAATCTTACATTTTCGTTAATGACGGTACCAAGGTGCCGATATGCGAAATCAGTCGCCTTCACCAGGCTTCTCGGAGAAGTATTTCTCCAGCTTGCCTGCCTCGCCGTCATGTTTCTCGGCTTCAGGCATCGGGTCGCGACGGGCCGTCAGGTTTGGCCACTTCTCCGCATATTCCGCGTTGATGGTCAGCCATTTGTCCAGGTCCGGTTCGGTATCCGGTTTGATGGCTTCCGCCGGGCATTCCGGCTCGCACACGCCGCAGTCAATGCACTCGTCCGGATGGATGACGAGCATGTTTTCACCTTCGTAGAAGCAGTCTACAGGGCAAACATCCACGCAGTCTGTATATTTGCAACGAATGCAATTATCGATGACGACGTATGTCATCCATGCCTCCTGTTGAACGGGGAGCCCGTTTCAATCATTCCGTATACAATGCACGGGCCATGCGAGTGAGCTGGTCGACCGGCATTCTGATAAACCCGGAAAGGCTCTAGCGGTTTTACAAAGTCGATGCAAGCGTTGATCACGTGTTCCCGGACTTGTGAAAGCGCCTGTGCGATTTTCAACCGCCCTTAAGCTGATCCAGTTTGCGTCGCTCACGTTTTGTCGGTCGGCCTGAGCCGGGCTCCCGTCGCGGGCCGCTCTCTGGCTTCGGTTCGCTCTTCGGCTCCGGGGGAGGTGACAGATCCTCATAGAGCGTCTGGGCTTCCACTGCCGGTCCGCGCCGTGTTCCAAGGTCGAGGATACGGTAGATCAGAATACGTCGCGGCAGTGTAATCGTCAGCACATCACCAGGCTTCACAGCCTGGCTTGGGGCGGAGGTTTTCTCCTTGTTGATCCGGACATGACCGGCAGCGGCCAGCTTTTGTGCCAGGGTGCGGCTTTTCACCACCCTGGCGTACCAGAGCCATTTATCGATACGCTGCCGGTCTGATGTCATCCGGTTAGCCGTGCTTGGACATTGTATCCTTGAGAGCCGCCAATGCCGCAAATGGAGAATTCGGATCCAGCGGCTTGTCGGCGCGGCCTTTATCCGAACGGGATCCACCCTGCTTCTTGTTTGAAGACTGCTGGGATGGCTTGCCCTGTTTGGCAGCACCTTTGCGATTCCGGTTGTTGTCCGCCCGCTGCTTGTTGCTGTGGCGTGGCTGCCGGTCCTGACGCTGAGGGCGCCAGATTTCGAGATATTTCGGCTCGTCCTCGACAGCTTCTGCGGCAGGCGCATCTTCATGAGTTGCGGCCTGAGCGCTATCTTCCTGCTTAGGGGCCTCTTCGGCGGCAGCTGTATCTGAGATCGTCTCAGCTGAGGTCTCGGCGGCTTCTTCTGATGGTTCAATCAGACGGCGCTCCACCCGGTAGCCGAGAGACTTGAGAATGGATGAGAAGTCTTCTCCGGCGCAGCCGAGAAGGGAGGTCATCGCTACAGTGACTGTAAAGCCGCGACCGGTCTCAAGGGCACCTTCCGGCATTTCGCTGTCTGTTCCCGGCCGCCATGCAAGGATCGGGCGGATGAGATCGGCCAGCCGTTCCAGAATATCGATGCGCACAGCCCGCTGGCCATAAACCTTGAAGCCGGATGTCAGATAAATCTGCTGTGAGATCTCCGGGTCTGCTTCAACAGAGGTTCGTCCGGCGATGGACAGTTGCGGCACTTCAACCACGCCCTTGGCATCCAGGCAGTCCTGGCTGAGAGCCCAGAAAATGGTCAGGAGATTTGCCGGTGCCGGCTTCAGCAATGCCGGGATGTAGATGTGATAGGCACCAAAGCGGACGCCATACTTGCGCAGGGATCCACGGGCATCCTGATCAAGCTGACGGATTTCCTCAGCCACTTTTGAGCGTTCAAGAATGCCAAGGCCTTCGACCAGCTGGAATGCAATGCCCCGGGCAATGCCTTCAAGACCTTCCGCATTCTTCAGGTCGATAAGGGGCTTCAGCAGAGTTTCCACATGATTGGCGAGCCAGAGATCAATGCGCTGCTGGACCTTTTCCTGAGATGGCCCGGACAAATGCTCATCCGCCAGCAGTACAAAGCGCGGGCTCAGAGCATCATCACCTGAGGACAGTTTGGCAATAACTTCGCCCTGCCAGCGGAGGGATCCGTCGCTGGACAGAATGAAAGACTGATTTGCTGCATCGGCCAGACGCACGGCACGTCTCTCGACTTCAGCGGACAACACCTTGTTGGCGGCTGCGCGGAGTGCCTTGGCTTCAGGGCCATCGGCTGTTGCGTCAGGGGTGAACCGGAATCCGGTAATGTGTCCGACGTGCTGGCCTTCCACAACAATTTCACCACCGGCCGTGATCTCGGCTTCAAGCATTACATTCTCTCTCAGGCGTTTCATCAATACGCTGGTTCGTCGATCAACAAAGCGCTGTGTCAGCTTTTCATGCAGCGCGTCTGATAATCTGTCTTCAATTGCCCGTGTTTCTTCTCGCCAATAGGCCGGATCGTCAAGCCAATCTTTTCGATTCGAGACAAATGTCCAAGTTCTTATGTGGGCGATCCTGTTCGCGAGGGTGTCGATATCACCATCCAGCCGGTCCGCATAGGCTGTCTGGCTGGCAAACCATCCAGATGGAATGCGACGACCATTTTCGAGAAACTCGAACAGGGTCGCAAGCAGCTCTGCGTGGCTGGCTGGCGCGATCTTCCGATAATCGGGGATCTGACACAAGTCCCAGAGAAGTGAAATCCGGTCCCTTTCCGTCGCTTTTTCAGCAATTTCCGGTAACCGAAGGGCATATTCGAGGGCTCTGATGTCGTCAGCAGGTGGCGCCTTGGTCAGTCCGGTTCTGTCGGGTGGTGTCTCAAGGCTCAGTCTGAGAGCATCAATTGAGCTGAAATCGAGCCGGTTGTTTCTCCATTGCAGCACCTTCAACGGCTCGAATTCGTGTGTTTCGAGCCGCTCAACCAGGCCGTCGTCAAACGGAGCCGTTCTGCCGGTGACGCCAAAGGAGCCGTCGCGTGTATGGCGTCCGGCGCGCCCTGCTATCTGTCCAAGTTCCGCTGCCGAAAGCGGCCGGTACTGAAATCCGTCAAACTTGTAATCAGAGGCAAAAGCGACGTGATGGACATCTAGATTAAGGCCCATGCCGATGGCATCGGTCGCAACAAGGAAATCAACATCGCCGGACTGGAACAGCTCCACCTGGGCGTTGCGGGTGCGGGGGCTGAGAGAGCCCATCACAACCGCTGCACCGCCTCTCTGACGTCTGACGAGTTCTGCAATGGCATAAACATCATTGGCAGAGAAGGCGACGATAGCAGACCGTCGCGGCAGGCGGCTGATCTTCTTTGAGGCTGCATAGGAGAGGACAGACATGCGGGGACGGGTGATGATTTCCGCATTAGGAAGCAGATGTTGGATCAGCGGCCGCATAGTGTCTGAGCCGAGCAGGAGGGTTTCGTACTGCCCTCTCACCGTCAGCATGCGATCGGTGAAGATGTGTCCACGTTCGAAATCACCGGCCAGCTGAATTTCATCAATGGCAACAAAATCTGTGATGATATCCTTGGGCATGGCCTCCACGGTGGAGATCCAGTAGCGGGGAGACTTCGGGATAATCCGTTCCTCACCCGTTATCAGAGCGACAGCGGCAAGCCCGACCCTGTCTGTGACCCGCGCGTATACTTCCCGTGCCAGAAGGCGCAGTGGCAAGCCGATCATCCCGGTCCGGTTAGCCAGCATGCGTTCAATGGCAAAATGGGTTTTTCCCGTATTGGTCGGTCCCAGAACAGCCTTGACGGGTGCTGTTTGATTAATGGTGATGTGAGGGGGAGAAGTCATTGCTGGATATCTTGACGAATTTGACCACGTGCTCCTAGCACGGATCAGGCGCGTTTGTCCTTTGCTTTCTGCCTCTTCTGGCCGTGTTTTGGTGCTCTTTTTTGAGTATTTGGTACAAAAAAAGAACGAATCTAGTCCGAATCGATAACTTTTGAAGTTTCGAGTTTTGTTCACGGCTATATCTGGATGTGTCGGAGCCTGTTGCGACGATATGTTGTTTTCCGGTTGATTTTTCTTTTATAGACACTCTTCGCGTGCGTTGCGCCTTCCCGCGTATAAAATGTAAAATAAGTGCTAATAATATAATTAAATCAGCAATCTAGGAGTTTACCAAGCGTTCAGAGCAGGAACAGAGCATGTCCGAATCACTGACATTGCCTCGTTCTTTTTTTGTTCTCTCTGCATCTGGTGTCTCTGGAGAAAAATAATCAACATATTGAGAGGCGCTAGTAGTTAGCCAGGCTCTATGAGTATGGGGGTTTTCAACTGAGTAACGAAGGTGTTCTATTCCGGGACACTTTCTGGAAGAGAACTGCCTTCGATATCCTGTGCTTTCGAGAATATAGGCAAGATTAATCGAGCTCAGCCGCAAAAATGACTGACGGAGTGGATCAGATGCTTTCACGCGATATGGGATTGGCAGAAAGTGTCTTTCTGCCAATTTCAGGAAGGTATTCAACCCCAGACGGTGTATTGTGACCTACTGTCACGATCAAGGAGTTGGTTTGACCAGCCAGATTGCGGCGGCGTACTCTTCGATCTTATGCGGTGAGCTGGGACATCTCCGTCAATCAACGGGATGAAGATCGGATGTTCAAGTGCTCAGACCTGTAAAGGCGGCCTTGGGCCGCCCCTAGGCTGAATCGACATTCATCTCATCCATAGTATTGCAGCTGCGATTTGGACGAAACTGAGGAAGTATATGGCCCTTCGGTCGAAGCGTGTTGCGATACGTCGGAAGTGCTTGAGCTTGTTGAAGCATCGCTCCACCGTATTACGGACTTTATAAGCTTCGAAGTCGTAGGGGATGCGATGTTTTCGTGTCGGGTTAGACGGGATCACCGGCTCAGCCCGCATTGCGCGGATCAAAGCACGGATCGCATTGGAATCATAGGCTTTGTCCGCCAGCACACGCTTCGGTGTCAGGCCGTCCAGAAGATCAGGTGCAATCGGTGCATCTCCACGCTGGCCTGGCGTCAGGATGATACGCAGAGGACGGCCAAGAGCATCCGTCGCGAGGTGGATCTTTGTCGTCAGACCACCTCGGGAATGCCCCAAAGCCTGGTCCCCCCTTTTGAGCCCTTGCCTGTCGCCGCCTGTTGATGCGCGCGCACAAGGCTGCTGTCGAGCGAGACGTAGCTGTTATCAGGGTCCTTGATCAGATGCTCGAACACCCGTTCCCACACGCCCGCCTCGGCCCAGCGAGTGAAGCGTTTATGCACTGTCTTCCATTTGCCGTAGCGTTCAGGAAGATCATGCCAGTGCGCCCCGGATCGTAGAACCCACAAAACACCGTTTACGAACAGCTGGTTATCTCTGCCGCTACGTCCTGGATCTCCAGGCTTGCCCGGCAAAACCCCTTCAATCTTACGCCATTGCGAAACCGTCAATTCATAGCGCTTGGGCATCAAAGCATCTCCAGTTCATCGAATCTGGAAACCTATGAATCACATCTGTACCCAACTTGGGAAGACTGAATGTCGATTGAACCTAGTCATTTAAGGCGGTCTGCAACGTGTCAGCCCCGACGCGATAGCTTGTCGGGGAAACCGCCAGTTCGCCATATTTGGTGGCGATAACCACCTTATAGCCGCCGAGCATTGCGGTATCACCCAGTGGTGCGAGCCAGACTTCTATACCTGTATTCGCCTTCAGCCGTTCCACATGCTGCTTGTTTGATCGATGTCCTGCGATCGGCTCGAAGCGGACCTGACAGACCAGAGCCTTGCCCTTGTATGAGCTGTCATCCCCGGTATCCACTTCAGCGCTGCGCTTATAGGAAAGGCGGATGTTGTACCGCAAGCGCCCATCGAAAATGGGGAGCAGGCGTTCGCATTCCCGGGGTTCCAGGCGGCTTGCAGTCTTTGCCGGAAACAGCAGCGCGCTCAGCGGATCCACGACATTGTGTCGGTGAGCCGGTTTGACCGGAACACGGTCCTTCATCTTCTTGAGTGGCGGCTGGACAGCAAGTTTTGCAACATTGCCCTTGGTCAGAGCCATCTGGACAATATTCTGCTTTGAATCTTTGCTGTTGAGCGCATAGGCGGCCGGGACAGGCAGATCCCGATCAAAAAGGCCATTTGAAATAATGCGGGCGCGACCCTTTGAAACAATCCGGGACAGGCCTGTGGTTTTGCCCTGCGCGTCGATGCGATAGGTCGTGTCACTATAGTCTGCAGTCATCTGCGCCTTACCGATCTGGAAACCGGCAATTGTGATCTGGAACTTGGCCGAGAGGACGTTTTTCTTCTCGCTTTCCGCGGAGGCAGAGCCAATTCCGGCAAGCAACAGGCCAGTTGACACCAGTAGCCATGAAACAGGCTTTACGACTGACTGCGAACTCATAGACGCAACTCCCACAGTGCTTTTCTTATTCAAAAGGCAATTCGGTCAATTGATGAAAACTCAGACAGAAAAACATCGTTAACCATAAAATCCGGTTAATGGCGGGTAACATTATTCGCCGATATGGGTAAAAAAATGCTATGGAGGGGAGAAGGCACAGATAGTTTGGCTTGCGGGCCGTTTCTGCGCTTGACGTCTTGGTTTGCACTCTCTATAGGAAAGCGACTTTCCGCCTTTATTGGTGTAGGACAAGGTCGAAACATGGGTTTCGGCAGCTAGAGAGGATTTTGCTATGGCTAGACGCTGTGAACTGACGGGCAAGGCCGTCCAGTCCGGTAATAATGTCAGCCACGCGAACAACAAGACGCGTCGGCGGTTTTTGCCGAATCTCTGCAATGTTACGCTTCTGAGCGATGCGCTGGGATCAAGCATCAAGCTGCGCGTCAGTGCTCACGCTCTTCGTAGCGTTGAACATCGCGGTGGTTTGGACAAGTTCCTGATGAAAGCAAGAGACGGTGAGCTCTCTTCCCGTGCCCTGACGGTCAAGCGTCAGGTCAAGAAGAAGCTTACAGAAGCTCAGGCTTAAGTTTTCGACATATCGAAAGCACAGTTTGGATCGGCGGGTTTTCCCGCCGATTTTTTTTGTGCCTGTTTCATTCCCGGATAATTTACGGATCAGTTGCCGGGCGTTTTTCAGGGGTAGGGATGCCGCTGTGAAGCTGGGCTGTATCCAGTGCGAACTGAAGCAGGATAGTGCGCTGGAGCAGGTTGAAATTATCGTCTGAAATCAGCGTCAGGACGATTTGCCCGTCTCGTCCTGTATGAACTGACAAGCCTTCCATATTATCGATCTGGTCGGAAAGATCCGCTTCGATTAGGGACTGCCCGGACCCGAAGAAGCCGGGCTTTATTCTGTGCGGCGGAAAGTGCCGTATATGCATGCGAACGCCATCGCTGTAGGAAAATGACCGCTCCAGAATCAACAGTCCGCCAGTGTCGAGGAATGCCGCATCGGTGATGTCAAAGGCAACCTTCCGCGGAATGGAGATCCTGTGCCACCTGCCATTGTCGCGGAGCCAGCCCGTATGGTGACCGGCCTGGTCAAGCTGCCGCTCGAACAGGGCCACAACCTTCTCCTGGCGACCTTCAAAAACTGCAAGTGCTTCAAGTCCCTTATTGCCACGGACTGAGGATATGGCTTTCGGCAAAGCTATCTGCGTCGGACGGCCTTCGATTGCTCCACCCTTGAGGCTATATGACCATATCCGGCTGCGGCCCTCATAACTCACCAGGGCCCGGTCCTTTCCGATCACCTCCAGGGCTTCTGCATCGGATTGCCATTTTCTGCGTGGTGGGCGTCCTGAGCGATCGAGCAGTACACCAGACCGCTTGAGTGTTGCGCTGACCGGTTTGAAATCCTGATGGCTCAGTTCCATTTCGAACCAGCGACCGGTATCGCTCACTGTCAGGAAAGTCGTGCCATTGTCCAGGGTTCGGATGCCTGATAGACCGCCAAAGGATTTTGTCCGGGACGACAGCTCCAGACCACCCAGAAAGGTTAGTGGACCGAATACAGACTGGCTTCGCCCAATTCTGAATCGGTCAATGGTCGAGGTTTTGATGGGGAAAGCGCCATCCGCATGGGCAGACGGTACACTGACTGAGGCTGCGAGCATTGCTGTCAGGCCAAAAGCCGCCTGTTTTAGGACCGTTACCCATTGACTGAGATGTGGCCCCGGCATCCGGCTACCCCGCCCGCCGAACCGCACGTTTGCGTTTGCCGCGCGCGCCTTCCTCATCGAACAGGGAGGCGAGCTGTTCAGTCATGGCGCCTGCCAGTTCTTCTGCGTCGACGATGGTGACCGCGCGACGGTAGTATCGGGTCACATCATGACCGATGCCGATGGCGAGAAGCTCGACCGGAGACCGGGTTTCGATCTCCTCGATCACGTAACGGAGGTGCTTTTCCAGATAGGAACCCGGGTTCACCGATAGGGTTGAGTCATCCACCGGAGCCCCGTCGGAAATCATCATCAGGATCTTGCGTTGTTCCGGACGCCCCAGAAGTCGCTTATGAGCCCAATCCAGAGCTTCACCGTCGATATTCTCTTTCAGAAGGCCTTCCCGCATCATCAGGCCGAGATTGCGGCGGGACCGTCGCCACGGTGCGTCAGCTGACTTGTAGATGATGTGTCTGAGGTCATTCAGACGCCCGGCATTAGCCGGTTTGTTGGCCTGCAGCCAGGCTTCACGAGACTGGCCGCCTTTCCAGGCGCGTGTAGTGAAGCCGAGAATCTCCACCTTGACGCCACAGCGTTCGAGCGTCCGGCCCAGAATATCCGCACAGGTGGCCGCAACGGTGATCGGGCGACCGCGCATGGAGCCTGAATTGTCCAAGAGAAGCGTGACGACCGTATCCTTGAACTCGATGTCATTCTCAAGCTTGAAAGACAGAGGCTGCATTGGATCGGTGACCACGCGGGTGAGGCGGGCGGTGTCCAGCAGGCCTTCATCCAGATCAAACTGCCATGAACGGTTCTGCTGGGCCATCAGGCGCCGCTGCAGGCGATTAGCCAGGCGGGAGACAACGCCCTGCAGGCTCTGCAGTTGCTTGTCGAGATAATTTCTGAGGCGTTCAAGCTCTGCCGGATCGCACAACTCTTCGGCCTTGATCATCTCATCAAAGCGGGACGTGAAGATCCGGTAATCCACCGGAGGCTCGTTGCTGTCGGGGAAATTCGGAAGCCAGGTTTCACCCGGTTCCTGTGCCTGCTGGTCGTTGTCATCATCCATGACAACATCAGTCTGGGTTTCCTCGGCTTCGCCATCGCCGGACTGGGATTCGTCACTCTGTTCGCTGGTTTCCGGGTCGCTCTGCCCGTCACCATCATCCTGCTGCTGCTCGTCCTGGGTCTGGTTGTCGTCGCCGGTATTCTCGTCGCTGTCCTCTTCGGACTCTTCGTCTTCTTCCGGTTCGTCCCCGAGTTCATCCCCCATCTCGAGCGCTGTTATGAGATCGCGGATCGCATGGGCAAACTCGCCCTGATCATCCAGTGCGTCTTTAAGGGAGGCGAAATTGTCGCCGGCGCGTTCACTGATCCACTGACCCCAGATGTCGAGGATCTTCTTGGCTCCAGGGGGTGGCGCAATGCCTGCAATATGCTCACGGACCATCAGGGCGACGGCATCGGCCATCGGAGCATCCGACTTGTCCCGCACTTCCTGATATTGCGGCTTTGAATATTTGTGGTCCAGCATCGCCGAGATATTGCCCGCGATGCCCTGCATGGCTTCGCAGCCAATCGCCTCGACGCGGGCCTGTTCCACTGCATTGAACAGCGCCTGCGCGTTTCTGCCTTCAGGCAGATACCGTTTGTGAATGGCCTGGTCGTGGCATGCGAGTTTCAGGGCAACAGCATCGCCATAACCACGGGTGGCCGCGATATCCTGTCCCTCTGGTGTCCGGGGTGGTTCCGGTAGGCGAATGCGATTGCCGGACACGATCGGCCTGTCGGTGCCATAGGCCACCTCGATTGTCGGGTCCCCGGCAATCGTCCGCAGCGTGTTGGCAACCGCGCGCTTGAACGGATCAGTATCCGGTGCGCGGTTCCGTGTGTCCTTGTCGCCCGCCGACATGATCAGCTCATCGCGATATTGGCAGATGATTCAGGCAGCTCCTGCCCGAAGCAGCGCTGATAGAATTCAGCCACGAGCGCGCGCTCCAGCTCATCACACTTGTTGAGGAAGGTGACCCGGAAGGCAAAACCTATATCGCCGAAGATTTCTGCATTCTCTGCCCATGTGAGCACAGTTCTCGGGCTCATCACGGTAGACAGATCGCCATTCATGAACGCGCTGCGGGTCATGTCGGCGACGCGAACCATCTTGGAAACCGTATCCTTGCCATTGTCGTTCTGGAAAGACTTGATCTTTGACAGAACGATATCGACCTCATTGTCATGGGGCAGATAGTTCAGGGTGGTGACAATTGACCAGCGGTCCATCTGGCCCTGGTTGATCTGCTGAGTGCCATGATAGAGGCCGGATGTATCGCCAAGGCCAATGGTGTTGGTTGTCGCGAACAGGCGGAAGGCCGGATGAGGCCGGATAACCCTGTTCTGATCGAGCAGTGTCAGTTTGCCGGAAACTTCCAGAACACGCTGAATGACGAACATCACATCCGGACGGCCAGCATCATATTCGTCGAACACCAAGGCGACGTTGTTCTGCAGGGCCCAGGGCAGAATGCCATCCCGGAACTCGGTGATCTGGGCACCATCTCTCAGGACGATCGCATCCTTGCCGATGAGATCGATACGGCTGATATGGCTGTCGAGATTGATCCGGACACAGGGCCAGTTCAGCCGTGCCGCAACCTGCTCGATATGGGTGGATTTCCCGGTCCCGTGATAGCCGGTCACCATCACACGGCGATTACGGGCGAAACCAGCCAGAATGGCCAGGGTTGTCTGGCGGTCAAACAGATAATCCGGGTCCAGATCCGGCACGTGCTCGGATGCTTCCGAATAGGCGGGAACGACCAGATCGCTGTCGATGCCGAATATGTCCCGGACAGACACCGTTGTATCAGGCAGGCCGGTTGCCTGCTCAATTGCATCGCTCATGAAACCTCCATTGGGGCCAGCCTGTTATGATAGGCTGGAAATCGAACCTGTTATACGATGGTTTAGCAGAAACCGGCTTTTTTTAAATAGTTATATGCCTGGATAATTTCTCTCAATCGATCTTCTGAACTCCGGTCGCCGCCATTGGCATCCGGATGGTGCTGCTTGACCAGTAATTTGTACTTCGCCTTGATCTCCTTTTCCCCGGCTGAATGGGGGATATCAAGGGTGGTGAAAGCCTTCTCTTCCATACGCTTCAGCTTGCGCTGACGGGGTTCAGGCTTGGTTTCCTTGTGGCTCTCGCGAAACAGGTTGAACGGATCATTGACCTTACCCTGCCAGCCAGCCTGCCTAAAGCGGTGATGGGCGCTTGTGCGCTGGGCAGATGAATTGGCTGACATGGACCAGGTAGGGCGTTGTCCGGTCGCGTTGTTCTTCTGGTAGCTGTGGATGTCATCATCCGACAGGCCATTGAAATAATTATAAGATTTGTTGTATTCCCGCACATGATCAATGCAGAAATGGAAGAATTCACCTTCCTTGTCACGTCCTTTGGGCGCGCGATGAGATCCGGTCCGGGTACACCCTTCCCATTCGCAGGGCTGGCCCTCCGGCTCCTTCTTTTCCTCGGCCTTCGGCTTGACCCGAATGCTGTCGAAATATCGTGAATTCAGTTTCATTGCCTCTCAACAACGTGCTGGATTTGGTCCATAACCCAAGTCAATGATACATCCATCTGCAAACAAACAAATAGAGGACCATCGAAGCCGATGAGCGTCAAGGACAGCATTATCAAAAAACTGACAGACGCTTTTGCGCCGGTCGAACTGGACGTGATCGACGAATCTGACCGTCATAAAGGACATGGCGGATGGCGTGAAGGTGGTGAGACTCATTTTCGTGTGAGAATCGTATCGGAAAAATTCCGCGGCGAGACACGTATTGCCTGTCATCGTCAGGTTAATGCGGTTCTTGAGGCGGAACTCAATGACAGGGTTCATGCCCTGGCCATTCAGACATCAGCGCCCTGATGGTGCTCCTGTTTTCGGTTCAGGCCTGAACAAGCGGCAGGATGCGCAGCTGAATGATTCGGTTGCGATCCTTCCGGACCACGAGAAAACGGAAACCGTGAAAGTTGAAGGCCTGGCCTTCATCCGGGATCATGCGGGCATCGTGGATAACCAGTCCGGCAATGGTGGTGGCTTCCTCATCCGGCAGGTCCCAGTCCATGGCGCGGTTGAGATCGCGAATCGGAACCGAACCATCCACATTGATCGAACCATCGGTGAGGATCTGGACACCCTTCACATCGACGTCGTGCTCGTCTGCGATCTCGCCGACAATCTCTTCCAGAATATCCTCGAGCGTGACGAGACCCTGCACCTCGCCATATTCATCAACGACCAGCGCGAAATGTGACTTCCGCTTCAGAAAGGCATTGAGCTGGCTTTGCAGGGGCGTTGTGTCCGGCACAAACCACGGCTCTGTTGTGATTGTCTTCAGATCGAGGCTGTCAGCATCTCCTTCATGGGCGTCCAGAGCCCGAAGAAGATCTTTTGCATGCAGGATGCCGACAATATTGTCCTGATTGTCCTGCCAGAGTGGCAGGCGGGTAAAGGGGCTGGCGATAACCTCGCGAACCAGTTCCTCATTCCCGTCATCAAGATTGAGTGCCATCATCTTGGTGCGATGGACCATCACGTCGGATACTTCCAGTTCGTGCAGGTCCAGCAGACCGCCGAGACGATCCCTGTCAGCTTTGACCAGGCTGCCTTCCTTGTGGTGAAGATCAACAGCACCGCGCAGCTCTTCATGCGGGGTCAGGCCGGACCGACTGGTATCAATGCCGAACAGTTTCAGCAGCAGGTTCACAAGCAGGGTGACGCCTGCCGTAATCGGTGCAAACACGGCAACGACGACGCGGACAAAGGGGGCTACAGCGCGGGCAAACTCATCCGGTGCACTAATGGCCCAGGTCTTGGGCAGAACTTCCGCAAAAATCAGAACCAGTGCGGTCATGACCAGAGTGGCATAAACCACACCCGCTTCACCAAAGAGCTGGATAAACAGGCTTGTGGCCAGGGCCGAGGCCAGAATGTTGACCAGATTATTGCCGAGAAGCAGCGCGCCAATCAGGCGTTCCCGCACCTGAATCAGCCGGGAGACGATAGAGGCTTTCTGATCACCACTTTTTTCAAGCTGATGCATCCGGGCGCGGGACGCGGCGGTCAGCGCTGTCTCAGATCCGGAAAAGAAGCCGGACAGGGCCAAAAGCACCAGAATTGCGAGAATGGTCAGCCAGAGCATCGTGGTCATGCACTCAATTTATCTTCGAGAAAGTCTTTTACAAGATCAGGCGCCACATCTTTCTCCACAAAGGACTGCCCAATGCCACGGGTCAGGATGAAGGTGAGGGAGCCACGTGAGACCTTCTTGTCCTGGGCGATAAAGTTCATCAGGGTCTCAGCGGGAGGCAATTGTCCCGGGATCTGTTGCAGAGTAGTCGGAAGGCCGACCGCATCAAGGTGATGGCGGGCGCGCGCTGCATCCTCTGGTGAGCAGAGACCTTGCCGGGCCGAAAATTCATGGGCGAGAACCATGCCGATGGCAACGCCTTCACCATGGACCAGCCTGACCGGGTCATAGGCTGCCATGCCTTCAAGTGCGTGGCCGAATGTATGGCCCAGATTAAGCAGGGCACGTTGACCGGATTCCCGTTCATCAGCGGCAACCACAGCTGCCTTGGCCCGACAGGATGTCGCCACTGCATGAACCCGTTCCTGGCCGCCCTTGAAGACAGCCTGCCAGTTGTTTTCAAGCCAGCTGAAGAAAGCCTCGTCATTGATCAGGCCGTATTTGGCCACTTCCGCATATCCGGCACGGAATTCCCGTTCGGACAGGGTATCGAGGATTGCCGTATCCGCAATGACAAGGCCTGGCTGATGAAACAGCCCGATGAGATTCTTGCCATGCCGTGTGTTGATACCGGTCTTGCCGCCAACGGATGAATCGACCTGAGCCAGCAGGCTTGTGGGAACCTGGATAAACCGCATGCCGCGCCGGACGATACCGGCTGCAAATCCGGCCAGGTCACCAATGACGCCGCCACCAAGAGCAATGATCAGATCACCGCGCTCAAGCTTTGAATCGAGAATGGCATCACAGGCAGCCATCATCCCGTCATAGCGTTTTGTCGGCTCCCCCGGCTCCATGATGATTGCTGTGTGACCGATGCCAGCGTCAGTTAGGGCCTGCTCCACAGTTCCGAGATGCAGGTCTGCAACATTCCTGTCTGTGATAATGGCCGTCCGTACATCGCCAAACAGATCCCGGATGCGGGTACCAATGCTCTTGAGGCTGGTCGGGCCGACAATGATGTCATAGGAACGGTCTCCGAGTTCCACTCGAACGGTTTCAAGGTGCATCCCGGTTTCTTCGGTCATTCTTTGGGTCCAGATTGGTTATTGTTCGGAGTGCCTGTCAGCGACGTTTTGCGACCCGAGATGGTCGGCCAGTGCCTTGACCAGATCAGCAACGATGGCTTCATGCGGGGCGTTCCTGGATTCAACAGTCAGATGCGCTTCCGAATATGTCGGATATCGTGCGTCAATGAGCGCGCGCAATGTGCCTTCAGGATCGGCTGTCTGCAGCAGTGGTCTGTTGGACCGCCGTCTGACCCGTTCCATCAGGATGTCGAAATCGGCGCGGAGCCAGACGGAGAGAGAACCGGCCTGAATAGCTGCGCGGGTCTCATCATTCATGAAAGCGCCACCGCCGGTCGCCAATACCTGCTGCCCACCTTCAAGCAGGCGGGCAATGACCCGTTTCTCTCCGTCCCGGAAGTGATCTTCGCCATACTGTTCGAAGATCTCTGGAATTGTCTGGTTGGCGGCCTTTTCGATTTCGGCATCTGCATCAACGAACGGAATGTCCAGGAGAGCGGCCAATCGTCGTCCGATGGTGGTTTTGCCCGCACCCATCATACCGATCAGAACGATAGGGCGATGGCCCAGCAGATCCAGAAGATCATCAGGAACAGGGATGGATTTCAAAGATTCAAACTCGGTCACCAGCGGCTCCGGCGGGTCGGAAAAGAGACATATACAGGCTTTGAGCCGATAGAGCTATGAACTGTCAAGGAGAGACTTGCAAGAGGCAGCCGCAACTGATTGACTAAGCGGCAGAGGCGAAACCAATAGAAATCGGAAAACAATGCCTTCCCTGATTAGATTTCTTGTCATTTGCGGCGTTCTGGGTGGTCTTGGTTATGGGGCTATGTTCTGGCTTGCGAACTTTGTCGAGCCAAATCCGCGGGAGATGACCATCCGCATTCCGGCAAAGAAGCTTCCGAAGTAGGGGGGCTTTTGTGGCTGGTTCGGATCATCATCTGGAATCCTTCCTGGAATTTTTGAGCGCGGAGCGTGGTGCGGCGGACAACACGCTGCAGTCCTATAGCCGTGACCTCGAAGATTATTACGGCTTTCTGGCCGGGCGCCGCTCCTCCGTTCTTCGGTGCGACAAGGCTGATGTCAGCGCCTATCTGGGGGATCTGGACAGTCGGGGTTATGCTGCGAGCTCAACAGCAAGGAAGCTGTCGTCTGTGCGCCAGTTCCACAAATTTCTCTACGCGGAAGGGCTCAGGCTGGATGATCCCACAGTGAATGCGTCTGGTCCGAAACAGGGGCGTTCCCTGCCCAAGACCCTCAGCCATGCAGAAGTGGACCGGTTGCTTGAAGCAGCCCGGTTTGCAGCACTGACCGATGATCCGGCACCCGTCAGGCGTTTGCGGGCCATGCGCCTTTATACATTGCTTGAAGTTCTCTATGCGACGGGCTTGCGTGTTTCCGAACTGGTCAGTCTGCCGGTTGCAGCGACCCGTCAGAAGGACAGATTCCTGATGGTGCGCGGCAAAGGCGGGCGTGAACGGCTGGTCCCGCTCAACAGCCGCGCCAAGGATGCCATGTCAGACTATGTCAGCCTGAGAGAAGCCAATGAATCCTACACGGACAGCCCGTGGCTGTTTCCAAGCTTTGGAGAAAGTGGCCATTTCACGCGACAGGCCTTTGCCCGAGACCTGAAAACTCTTGCAGTCCAGATTGGTCTGGCGCGGGACAAGGTCTCTCCGCATGTGCTGCGGCATGCTTTTGCCAGTCATTTGCTCGAAAATGGTGCGGATCTGAGATCTGTTCAGCAGATGCTGGGTCATGCGGACATTTCAACCACGCAGATTTATACGCATATTCTTGAAGAGCGTCTGCGGCGGCTGGTTGAAGATCATCACCCGCTGGCATAAGAGGTCCTGTCTGGCCTTCCGGAAATTTACGATGCCTGTAAGCTTGTCTTGACATAGGCGGTCATTGCGGCCAGTGTGCGCCGCAATGAAGCGGGGGGCTGCGGTCAGTGAGTTTGCCTTGTTTGGGCCATACTCGCTTGCCAGACAGGCGCAAATTCCTCCCAGTGTGACACGTCGGGCGCGATACTTTCATGCGGACATTTCTTGAGTTTGAAAAACCGGTTGCTGATCTTGAAGGCAAGGTACAGGAGCTGAGGGCGCTGGCGACCGAGGGTGACTCGGTCAAGATTGAAGAAGATATTCAGCGACTGGAAGCCAAGGCTGAGCAGGCGCTGCAGGATATCTATTCCAAGCTGACACCATGGCAGAAGACGCAGGTTGCCCGTCATCCGGCGCGCCCGCACTGCATGGACTATGTCAAATCGCTGATTACGGATTTCACGCCGCTGGCCGGTGACCGGAAGTTTTCCGATGATGAGGCTGTTGTTGCCGGGTTCGGGCGGTTCCGCGGACAGTCCGTGGCCATCCTTGGTCAGGAAAAGGGTTCTGATACAGAAGCCCGGCTGCGGCACAATTTCGGCATGGCCCGCCCTGAAGGCTACCGCAAGGCTGTCCGTATCATGGAGCTGGCCAACAGGTTCGGTGTTCCTGTGTTGTCGCTGGTTGATACGGCCGGAGCCTATCCGGGGATTGGTGCTGAGGAGCGCGGTCAGGCTGAAGCCATTGCCCGTTCAACGGATGCCTGTCTGTCTCTCAAAGTGCCCAATGTCACCCTGGTGATTGGTGAAGGCGGATCCGGTGGTGCGATTGCGATCGCTACAGCCAACCATGTGCTGATGCTGGAGCATTCCATCTACAGCGTGATCTCACCGGAAGGTGCAGCTTCAATCCTGTGGCGGGATTCAACCCGGGCACAGGACGCGGCGACCAATATGAAGATCACGGCGCAGGATCTTCAGCAGCTTGGTGTCATTGACGGTATCGTTCCTGAACCGATGGGTGGTGCGCATCGTGACGCGGGCGCTGTACTGCAGAGCGCAGGCGATGCGATTGCCGATGGGTTCCAGCGCTTTGAGGGCCTCTCTGGTGACGAGATCCGGGCTCACCGTCGTCGGAAGTTCCTCGAAATCGGGCGCTCGCTCGGATAAACGACTGGCCTTCTTTTCGTACCAATCCGTTCATAAGGTGCGCGGCAGCTGATTGACAAATGTGTTATCGGCAGGGTTTTCCTTGCCGTAACGAGATGTCAACAGGTACCATGTAGTCTCAACAATTACGGTGTGTTTTGGCCGTGGTTGCACGAGTATGGGGTAACGGATGCGCCTTCGACAGATTCTGAAGACCGGCTTCGTAGTGGTTGGGCTTTCCGCTCTTGCGGCCTGTAACACGGACGAGTTGCTTGATGCCAAGCATCTTGAGCCTATTCCCTATGCAACCCTTGCCGACATGAAATCCCGAGGCATGGCCCCGGAAGATCCTATTCTGCTGCGCATTTTCAAGGAAGAAAGCCAGCTTGAGGTCTGGAAAGAAAAGGATGACGGCACATATGGTCTGATGAAGACCTATGACATCTGCAAATGGTCCGGCAAGGTCGGGCCGAAATTCAAGGAAGGTGATCGTCAGGCTCCGGAAGGGTTTTACACCGTCACCCCGGCCCAGATGAATCCCAACTCAAGCTATTACCTGTCCTTCAATATGGGCTTCCCCAACAAGTTTGACCGGTCACACGGGCGGACAGGAAGTCATCTGATGGTTCATGGTGCCTGTTCATCGCGTGGGTGCTATGCCATGACGGATGAGCAGATAGGTGAGATCTATGCGCTGGCGCGTGAAGCTTTCAAGGGCGGGCAAAAAGGCTTTCAGATCCAGGCCTATCCGTTCCGCATGACTCCGGAAAACCTGGCGCGCTACGCGGATAATGAGCATCTTGATTTCTGGCGGATGCTTAAGCGCGGGCATGATCATTTCGAGCTGACGAAGCAGGTTCCGAAAGTGGATGTCTGCGATCGCCGTTATATCTTCAATGCGGAAGCTGACGGCGGCAATAATTTCTCGGCCAGCGGCAAATGCCCGGCCTATTCTGTGCCGGAACGGCTGGCTTTTGCCGTGGAGCAGAAAACCGCTGCGGATGATCGCGCGTTTGAACTGGCGGTTCAGTCCATCGCTGACGCGGCAGAGCGTGACAAGCGCTGGAAAGAGCGGGAAAAGAAACTGGCGGCGCTGCTGGGTGCCAAAGGACCTGATGCCGTTGATGTGCCCGGGTCGGCAGACGCTGACACCAGTACGGCCGTCAAGTCATCTGAACCGCCCAAGCCTGCGCCCAATCCAAAGCGCAAAGCGGATGGTGAGGCAGGCGGCCTGTTGCCCAGCTTCTCCTGGTTTACGGATTAGGGTCCGAGCAGGTCTATCAGTGGTGCGATGAGCGGGTCGTCCGCTGGCGGCATAGGGTAGTCACGCAGGACACCCGGGCGAACCCATTTGATGGCCTGCCCTTCTAGAGGCTGTGGAACACCGTTCCATTTCCGGCAGACATAGAGTGGCATCAGCAGATGAAAGTCGTCATAGGTATGGCTGGCAAAGCTGAGCGGCGCCAGACATGATTCATGGGTGCTGACCCCCAATTCCTCTTCCAGCTCGCGAATCAGTGTCTCTTCCGGTGTTTCTCCGGCTTCAACTTTACCGCCTGGAAATTCCCATAGTCCGGCCAGAGATTTACCTTCCGGACGCTGAGCGATCAGGATCCGTCCATCTGTATCGATCAGCGCGCAGGCTGATACCAGAACCATTTTCTTCATGTGATTTCTACGCTTCGTCTTTGACGGAATCCGCCGGTTGCCAATAGGCATAATCATATTGATAGCGAAAGCCAAACGCCTTGTAGATGGCATAGGCCGGATGATTGTCTTCAACGACCTGGAGCCACGCCTTACTGCTCCCGGCGGCTTTGGCTTCCACCAGGGAGGCGGCAATGATCTGCTTGCCGACCCCTTTGCCTCTCGCTGATGGATGGACCGCAATCTCGAACAGTCCGGCCCATTCATTATCAAGGATTATGGCGGCTGTCCCAATGCAGGACCCGTCTTCCAGAATCCGGATAAACCGAACCGGATGGTGCACACGTTGAAGAATGCGTTCGAGAGCAGGCCGTGCACTTTCGGTGAGGCCGGAACAATTCACATAGCTGGACAGCCAAGGGTCTGTCAGATGAGAGCTGACCTCAAACTCACACGTGTTCCTCTCTGGATGAACAGGCTGCTCGAGGGTCGTTGTGAGCACATGGGTCACATCAAGGCATCGCCATCCCGTCCGGTTCAGGAATGAGATGATTTCAGGTGATGTCAGCGGGGTCGACCGATAGAAAGCCGGAATGGTCTTCCGCTGGAAAATAGCGCGCGCATTGGCGAATCGGTCTTCGATATTCGCATCATCTTCGGGATTGAGCGCGTAGAAGGAGTTGATGCGGCGTGATGGATGGCCGGGGGTCAGGCGGATGACCCAATCCCCGTCCTTGAGTACGGTTTCTGATGGCCAGGCCGAGAGATTGGCGTCTTCCAATCTCCTGACCAATGCCAGATCATGGGTCATCAGCTCCGATAATCTCCGTTGATGGCCACATATTCCTTGGTCAGATCACAGGTCCAGACCGTATCCCTGCCGCGTCCCAGTCCCAGGTCAACCCGGATGACGATTTCCGCGTTCTGCATATAGGCCGAGGCGGCATCCTCGGAATAATCCGGATCCCGTTCCCCACCAACGGCTACCCGGATATCGCCAAACCAGATGGCCAACTTGTCCCGGTCCGCAGATTCCCCGGCCTTGCCGACGGCCATCACCACCCGACCCCAGTTGGCGTCTTCTCCTGCAACAGCGGTTTTGACCAGAGGCGAATCAGCAATTGACTTGCCGATCTTGCGGGCTGACGCTTTGGATGTTGCGCCTGTGACCTGGACCTCGACGAATTTCCGCAGGCCTTCGCCGTCCTTGACCACAGAATGGGACAGCTCCCGGAGAAGATCATTCAGGGCTTTCTTGAAACCGGAGAGCTTGCGATCTCCGGCTTCCTCAATGCGTGGTGCACCCCTGTCGGCTGCTTTGCCGGTGGCGAACAGCATGACCGTGTCGCTGGTGGAGGTGTCGCTGTCGACGGTGATGGCGTTGAAGGTGTCCTTGACTCCTTTCGACAGCATGGCCTGGAGGGCTTTTGCCGAAACAGGTGCATCGGTGAAGATGAAGGACAGCATGGTCGCCATATCCGGTGCGATCATCCCGGCACCTTTGGCAATGCCGGTGATGGTCACCGGCACGCCGCCTATCCCGACGGTGCGACTGGCGGCTTTCGGAAACGTGTCCGTGGTCATGATGGCCCGTGCCGCGTCCAGCAGCCGATTATCTGAAGCAGCTTGGGTCATGCCTTTGAGAACCTGCCCAAAGGGTGCGGGATCCATGGGCTCGCCGATGACGCCGGTTGAAGCCAGGAAAACCTCTTCAGGCGCGCATCCGACGGCTTCTGCCGCAAAATCGGCTGTGGCCTTGACGGTGTTTCGGCCTTTCATGCCGGTAAAGGCATTGGCATTGCCGGAATTGACCACCAGAGCACGGGCCTTGCCACCAGCGAGATGCGCCCGGCACCATTCAACCGGTGCTGACGGGCAGCGGGATGTTGTGAAAACGCCGGCCACCTCCGTACCCGGATCAAACAGGGTGAGCAGGACATCCGTCCGGCCCTGATATTTGATTCCGGCAGCCTCAGTTGCAAAGCGGACGCCCTCAACACTCGGAAAATCCGGATAGTCTGCGGGCGCAAATGGTGAAACTGCGTCCATGATAACCCCCAAAAACTTATCTTACTCAGCAGGCTTGATGATTTCGATCTTCGCCTTGTCCTTCAGGTCTTTCAGGACAGACTGAAGCTTGTCGGCAATCACGATATCGCGCACCTGATCCTTGACGGCCTCAAAGCTCGGCAGTTCCTGGGAACGACGATCTTCCACCTTGATGACGTGCCAGCCGAACTGTGTCTGAACCGGTTCTTTGCTGTGGCTGCCGATGTCCATGGAGAATGCGGCGTCGGCAAAGGGTTTCACCATGCGGCCATGGGCAAAATAGCCGAGATCACCACCACCCGGGCCGCTGGGGCCGGTTGATTTGGTCTTTGCGAGTTCTGCGAAATCAGCGCCGCCATCAAGTTCCTTGATGATGGCTTTGGCTTCGTCTTCCGTCTTGACCAGAATATGCCGGGCGCGGGTTTCCTGCTCTGGTGTGATCTGACCGATTTCCTGATCATAGCGGGCCTTGATATCCGCGTCCGTTACAGCTTTTTCGACCACTTCGGAGAAATAGGCATTGCGCAGGGCACGGCGACGGAGAAAGGCCATCCGTTTTTCGAATGTCTCGTTCTTGTCGAGATTCTGGCCTTCTGCAGCTTCCGCAAACACAAATGTGTCAACGAGGAGGTCAATAATGGTCTGTCTCCGGTTGGCTTCCGGGACACGGGCCAGTTGCTCCTGGAAATCGATGGATGCGAATTCGATATCAGACTCGGTGATCACCTGCCCGTTTACCTTGGCGACAATCTTGCTGTCTTCTGCCGATGCGAGCCCGGTCATTGAGCCGATGGCAAGGGTTGAAGTCAGAAGAGTCGCGGCTGCAAAAGCCACCGGGCGAAGAGAAGAGATCATAAGACGGCTTCCTTGTTCAGGACCGAAAGTTCAAAACCACGGGAAACGGGCCCTGATTGCGGATCGATCCGGTCAGTTGACAACACTCCGGACCACTCTTATCTCTCGTTCGGCCTTCCGTCCATCGTGTCACGGTTTTTTGTTGAAATAGGATGCAGAAACCGCGAAAACGGGGCCCGCGGATCATATTGATCCGTGCGACTTATTTTGACGATCAGAATGCCGCGCGCCAATCGGCTGCTGCTGGCTCAGAAAGGACTTCTTGATGATCGGCCTCGGTGCGCTTGCGCGCAAGATTTTTGGCTCAGCGAATGACCGCCGCGTCAAGTCGTATTCCCCTCGTATCGCCCAGATCAATGCGCTGGAAGCGGAACTGGAAAAACTATCTGACGAGCAATTGCGTGCTCGCACGGATGAGTTCAGGAAACAGCTTGCCGACGGGGCAACATTGGACAGCCTTCTGGTGCCGGCCTTCGCGACGGTTCGTGAGGCCGCAAAACGTGTGCTGGGTCAGCGTCACTATGATGTGCAGATGATTGGCGGCATGGTGCTGAATGATCGGTCTATTGCGGAAATGCGGACTGGTGAGGGCAAGACGCTGGTTGCCACTCTGCCGACCTATCTGAATGCATTGACCGGCAAAGGCGTTCATGTGGTGACGGTCAACGACTATCTGGCCCGTCGTGACGCGGAGTGGATGGGGCAGATCTACGGTTTTCTCGGTCTGACGACCGGTATCATTGTCCATGGTCTGGAAGAGGAAGAGCGCGCAGAGGCTTATGCCGCTGACATCACCTACGGCACCAACAACGAGTTCGGCTTTGACTATCTTCGTGACAACATGAAGATGGACAAGGAGGAGATGGTTCAGCGCGGGCACTACTTTGCCATTGTCGATGAGGTGGACTCGATTCTCGTCGATGAGGCCAGAACGCCGCTGATTATCTCCGGCCCGATCGAAGACCGCTCTGATCTTTATACTCTGATTGATGCTGTTATCCCGCGTCTTGAAGAGGATGACTACGAGCTTGATGAAAAGCAGAAATCTGCATCCTTTACCGAGGCCGGTACGGAAAAGCTCGAAACCATGCTGATGGAAACGGGCCTTCTGAAAGGCGAGTCCCTTTATGATGTGGAGAACGTTTCCGTTGTTCATCATCTGAACATGGCCTTGCGGGCCCACAAGCTGTTTGAGCGGGACCGCGACTATATCGTCCGCAATGATGAAGTTGTCATCATTGACGAGTTTACCGGCCGCATGATGCCCGGACGCCGTTACGCGGAAGGCCAGCACCAGGCGCTTGAAGCCAAGGAAAGCGTGACCATCCAGCCGGAAAACCAGACACTGGCGTCCATCACGTTCCAGAATTATTTCCGCATGTATGATAAGCTGGCCGGGATGACCGGTACGGCCATGACCGAAGCGGATGAATTCCTCGATATCTATGGCCTTGATGTTATTGATATCCCGACGAATGTGGATGTTCAGCGTGTTGATGAGGATGATGAGGTCTACAGGACCGTTGATGAGAAATACAACGCTATCATTGAGCTGCTGAAAGATTGCCGCGAGCGCGGGCAGCCGGTTCTCGTGGGTACGGCATCCATCGAGAAGTCCGAGTTTCTGGCGGAAGCGCTGCGCAAGGAAGGCGTCAAGGATGTTCAGGTCCTGAATGCCCGCTATCACGAGCAGGAAGCCTTTATCGTGTCGCAGGCCGGTGTGCCCGGTGCAATCACCATTGCCACCAATATGGCGGGCCGCGGAACGGACATTCAGCTTGGCGGCAATGCGGACATGCGGATTGCCCATGAGCTGGGCGAGATGGAAGAAGGTTCTGAGCGGGATGCAAAAGAACAGGCTATCCGCGATGAGATTGCTACGCTGAAAGAACAGGCTCTGGCCGCTGGTGGTCTCTATGTGATGGCGACCGAGCGTCATGAGAGCCGCAGGATCGACAACCAGTTGCGTGGCCGTTCCGGTCGTCAGGGTGACCCTGGGCGTTCCAAGTTTTTCCTGTCGCTTCAGGATGACCTGATGCGTATCTTCGGCTCAGACCGGATGGATGGCGTGCTGCAGAAACTCGGCCTGAAAGAGGGTGAGGCGATTGTTCACCCCTGGGTCAACAAGGCGCTTGAGCGTGCCCAGAAAAAGGTTGAGGCGCGCAACTTCGACATTCGTAAGAATGTTCTCAAGTTTGACGATGTGATGAATGACCAGCGTAAGGTCATTTTCGAGCAGCGCCTTGAGCTGATGAGCGACGAGAATACCGCTGAGACTATTGCTGACATGCGTGAGGAAGTGATCGAGGATATGGTGCAGAAGCATATCCCCGAGAAAGCCTATGCAGAGCAGTGGGATACGGAAGGTCTGAAGGCACAGGTTCAGGAAGTTCTCGGCCTTGATCTGCCGATTGATGAATGGGCCAAGGAAGAAGGCATTGCGGATGATGAAATCCGCGAGCGGATTACGCGGACGACAAACGAGCTGGCCACCGCCCGGTCCGAGCGTTTTGGTCCGGACGTCATGCAGCAGGTGGAAAAGGCTGTTCTGTTGCAGACGCTTGACCACCTCTGGCGTGAGCATCTGTCAACTCTTGATCAGCTTCGTGCTGTGATCGGGCTGCGCGGTTATGGCCAGCGTGACCCGCTTCAGGAATACAAGACCGAGAGCTTTGGCCTGTTTGAGGCTATGCTGAGCAATCTGCGTATCATGGTGACAGGGCAGTTGCTGCAATTTGAACTTCAGCAGGCCCCGAGCTTTGATCAGCCGGATGAGATTGAAATGCACGCGGAACATATCAATCCGCTGACCGGTGAAAATGACGTTGAGCTTGCCGCGCTCTCTGATGAAGAGAATCCGGAAGCCTGGGGCAAGGTTGGACGGAATGAGCCTTGTCCTTGTGGATCCGGCAAAAAGTTCAAACATTGCCACGGCAAATACTGATCGCTATGATCTCTTGAAGCCCAGCTCAGGCTGGGCTTTTTGACTTTTTGGTACAAAAATACTGTTGCTGCATCGCAACAGACATAAAACATTAACCTTGGCCGGGCATGGTTGTGGGGATTTCTGTGATGAAATCGCTGGGAAGGGGTTCCGTTTTCAACATGCACGTGCGAAAGAATGCCCAACTTCAGACTCACCAGATTCTGAAGGGCATGTGAACGACACCAAGACCATATGATCAATATGGCAAAATTGAGTTTCTAGGGGACGTGGGACAGATGAGTCTTTCAGTAAAGATTATTGCGTTTGTATTTGGTATCGCTCTTTATGGCGCAGCTGGCCTTGTTCTGGCTAACGCAGCCAATACCGAGACGGCATCTCAGACAGCGATTGTTGCTCAGTAAGGCTGGCAATTTTCTGCTGACCGGGACCATACCCCCAATCTCCATTGCTATCCGATTGTGACAGCCCGATAATGGGTCTCTTTGATGGGGCTTGAGATCGGGTTTTTCATGTCATTTGATCAGATTGCGCTTTTTTCCCTGTTCGGGCTGGTTTTTGTTTTCCTTTTATGGGGGCGCTTCCGGTACGATCTGGTGGCATTCTGCGCGCTGCTGATAGCGCTTCTGCTTGGGCTCGTTCCGAAGGAAGACGCCTTTAGCGGCTTTGGCCATCCGGCAACGGTCATTGTTGCCCTAGTGCTGATTGTGTCCCGCGGGTTGATTAATTCCGGTGCCATCGACGTCCTGACACGCCATCTGATTGACCCGGCTCGTGGTCTGCCTGGTCATATAAGCCTGATTGGTGGTCTTGGCGGTCTGTTGTCCGGCTTTATGAACAATGTGGCGGCTCTGGCGCTTCTGATGCCGGTTGAGATACAGGCGTCCAAACGTGCTGGCAGGGCCGTTGGCCTCACTTTGATGCCGCTGGCATTTGCGACTATTCTCGGCGGGCTTTTCACGCTGATTGGCACGCCGCCGAATATCATCATTGCAGCATTCCGGGAACAGGCTTTGGGGCAACCGTTCGCCATGTTCGACTTTGCACCGGTTGGCCTGATCTGTGCGGTGGTTGGGATTGCCTTTATCGCGCTTGTGGGCTGGCGTCTGATTCCACGCGCCGGCAATGGCGGTGACGGAGAAAAAGCGGGCTTCGAGATCGAAAATTATATCGCTGAACTTCTGGTGCCGGAAGGATCCGGTGCGGTTGGCCAGCGTATAGCAGATCTTGATGACACCGCTGAAGAGGCTGACGCTGCGCTGATCGGGTTGGTCAGGAATGGAAAGCGCAAGCCCGGAAGGGCGCGACTTGAGGAGATTGCTGCGGGTGACATTCTGGTTGTTGAGGCAAGGCCTGATGCGATTGATCGCCTGCGCGGATTGCTCACGCTGGAATATGCGGGCGAAGAATATCATGCGAAAGCCGCTGCTGGCGGCATGTCTCTTATCGAGGTTGTGGTGCCACGGGATGCACGGATTGACGGACGGAGCGCCCTGTCCCTTGGCTTGCTCTACAGGCAGGGTGTGACGCTTCTGGGCGTTTCTCGGCAGGGCAGGAAATTCCGGAACCGTGTGAGAAAGCTTCCGATTGAGGCGGGCGATGTCCTTCTGCTTCTTGGACCATCAGAACGGTTGTCTGATGTAACGCAATGGCTTGGATGTCTGCCGTTGGCTGAGCGCGGACTGAGTGTCACGCAAAGAAGCAAGGCGCTTCCCGCTGCCCTGATTTTTGCCGCAGCCATTGCTCTGGCCAGCTTCGGGCTGGTTTATCTGCCTGTGGCTCTGGCCTGTGCGGCGGTACTCTATGTTCTTTTGAATATCGTGCCGCTCCGTGAGGTCTATGATCAGATTGAATGGCCAGTCGTGGTTCTGCTGGGGTCGATGATTCCCCTTGGTTCCGCTCTGGAACAGGCCGGAGGGACAGGGCTTATCGCTTCGGGTATCATTACGCTGACAGATGGTTATACGGCGCCCGTGGTTCTGGCTCTCCTGATGGTTGTAACCATGACCCTGTCGGATGTTCTGAACAATACCGCGACAACCGTGATTGCGGCCCCGATTGCTATCGAGATTGCCCAGACGCTACAGGTTAATCCGGACGCTTTTCTTATGGGAGTTGCCATATCGGCATCCTGCGCTTTTCTGACGCCGATCGGACACAAGAACAATACTCTGATCATGGGGCCCGGCGGATATGCTTTTGGCGATTACTGGCGGATGGGCCTGCCGCTTGAGCTGATTGTGATTGCCGTCGCGGTGCCGTCCATTCTCTTTTTCTGGCCGCTTTAGCAGAGCCTGGTCTTTAGAAATTAGTTTAGCTGTGGAGCTGCTTCTTCATTCTTCATCAACGGATCGGGGAGATAATAGCGGCAACTGCAGGGGATCTGATATCAATGTTGCGCAAATTCCTGAAAGATGATCGAGGAGCCACGGCCGTAGAATATGGCCTGATTCTGGCTATGATTTCGATTCTTGGTCTTGCTGCGCTGGATGATACGCCAATTGATGATATTTTCGGACGTCTGGGTAATCTGATTTCTGCGTCAGGTGCGTCGGGTCAATAAAGACTCTTATTTCAAAGACTCTTATTTTTTCGCGATTCTGATCTTTTTGCCCATTTCCATTCTTTCCTATGGTTGCCAGGCAAGGTCTATTTGTCCTTGTCAAAAGCTCGGACAGCGTCTTCCAGACGCTGCTTTGCGCCGCCTGGTTCAAGAGGGCGCTGTTGGCTCTCATGCGGTGCCCAGCCGGAAAATGAGATGATCTGGAATGTGGCGCGGATACGCCCGTCGGAATCGGAATATTTTTCCTGATAGAGCGCTTCAGCCCGGTGCAGGATTGATCGATTGAGGGCCGGGGTTCTTTTGTCAGCGAAAGCCGATGTGCCGCCCATGGCTCGGATATCCCGAATCAGATCGATAAATGTGCTGTAGCGAACTGTGATTGCGTCCTGATCAATGACAGGAAGGCTGAAACCGGTCCGCTGCAGGAGACCGCCCATTGTCTGGATATCCAGTGACGGGATGACGCGCAGTGCTGCACCATCTCTCAACTCGAGTTCTGCAGTTGTCAGCACATCTCTCAGCTCGTAAAGCGTCTCGCCGCCCAGCATTGAACCAATCAACAGGCCGTCTGGCTTCAGTGCCCGCCTCGCCTGAATCAGTATTCCCGGCAGGTCATTGGCCCATTGCAGTGCAATCGGGCTCACAATCAGATTGAGTGTTTCCCGGGAAAAGGGCAGGACTTCCTCATCTGTGACCAGGTCCGGGTCCTGATCCTGGGACCATGCTGTTCTTGTGATCTGGCCAATGTTCGGGAGCGCGCGGAGACCGGTTGACAAATAGCCTGTCGGGTCTGTCAGAGCCACGGTTTGCGCGAAGTCACGGGAGATGACACTGAGGCGGTCGAGAATATCATCAACAGCAGCTTCATACAGAAAGGTTGCCTTGTTGCCATGATATCTCAGAGCGCGAGCCTGAATGGCAAATTGCTGCTGTCGGTTGAAGAGTCTGCTTGTCATGGTGCAAGATCAACATATGAAAACGGTACGAGTGATCTATGTTGCGCAATCCGATTGAACGAGCAACTGTTTCCGGGATTGGACGAGCTGCGCTGAACTGGCTTTTGCCGTCATTCTGTCCGTCTTGCCGTATACTCGTTGCATCCGGAGACGGGTTCTGCATGCAGTGCTGGTCCCGGTTGAACTGGATTGAGCGGCCCTATTGCGAACGCCTTGGAATACCCTTTGCCTATGATATCGGTTCTGGTGCTCTGTCTGCGGAGGCTATTGCTAACCCGCCGCCCTTCGGCCGGGCGCGGGCTGCGGTTCTTTATGATGAGCGTGTCCAGCGTGTCATTCACCGTTTCAAATATCTGGACCAGCCGGAACTGAGCCATTTTCTCGGTCCTATGCTTCTGCGTGCTGCTGGAGACCTTCTGGCGCATGCGGATCTTATTGTGCCTGTGCCATTGCATAGAAGACGCCTTTGGCAGCGACGTTACAATCAGTCTGCGGAGCTTGCCAGAACTCTTGGGTGCCTCTCGGGAATTGCTGTGGATTTTGACGGCTTTGAACGAATCAAGCCGACAATCCGGCAAGTGGGACTGGTTGCCCGGGATCGCAAGCGTAATGTTCAGGGTGCCTTTCGTGTGACCGATAACGGTCGTGCCAGTTTCTTTGGCAAGTCGGTTCTGCTGGTCGATGATGTCCTGACAACCGGAGCGACGGTGGATGCCTGTACACGTGCGCTTCTGCGGGGAGGATGCCGTTCTGTCGATGTTGTGACCTTTGCAAGGGTTGCAGCGCCGGGGGGATCTCCCATATAAGGCCGGAAATATTTTCTGTCAGAGTTCTGGAACCCGTTCTGGACCGTTTATTCTGACACAGACAAAGGAAGACCATAGATGGCGCAAGTAACAATCTATACCCGCCAGTTTTGCGGCTATTGCTCTCGTGCGAAGAAACTTCTGGAAAAGAAGGGTGCCAAATACAAGGAGCACGACGCCACATACTCTCCGGCTCTGAAGGCGGAAATGGTCAAGAAGGCAAATGGCAAGAAAACATTCCCGCAGATTTTTATCGGCGACAAGCACGTTGGTGGCTGTGATGAGTTGTTTGACCTTGAGTGGGACGGCAAGCTGGATAAATTGCTTGCGGCCTGAACTCGGGCTAAACTCATCACCGGATAACAACCTGCAGGAATGAAATTGATTTGTTTCTGTGTTCGGTGATTGTTGAATGCAGATCCTCAGAACGGGATACCCATGACGTCATTTCGAGCGGCCTGTGTGCAAATGTGCTCAGGCCGGAAAGTCAGCGATAATCTGAAGGAAGCTGAAGCTCTTGTCAGAGCCGCGGCCGGGCAGGGTGCTCATTATGTGCTGACGCCGGAAATGACGACGATCATGGAGCTTGATCGTGCATCCATGCAAGATGAAGTAACCGCTGAAACCGATCACGAGGTTCTTGCCACTTTTTCCGGTCTGGCGCGGGATCTGAAGATTGCCCTCCATGTGGGGTCCGTTGCTGTGCGCCTTGATGATGGCCATCTTGCCAACCGGGCTTATCTGTTCGGTACAGATGGCCGTCTGCAGGCTAGTTATGACAAGCTGCATATGTTTGACGTGGATCTGGCCGGTGGAGAAAGTTATCGGGAATCGGCGTCCTATCAGGCCGGACAGGATGCGGTTCTGGCCGACCTGCCCTGGGGGCGGCTCGGGTTCTCTATCTGTTATGATGTGCGCTTTCCCCATCTTTACCGGACTTACGCAAAGGCAGGGTCCGATTTCGTCGCGATTCCAGCCGCTTTTACTGAACAGACCGGTCGGGCGCACTGGCATGTACTGCTCCGGGCCAGGGCAATTGAAACCGGGTGTTTTGTCTTTTCTGCTGCGCAGAGCGGAGCGCATGATGACGGAAGGCGGACCTATGGACATTCGATGATTATCGATCCATGGGGCGCAATCCTGGCCGAGGCGGAAGATGGACCTGGTTTTATCACGGCTGAGATTGATCCTCAGTTGACTGAAAAGGCCCGCAGTCGGATACCGGCTCTCTCTCATGACCGGCATTTCTCTATCCAGATGGCCGGGCTTGCGGACGATGCCGAGGCGGCATCATGATCAAATACAGTCTTCAATGTGATATGAAGCATGAGTTTGAGGGCTGGTTCCGATCGGCTGACGACTTTGAGCGCCAGGCTGACCTGGGTGTTCTGTCCTGCCCCACATGCGGGTCCGGTACGGTTACAAAAACCCTGATGGCCCCTGCTGTTTCCACCAGCCGCAAGAAGACGGTCACCGCCATGGTGGCGCAGGAAGAGCAACAGCGGCAGATGGTGGAGGCTCTGAAAGAGCTGCGCAACAAAGTGACTGAGAGCGCTGACTATGTGGGTGACAAATTCGCAGAAGAAGCGCGTCGTATCCACTACGGAGAGGTGGAGCACCGCGGCATCTATGGTGAGGCCACAACGGATGAAGCAAGAGAGCTGATCGACGAAGGTGTCGATTTCATGCCCTTGCCGGAGCTTCCCGAAGACAGAAACTGACCAGTTCTGCCAATTCCGACCGCGCTACTCGGACTTTGTTACTCGGGCCGGTGCGTGACAATCATGTAATTCACATTCATGTCGGATGTTCTGATCCACTGATCGGTGAGTGGATTGAAACTGACGCCTGTCTGATCAATCACTTCAAGGCCCGTTGGCGCCAGTGCGATTTCAAGTTCTGACGGTTTGACCAGCTTTTCGTACTGATGCGTTCCTTTGGGCAGCCATTGCAGCACGTATTCCGCACCCACAATGGCCAGCGCATAGGCCTTCAAGGTGCGGTTGATGGTCGCGACAAACATCAGTCCGCCGGGTTTGACCATGCGTGCTGTTGCCGTCATGAACAGCTTGACGTCCGCCACATGCTCGACAACTTCCATATTGAGAACCACGTCGAACTGTTCGCCTGCATCAGCCAGAGCCTCTGCCGTGGTCGCTCTGTAGTCAATGGACAGCTCACTGCGCTCGGCGTGGAGTTGAGCGATGCGGATATTGGTCTCTGAGGCATCTGCACCAATCACATTCGCACCAAGCCGGGCCATGGGTTCAGAGAGAAGACCGCCTCCACAGCCGATATCCAGCAGTCTGAGACCTTTGAAAGCCTCGGGGTCGTTGATGTCACGGTTGAAATGCCGGCAGACGGTTTCCTTGAGATATCCAAGACGAACGGGGTTGAACTTGTGCAGGGGACGGAATTTTCCCGTCGGATCCCACCACTGGTCGGCCATTGCAGAAAAGCGTTCTACCTCGGCATCATCCACCGTGGTGCGCGGGTTCTGATCGTCTGCCATGTGGTAATCTCCGAATCCTGCAGGAAACCATAAGTCTGCTCGTCAATTGAGCCTTTATCAGTGAGGTCGTCGGTCAGTGGTTAAATGTCAAGCCAAAAGACGGATCAAACACTGACTTGCGACATTGGGTCATGGGCTGTATGAATACGCCGCGTCTGGTGCTCTGCGCACGAGACATTGAGAATCCGGAACCCTATTTCTTCAGAATATGAGTGCTTAGCTGATGACGCGTTTGGTCATGAAATTCGGCGGAACTTCCGTTGCGGACTTGGATCGAATTCGGAATGTGGCCCGTCATGTCAAACGTGAGGTGGATCTGGACAACGAGGTGGCTGTTGTTGTCTCAGCCATGGCAGGCAAGACCAATGAACTGGTTGGCTGGTGCAAGGAAGCATCTCCACTGCATGATGCCCGGGAATATGATGCTGTCGTATCCTCCGGGGAGCAGGTGACGTCAGGCCTTCTTGCCATTGTTCTGCAGTCCATGGGTGTTAATGCCCGGTCCTGGCAGGGGTGGCAGATTCCGCTCAAGACCAATGAAGCCCATGGGGCGGCCCGTATTGCTGATATTGATGGCTCTCTTCTGATTGAGCGGATCAGCGGTGGTCAGGTCGCAGTGATTGCCGGGTTCCAGGGCGTTGCCCCTGATAATAGAATAGCCACGCTTGGCCGCGGCGGTTCTGATACCAGTGCTGTTGCCATTGCGTCTGCCATCAATGCTGACCGTTGTGATATCTATACAGATGTGGACGGCGTCTACACCACGGACCCGCGCATCGTTCCCATGGCGCGCAGGCTGGACCGGGTGTCTTTTGAAGAAATGCTGGAAATGGCATCTCTTGGTGCCAAGGTTCTGCAGGTGCGCTCGGTTGAACTGGCCATGGTCCATAATGTGCGAACCTTTGTTCGCTCGAGCTTCAGTGATCCCGAAGACAGCCAGCTTGATGAATATGGCAACCCTCCGGGCACTCTAATTTGTGATGAGGATGAAATCGTGGAAAAGCAGGTTGTAACGGGCATCGCCTATTCCAAGGACGAAGCTGAGCTGTCGCTGCGCAATGTCGCGGACAAGCCGGGCATTGCCGCTGCCGTTTTTGCGCCCTTGTCCGATGCCAATATCAATGTGGACATGATCGTCCAGAATATTTCGGAAGATGGATCGAAGGCCGATATTTCGTTCACCGTGCCAACGAGCGACTATGAGCGCGCGCGTGATGTGATCGAGAGCTCACGTTCGGAAATCGAATTTGATGCTCTGCAGGGATCAACCGATGTGGTGAAGGTATCCGTAATCGGTATCGGTATGCGCAGCCATGCGGGTGTTGCTTCCCAGTGCTTCCAGGCGCTGGCTGAGAAGGGCATCAATATCCGGGCCATTACCACATCTGAAATCAAAATCAGCGTATTGATCGACTCAGCCTATACTGAGCTTGCAGTTCGGACCCTGCATTCGATCTACGGTCTGGATCAGGCTGCCTGACAGGGGTTGCTCAGGCAAAGCCGTTGAACCTGGCAGCCGCTTGAATGGTGGTTGCCAACGGAGAAGTGTTGGATGCGGGCAAGTCTAATTGGACCGCGCGTTTTGTTGCGCCGTTTGCGGGAGGTGATGGCTGAGCCGATCAGCCCGCAGGACAGGCTCGACAAGATTGTTGTGCTGATTGCATCCAACATGGTGACCGAGGTCTGCTCGATCTATGTTCTGCGCTCCGACAATCTGCTTGAACTTTATGCGACCGAAGGCCTGAAGCGCGAAGCTGTTCACCTGACCAATCTGTGCGTCGGTGAAGGTCTGGTCGGGACGATTGCAGCTGACGCGCATCCATTGAACCTGTCTGAAGCCCAGTCGCACCCGGCCTTTGCCTACCGGCCGGAGACCGGTGAGGATCAGTTCCACTCTTTCCTTGGGGTGCCTATTCTCAGGGCAGGACGGACCCTTGGGGTTCTGGTTGTCCAGAATAAGACCCAGAGATCCTATAACGAGGAAGAGGTCGAAGCCCTTCAGACCACAGCCATGGTCCTTGCCGAGATGATCGCTGCTGGCGAGCTTGAAGAGATAGGCAAGACCGGTGTTGATCTTGACCTGCTGCGGCCCGTTGCCCTTGAGGGGGCATCTTTTGCGGAAGGTATCGGGTTGGGGCATGTGGTTCTGCACGACCCGAGGGTTGTTGTAACCGACCTTATTGCAGAAGACAGTGAGCATGAGCGCACGCGTCTTGATGAAGCGATCAATAATCTGCGTCTGTCTGTGGACCGCCTTCTGGATGACAGCAAGATTGCCGGGTCCGGGGAACACCGGGCCATTCTCGAAGCTTATCGGATGTTTGCTCATGACCGCGGCTGGGTGCGGCGAATCAGGGAAGCGCTTGATGCAGGCCTGACGGCGGAAGCGGCCGTGGAACGCGTGCAGAATGATACGCGCGCGCGCATGATGCGTTCGATGGATCCCTACCTTCGCGAGCGGCTTCATGATCTTGATGATCTTGCCAACCGCCTCCTGCGTGAGCTGGTGGGCCGTCCGCATGGGCATTCTGCTGGTAACATGCATCGGGATGCGGTGATCGTTGCACGTAATATGGGTGCGGCTGAGCTTCTTGATTATCAGCATGGTTCCGTGCGTGGCCTCATCCTTGAGGAAGGTGCGCCGACCAGCCATGTGGCTATTGTCGCGCGGTCCCTTGGCATTCCAACGGTCGGCCAGGCAGAGAATGCGACGGCTCTGGTTGAAGATGGTGATGCGATCATCGTCGATGGTGATGCAGGAACCGTGCATCTGCGCCCTGCTGCGGATGTGGAAGCCGCCTATGCCGAGAAAGTCCGGTTCCGTGCCAAGCGGCAGGAAGAATATCAGCAGCTTATCAGCCAGCCCGCACAGACACTTGACGGAGCGATTGTTGATCTCCTGATGAATGCGGGTCTGCTGGTCGATCTCCCCAATGTTGAAGCGTCCGGTGCGGTTGGTATCGGTCTGTTCCGGACCGAACTCCAGTTCATGGTGGCATCCCGTTTTCCCCGGATGACGGAACAGAGAAATTTCTATGCTCAGGTTCTGGATGCGGCGGGGTCGCGTCCGGTGACCTTCCGGTCCATTGACGTGGGAGGGGACAAGGTTCTGCCTTTCCTCAGAACGTCTCCTGAAGAAAACCCGGCCATGGGCTGGCGGGCTATCCGGATCAGCCTTGATCGTCCGAGCCTGCTCAGAACCCAGGTCCGGGCGCTTTTGCATGCTGCCGCGCGCCGGGACCTGCGTTTGATGTTCCCGATGCTGACCGAGGTTGAAGAGTTCGACCAGGCCCGGGAGCTGGTGGAAGCCGAGATCAGGCATCTCACCAAATTTGGTCATGTTGTGCCGAAAAGCCTGAAGCTTGGTGCCATGGTGGAAGTCCCGTCTCTGGTGTTCCAGATTGACGAGCTGCTGCAGCGTGTTGATTTCATCTCCATCGGGTCGAATGATCTGATGCAGTTCTTCATGGCCGTTGACCGGGGCAATACGCGGGTTGCCAATCGTTATGATACGCTGAGTGTTCCGTTTCTGCGGCTGTTGAGGCAGATTGCCAGGAAAGCGGACGAGTATAATGTGCCGGTTACGCTCTGTGGCGAGATTGCCGGGCGACCTCTGGATGCGCTGGCGCTTCTGGCTATCGGCTATACCAAGCTGTCGATGACGCCAGCGTCTATCGGTCCTATCAAATCCATGGTGCGCGCTGTGGATCTGGAAGATCTGAAGAAGACGATTTCTCCACTTATCGGTGTTTCCGATGATCTGTCGGATGTTCGGACGGAGCTCGCAGCCTATGCAAAGGCTCATCGTATTCCGATTTAGCCAGACTCGTATCTCGTCGTCTCTATCCTGCTTTTGAAATGGACATTCTGAATGGTTCAGCTCTCCGAATCCAAACTTGACAGCCTGCTTGCCCGTTTTGAGGCTATCCAGTCCGAGATGGCATCCGGGCCGGAGGCTGATGTCTATGTGAAGCTCTCGAGAGAATATGCGGATCTTGAGCCGGTGGCGCAGAAGGTTCTGGAACTCAAGTCCATCCGGACGGAACTGGAAGGCATTGACGATCTGCTGCAATCCGGTGATGCGGAGATGGTGGAGCTGGCTGAACTTGAAAAACCGGACCTTGAAGAGCGACTTGAGGCGCTTGAGGGCGAGGTGCAGGTTCTGCTGTTGCCCAAGGACGCGGCTGACACGAAGAGTGCCATTCTGGAAATCCGCGCTGGTACCGGTGGTGACGAAGCGGCTCTTTTCGCCGGAGATCTCTTCCGCATGTATCAGCGGTATGCCGAACTCCACGGCTGGCGTGTCCAGGTCATGTCGGTGAGTGAGGGTGATGTGGGCGGTTACAAGGAGATTATCGCCTCTGTTGCTGGTGCCGGGGTTTTTGCCCGGCTGAAATTTGAATCCGGAGTGCATCGTGTGCAGCGGGTGCCGGAAACAGAATCCGGTGGCCGCATTCACACATCTGCTGCAACGGTCGCGGTTTTGCCGGAGGCGGAAGATATTGATATCGAGATTCTCGATCAGGATATCCGGATTGATACGATGCGGGCTTCCGGGGCTGGCGGTCAGCATGTGAACACGACTGATTCCGCTGTTCGGATTACCCATATCCCGACAGGGATTGTTGTGATTTCAGCAGAGAAATCGCAGCATCAGAACCGGGCTCAGGCGATGAAGGTTCTTCGGTCGCGTCTGTTTGATGAAGAGCGCCGCCGGGCGCAGGAAGAACGCGCCGCAGACCGTCGTGACCAGGTGGGTTCAGGAGATCGTTCGGAACGGATCCGGACTTATAACTTTCCCCAGGGCCGGGTGTCTGACCATCGCATCAACCTGACCCTCTACAAGCTCGACAAGGTTCTCGAAGGTGAAGGTCTTGAGGAATTCGTAGATGCGCTCATTCTCGATCATCAGACGCAGTTGCTGCTGTCCGAGAACAATGAGGATGCATGACGGTCATTCCGAATGAGGTCTTTACACCAGATGTAACGCGAGAGCAGGCTGTCAGGCTGTTTCGCGATCATCTCAGGGCCGCAGGGCTGGACAATCCAGCGCTGGATGCCCGCCACCTCTGCCTTGCAGCCTTCCAGACGGAGAGTGCGGGTCTGATTACAAGCGGACATCTTGCCCTGTCCGGTGAGGAATGCGCCCTACTGAATGAGTGGCTTGTTCGCCGGGTTGCGCAGGAGCCGGTCGGCCGCATCCTGGGGCGCCGGGACTTCTGGGGTCTTTCCTTCAGGCTGGGGCCGGAGACGCTTGAGCCGCGACCGGATACAGAGGTTCTGGTTGAAACCGTCCTGAACTGGATTGATCACAATGGTGGGCGGAGCCAGGCTCTGCGCCTTGTGGATGTCGGAACCGGAACCGGTTGTATCGCTATTGCCCTTCTGCATGAACTTCCGAATGCAACATGTGTCGCTCTTGATATCAGTCTTGATGCGTTAAGGGTCGCGCGCAGCAATGCTGAAAATCTTGGTGTCGGTGCACGCTTTTTCCCAGTCTGTGGATCATATCTGGACGTGATTGGCGCCTGTGACCTGCTGGTCTCGAATCCTCCCTATATCGCCACCCCGGTTATTAAAACCCTGTCTGAGGAGGTCCGGTGTCATGATCCGATGCGAGCTCTTGATGGTGGCCTGTCAGGCCTGATTGCCTATGAAACGATGATGCTGATGGTTGCCCATAACAAGCCTTCGGGATTGCGCGCCGGGTTTTTCGAAATCGGATACGACCAGGGCAGGGCGGTGGCTGAAATTGTGCGAGAAACCTCCGGTAGGGAACCTCATCTGGTGCGTGATTTGGAGCAACAGGATCGCGTCATATGGTTTGAGGTATAAAAAGACGGTTTTGTCCCGATTGTTTTATAAAAAAGGCTTGGAAAATCCTGATGAAACAGCTAGGGTCCGTTCACCGAAAGGCGCTTGACTGATTGCTTGTCGCATCGGGCTTTCCTTCAAGGCAACCGGGAGATGGGTCTGGGACCCGTTGATTTAGTTTCTGTGTCATGATTGGCGTGGATGGCTTTCGAGCTGGTGCTTCTGCATGGTTCGATTGCAAACGGATTGGGTGAGGCCGAGCACTCTTCAGTGTAAACTCCCTGTAACACGTAGCCGACAGCACCTGCCGTGATCCTGGATCACCTGGCAAGACGCTGAATAGAGAATGGCGTGATGAGGCAAGGACAGTCTAACAAAAGAATGCGTGGCCGTAATCGTAAGGGCCCGAATCCACTAAGCCGTACATATGAGAGCAATGGCCCTGATGTGAAAATCAGAGGAACTGCACTTCATATTGCTGACAAGTATCTTGCTCTTTCCCGGGATGCTCAGGCGGCCGGTGATCGCGTAATCGCTGAAAACTATCTTCAGCATGCTGAGCATTATTCTCGTATTGTCGCTGCTGCCCAGTCACAGGCTCAGCAGACGCGCGAAGCTGAGCAGAGCCAGCCTCGCGATGTTGCTGTTCCGGGATCTGATGAAGTTCTGGCGGAAACCGGCGTTGCTGCGGAGCAGGTGAACGGATCCGGACATGGCGAGAAGGCTGCTTCTGATACTCCCGCTGCAGACAGGGGCGAAGACGCAGGCGAAAATGGCCTGGCCGCCATGTCGATGATGCAGGCTTCTGACGATGGGGATGCAGACAAGCCTGCACCGCGTCGTCGTGTTTCCAAGCCTCGTGCTCCGAGAAAGCCTGTTACAGCATCTGCAGGTGATGAAGAGGGCGCTGCCCCGGCTCCGCGCCGTGCGCCGCGTCGGCGTACGCCGAAAGCTGAGGCGACGCCTGCTGAAGAATAGAACCCTGAAAGGTTCATCCGGATTTGAGAAAGCCCGATCATGCGATCGGGCTTTTTTGTTTGGCCTGGCCCCTTCTGATTTTGTGCGGCTGCATCTTTTTGTGACGGTTGGTCGGCCCTATATTAATGATGCAGCTTGCCTGTCTGGGAGCTGTGCTTGAAATTGGTTCGAGTCGTTGATCGCGTGCCATTATGGGCGAGGTCAGCGGGCTAAAGAGGGTAACCAGATGTCTTTTGAAAAATTTACTGAACGTTCGCGCGGGTTCATTCAGTCTGCGCAGAATAGTGCCCTTGCCCAGGGACATCAGCAATTCACGCCTGAGCATGTGCTCAAGGTTCTGCTGGATGATTCCGAAGGCCTTTGCGCCGGATTGATCGACGCATCAGGCGGTCGGGTTGCGGATATTATCAAGGCCAATGACCAGGCCCTGTCAAAACTGCCCAAGGTGGAGGGCGGTAATGGTCAGATCTATCTTGCAGCACCGTTGGCCCGGGTGTTTGAGAAGGCGCAATCAATTGCGACCAAGGCGGGCGATTCCTTTGTGACCGTTGAGCGGCTTCTGCTGGCTTTATGTCTTGAGACAGGCACAGAAGCCGGGAAGGCGCTTAAACATGGCGGCGTGACAGCCGATGCGCTGAACCGCCAGATCAATGAACTGCGCAAGGGCCGCACTGCAGATACGGCGTCAGCCGAAAATGGCTATGATGCGCTGAAGAAATATGCGCGCGATCTGACACAGGATGCACGCGACGGCAAACTGGACCCGGTTATTGGTCGCGATGAGGAAATCCGTAGAACAATTCAAGTGCTCAGCAGGCGTACAAAGAACAATCCTGTTCTGATTGGCGAGCCCGGGGTTGGCAAGACAGCAATTGCCGAAGGGTTAGCCCTGCGGATCCTCAATGGTGACGTCCCTGAATCACTGCGCGACAAAGCCCTGATGGTTCTCGATATGGGCGCGCTGATTGCCGGTGCGAAATATCGGGGAGAGTTTGAGGAACGTCTGAAGGCTGTTCTGTCGGAAGTTCAATCAGCGGATGGTTCGATCATCCTGTTTATTGATGAGATGCATACACTGGTTGGAGCCGGGAAGGCAGACGGGGCCATGGATGCTTCCAATCTGCTGAAACCTGCCCTGGCTCGTGGTGAACTCCATTGTGTTGGAGCGACCACGCTGGATGAGTATCGCCAGCATGTTGAGAAAGATGCAGCGCTTGCTCGGCGGTTCCAGCCTGTTTTTGTCAGTGAGCCCAACGTGGAGGACACGATCTCCATTCTTCGTGGCATCAAAGAGAAATACGAGCTGCATCACGGTGTTCGTATTGCTGATTCTGCCCTTGTTGCAGCGGCAACCTTGTCCAATCGGTATATTACCGACCGTTTTCTGCCGGACAAGGCGATCGATCTGGTGGATGAGGCATCGTCCCGTCTGCGCATGCAGGTCGATTCCAAGCCGGAGGAGCTTGATGAGCTGGACCGCCGGATTATTCAGTTGAAGATTGAGCGCGAAGCCCTGAAGGCTGAAACTGATCAGGGATCGAAAGACAGGCTCGAACGCCTTGAGAAAGAGCTTGCTGATCTTGAAGACCAGTCCCAGTCGATTGCTCAGCGCTGGCAGGCGGAAAAGTCCAAACTCTCAGATACGCAGGATCTGAAAGAGCAATTGGATCAGGCCAGAAGTGAGTTGGAGCGGGCACAGCGGCAGGGCGATCTGGCGCGTGCCGGTGAGCTTGCCTACGGAATTGTTCCTGACCTCGAACAGAAACTGGCTGAGGCAGACGCTGAAAAAGACGGGGAAGAGACCGGTCGATCCATGCTGGATGAAACCGTCAACCCGGACCATATCGCGCATATCGTTTCCCGCTGGACCGGTGTGCCGGTTGACAAGATGCTGTCCGGGGAGCGTGAGAAGCTCCTGTCCATGGAAGATGGCCTTTCCCGGCGTGTTGTTGGTCAGTCGGATGCTGTCCAGGCTGTGTCTAAGGCCGTGCGCCGATCCCGGGCCGGACTGCAGGATCCAAACAGGCCGATCGGGTCTTTCATGTTCCTTGGACCGACAGGCGTTGGGAAAACCGAGCTCACCAAGGCTCTGGCGGATTTCCTGTTTGATGATGAAACGGCCATGGTTCGGCTGGATATGTCAGAATATATGGAGAAGCATTCTGTCTCTCGTCTGATTGGTGCGCCTCCCGGCTATGTGGGGTATGAGGAAGGCGGTGCGCTGACGGAAGCTGTGCGCCGTCGTCCCTATCAGGTTGTCCTGTTTGACGAGATCGAAAAAGCGCATTCTGATGTGTTCAATGTACTGTTGCAGGTTCTTGATGATGGACGCCTGACAGACGGTCAGGGTCGGACCGTTGATTTCCGCAATACGCTTCTGATCATGACATCCAATATTGGTGCCGAATTCATGACGTCTCTGGCCGATGGTGCTGACGTGGATACGGTCCGCGAGCCGGTGATGGATGCGGTGAAAGGGCATTTCCGCCCCGAATTTCTCAATCGTGTGGATGAGACCCTGCTGTTTCACAAGCTCAAGCGAGAGCAGATGGGGCGGATTGTCGAAATCCAGATCAGGCGGCTGCAGGCTTTGTTGAAAGACAGGCAGATTGAACTGGAGCTTGACGGATCGGCCACAAGCTGGCTGGCAGACAAGGGGTATGACCCGGCTTTCGGCGCGCGCCCGCTGAAACGGGCTATCCAGCGTTATGTACAGGACCTGTTGGCTGAAAAACTGTTGTCTGGTGATATTTCAGATGGCCAGTCTCTGATTGTGACAGCCAAGGGAGATCACCTGTTCTTTGAGACGCAGGCGGGTGATGTGATCGCAGCCTGACCCATATGATGGTGAATCAAAAACGGGGCATGGATTTCCATGCCCCGTTTGCGTTTCTTCAGTTCGCTGCCAGTGTTCGTTTGCCGGAACTATCCTCGTAAAGCAGCTCATCAATGCTTTTCTGCTGCTGCTCGAAATCCGTCAGCATGGTCCCGTCGAGTACACGACCCCGTGGTAGCCGGATGCGCATCGGGTTTACCCGTCGGCCATTGACTCGCACTTCATAATGCAGATGAGGTCCGGTTGAGAGGCCGGTTGACCCCACATAGCCAATAACCTGACCCTGCCGGACGCGCGTTCCGGGGCGGATCCCTTTTGCGAAAGCCGTCTGGTGAGCGTAGGCGGTTTCATATCCGTTGGCATGCTGGATGGTGGTGAACTTGCCATAACCGCGTTTCCAGCCGGCATGGGTGATCGTACCATTGCCTGCCGCCAGAATTGGTGTTCCGCGCGGAGCAGACCAGTCAACACCGCTGTGCATCTTGCGGATCCCGAGAATGGGGTGGCGCCGCATGC